>JAQGLT010000004.1 GCA_028292745.1 Polaromonas sp. | reverse complement strand
CATTTTTTTCTGCAGCGAGCTCCACCGCTTCTTTGAGGATTTGGTTCTCAAGGGTCTTTTTGCCCAGGATGCGCTGCAGCTTGGAAATCTCGGCCCGGGCGGCGGCCAGCTCGGACGCCGGCACGACGGAGTCCCCCGCAGACACAGCCGTCAAGGCGCCCTGACGCTCCAGTTTGCGCCACTGAAACAGCAAACTCGCCGAAACACCCTCCTGGCGCGCCACCAGCGACACGCTCATGTCCGGCTCGTAGGAGCGGCGCACCAGAGCCGACTTTTCTGCCAGCGACCAGCGCCTGCGGCGCTGGTCCTTAAGGATGACTTCCACAGTATCCGTATGCCTATTCATATTCATAGTCCTACTCCTATCTTCAAAGATAAGCGATGGACCATGTCCGGAGATTCGGGGGGCTAGCTCATTTTAACTGTCAAGGGTGGCTGCGCTCCAGCTGGCACCCTTAACATCAGGTCGCATGGTAGAGGTTGCAGCGCTCGAAAAATTGTTCCAGCTCTTTGGACTTGTCATAGACGGCATCTGCGCCAAGCTTGAGGCACTGCCGCCGCATTTGAGGTGTGGCCATACTTGTCAAAACGACAATGTGCTGATGCGGCAACCGGTTGCGACAGGCTTCCAAAACATTCAGGCCGGTTCCGTCTTTGAGAAAAAGATCCAGAATCATCAGTTCCCACTGCCCCGCGTACTGCAAGGTTGCCGCAATTGCCGCAGTGGGAGTTTCAGCGACTGCAATAACCTGAACATCCGTGAGTTCGTCCAAGGCAAGTAATAAGTTATCGCTTATCGCTTTGCAGTCTTCCTCGAGAATGGTGGGAATGGACATACCCTTCTGGGGTGCCGATGTTGAGCTAACGTTATTGGAAACTAAAAGTAAATTTAGTTTAAAGCTGCCTTCTTACAAGGGCAATGTCTAACTCTTATTGATGTGTTAAAAATCACATTTCTGGCGCAGGTTTTTATCAAATTTGATTTTTTTTAGTTTGCTTGCATAAACTTGAGGGTTGTTTTTTATAGTTTTTCCTATTGATTTTCCTTTTCGTTGCCTGAGCAGCTTGAGAAGATTTGAAACACTATTGGGGAAACTTGGGCCACGCAATAAGGCGGACAAAGTTTTTCAGGGCTTTCGGAGCGCATGGGCTAAAGCCTCTGGTGGGAATAAAGCGGCCCTTGCACAATGCTGGAGCTTGAGCGTGTTGTGGATGACTGGATGACTTGCCGCCTAACTTGCCTAGGCACAGAAAAGCAGGGCTCATGATCTGCAAAATGCGTCTCGCACGGTTGTTGGAAATCGTCTTACACAGGCAGCCTGACAAATCTAAACAATGAATCCGAACGAGGTTTCGAAACGACTATGACCATCACTGCGATTCTTGTGGATGACGACAAGCAGCTTGCTGAAAGCTTGATACCGATGATGGAAGAGTTGGCTGGTGTACAAGTCATTGCCGTGGCCGAGACCCCGGCCGAAGCGGTGGGATTGATCGCCAGATACGAGCAGAAATGGCAATTGCTGATATTGGATGTGGTGCTGCGAAATGGCAGCGGCATGCATGTTCTGCAGGCCTGCCAGAACCGGTTGCCTCACCAGCGCATCGTGGTGCTGACGAACATGGCCACCGCTGGTGTTCGGCGCCGCTGCCTGGATCTCGGGGTTGATGCCGTGTTTGATAAATTAACTGAACTCAACGCTTTTTTCGACCATTGCAAGGCATCCGAGGCGCTGGCCAGGCCCATCTGACCGGAATGCGCGGCAGCCCTGCGGCAGATTTTCCTGACAGCGATTAGTCCAGGTGGCTCATTGCATTTGCCGGGCGGTATTTTAATAATTGCTTTCATCTACAGGAGCTTGTTCAGATGAAAGAATATGAAAAATATGTGCCATGTCCTCAAGGGTTCAGCTGTGTCTACCGGGGGGCTGAGGAATCGGTGCAGCGGCATGGAGAAGCCTACGAATTGCATCTTTTTGAAGTTGTTGATGCCACTGGAAATGTAGCCAAGGCCTACGAGGTGTGCGATGCGGCTGGCATCTACCCACCCTTCAACAGGTCGGTCAGTGTTCAGGAAACGCTGACGCGAGTTCAGAGAGGCTGAGTTGGCAAGGGGTACTGACAAAATTAAGTCAGATGACGAGACCGGCAAAGGGGCCTGTGGTGATTGGTTAGTCAGTGCGCTGGCAAAGCTTTTGGGTGGTGGGTGACAGGTCAAGCTTTTATGGCTTCTAAAGAATTTTTGGACAACTCGTTCAGGTTTTTTGGTTACGCGGTAATTTTGCCAACCCTCAGCTTAGTTAGTGAACCAAGTAAACTGGCTCACACCCTCTTAACCCCTCAACAAACAGACTCTCAACCTTGAACAACAGTACGTCTTCTGGAAAAGTCATTCTTAAATCACCCCGGATTCTCACTGGCGTTTCAGGCCTGGACGATATTTTGTGCGGTGGATTGTCGCAAAACCGTGTGTATCTGGTGGAAGGCTCCCCCGGCACAGGCAAAACCACATTGGCGCTTCAGTTTTTGATGGAGGGTGTCAGGTGCGGTGAAAAAGGGCTGTACATCACCCTGTCCGAGACAGCCGAGGAGCTTCATGAAATCGCCGACAGTCATGGCTGGTCCATTGACGAGATTTCCCTGTTCCAACTGGTCAATGACGTGGGGATGGACCCTGACTCGGAACAGTCCATCCTGCATCCCTCGGAGGTTGAACTGGGCGAGACAACCAAAAGCATCATGAATGTGGTGAATGAGGTGGCTCCGGTGCGCGTTGTGTTTGACAGCTTGTCCGAACTTCGCTTGCTGGCGCAGAACTCGTTGCGCTACCGGCGCCAGATCCTGGCCATCAAGAATTATTTTTCGACCCGAAAATGCACGGTGCTGCTGTTGGACGATAAGACCTCGGAGTCTGGTGACCAGCAGCTCCATAGCATTGCCCATGGCGTGATCACGCTTGAGCAACTTGCCCAGGAATTCGGCAAGGAGCGGCGGCGCCTGAACGTGGTCAAGATGCGCGGAATCAAGTTTCGCGGTGGCTACCATGACTTCATTCTCGATACCGGTGGCTTGACGGTTTTTCCTCGCTTGATTGCGGCCGAGCATGGCCGTGAATTTTCTCCCGAGGTGCGCTCCACTGGTTCGTCGGGGCTGGATATGCTGCTGGGCGGTGGGCTGGTTCCCGGTACCAGTACGCTGTTTGTGGGCCCTTCGGGCATAGGCAAGACAACGCTGTCGATTCGCGCGGTGCTGGCTGCCTTAAAGCGTGGCGAACGGGTAGCCTTTTATTTGTTTGACGAAGGATTAGGCACTTTATTTGTGCGCAGCGCCGCCCTGGGTATGGATGTGCGCCCGTATATTGGCAATGGGCAGCTGACCATCCACCGAATTGATCCGGCGGAGCTGGCCCCGGGCGAGTTCGCGCACATGCTGCGCAGAGCCGTCGAGACGGACAGTGTCACGTTTGTCGTCATCGACAGTTTGAATGCCTACCTGCATGCCATGCCCGGGGAAAAGTATTTGACGCTGCAAATGCATGAGCTGCTGTCCTACCTGAACCAGCAAGGCATTACGACGGTTCTTGTCCTGGGCCAGCATGGCTTGATCGGTGAGGTACGCAGCGATGTCGACCTCAGCTATCTGAGCGATGCAACCGTGCTGCTGCGGTTTTTTGAAGCCAGCGGCCGGTTGCGCCGTGCGGTGACCGTGATTAAAAGCCGCACCAATGATCATGCCCAGTCCATCCACGAATTGCGTCTGAATCACCAGGGCGTTGAGGTGGGCGAGGCGCTGGAAGGATTTGAAGGCGTGTTGACCGGGCTGCCGACATACCGCGGAATCACGCCCATGATGCTCGTGCAGGACGAAAAGAATGCAACCACCGCCTAGCGATGAAGAGCGCATTTTGGTGCTGGCACCACGGGGCCGCGATGCACAAGTCATTGAGCAGGTGCTTTTGCGCGATGGCATTCAATGCAGCGCATGCAGTGCGTATGAAGACCTGCTGGCACAGCTCGACAGGCCAGTCGGCGCGGCTTTCATCGTTGAAGAGGCGTTGTACGAGACTGATTTGACGCCACTCATGGACAAGCTTGCGCAGCAGCCGTCCTGGTCCGACTTTCCGATTGTTCTTCTGATGTCGCCGATCACCGGGAAAAGCGGCGTGAACACACGGTTGAGGTTCAAAAACCTCGGCAATGTGATTTTGCTGGAGCGCCCCATCAATGCGGAGTCGCTGCGCAGCGCTGCCGCTTCGGTCTTGCGTGCCCGCAAGCGTCAATATCAGGCGCGCAGCGATCTGCAAGAGCGCGCCGACCTCAATGCGACGCTGGAAAGCCGCATTGCCGAGCGTACCGCCGCGCTTGCGCAAGCCAATGACCGCCTGATGCGCGAAATGAACGAGCGTGAACGGGCGCAGATGGCCTTGGTGCAAACCCAGAAAATGGAGGCGCTGGGCCACCTGACCAGCGGCATTTCGCATGATTTCAATAACCTGTTGAGCATCATCCAAGGCAATGCCGATTTGCTCGACCTGCTGACAACCGATGAGCGGCTCAAGCGCATGGCCAATACGATCCGCAAGGCGGCCAAGCAGGGCGCCAAAATGACCGGGCAGCTGCTGGCGTTTTCCCGTGGCCAGCCGCTGGACCTGAAGGCCTTCGATTTGAACAAGGCTCTTGAAGGTGTCAAGGATTTGCTGACGGCATCGCTTGGCGCCCGAGTTCGGGTGCAGTTGGACCTGGCGCCCGACATTTCCTTTGTCAAGGCAGACCTGAACCAGATCGAACTGGCCGTGCTGAACCTGGCAATCAACGCCAAGGATGCGATTCAGGGCACCGGCACGGTGACCGTCAAGACCGCCGTGCGTCCTGCGCCGGATGGCCTGATCGCTGACCGCGACTATGCGGTGATATCCGTGATCGACACCGGCGAAGGCATCAACCCCGAGATTCTGGCCAAGGTATTTGATCCGTTTTTCACGACCAAGCCCCTTGGCAAAGGCACTGGCCTGGGGTTGAGCCAGGTCTATGGCATTGCGCAGCAGTCGGGCGGCACGGCAAAGGTCAAAAGCGAAGTGGGCGTTGGCACCACCGTGGAAATCTGGCTGCCGCTGGCGGACCCTGAAGACAAGGTCGAGCCCGAACTGCGTCCTGACCTACGCATCAATCCTGACGAAAGGCGCGCCTGCATTTTCGTGGTGGAAGACGAACCCACCGTACGCCAGTTCATCGTCGAATCCCTGGAGATTCTCGGCTACAGGGTGATGCAGGCCGAACATGCGCAGGCCGGCCTCGACCAGCTCGAAACCGTGCATCCCGATCTTTTGATCACTGACTTCCTCATGCCGGGCATGACCGGCGCAGAACTGATCAAGAAAGCCCAGAAGAAGTATCCGGGGCTGCCGGCCATCATTGCGACAGGCTATGCGGACCTGCAGGCGGTTGATGAGGTGATTGACACCGAAATGGTACTGCGCAAGCCTTTTCAACTGAACGATCTTGCCTACAAAGTTCGCTTTGCGCTGTCCCGCTCGACACGGGCTCTCCCGGTGGCGCTTGCTAATTAGCGGTAGTTTGTTAAATCCGAAGGTAGAGGTTAATCCCGTGGCCGGCGTTCAAGGCGCCCAGCAGCGCGGCGAACTCGGCCGGCGGGGGCGCGGTGGCAAAGGCGGCCCAGCAGCGCGCCAGCCAGTACGCCGAGGTCAGCCAGTCGCGTACCGCGCGCAGCAGGCGCAGCCAGCGCGGCAGCGCCTTGCTTGACGGCGCCCGTTCTTCCCCGCCTCGGGCGGCGCGGAGGACTCACTCAAGTGGGCTTGCACTGCGTCATGCCGCCAGCAAGAGGCAAACGCCCAACACACCAGCGTCCCGTGCCGGCGGATCGCCCGGTCGCTCCTGACCAAGACCTGCCTCCAAGTAGTTCAAGATTTCCGCCGCACCCCCATTTTTGGTCATGCTGATTCGCGAGAGCATGCAGAGCTCCTCAAGGGCAATTGCTTGATCACAACAGCCATTCGATAGGCAGTTTCGAGATGATCCACACGCCAAGGCGTTGCCACCGGCTGGCGCCGGGCTCCTGCGCATGCACGGCCGGCTGAGCATCATTGCCCGGATTTTTGCGCTCAAGCCACTGAAGTTGACCACGCTCGTCTAGTGGTGTGAACCAGAGATTTGCCTGAACTGAGGCAATAGGCGCATACTTTTGGACTCCCTTGCCTGCAGGAGCCCATCATGGCCGATCCACGCGCTGTATTGCTCACCTTGTCCGATGCGGA
>JAQGLT010000001.1 GCA_028292745.1 Polaromonas sp. | reverse complement strand
GCCACCGCGCCGCAGCGCCGGCTGGCCATCAAGACCTTTGTGCGCACCGAGGGCAACGGCGTGATCCGCGAGGCCGTGCTGCGCGAATTGAAGCGCGGCGGGCAGGTTTACTTTCTGCACAACGAGGTCGAGACCATCGAGAACCGGCGCCAGAAACTGGAGGAAATCCTGCCGGAAGCGCGCATCGCCGTCGCCCACGGCCAGATGCCAGAACGTCAGCTGGAAAGCGTGATGCGCGACTTCGTGGCGCAGCGCTACAACATCCTGCTGTGCTCGACCATCATCGAGACCGGCATCGACGTGCCGAGCGCCAACACGATTTTGATGAGCCGAGCCGACAAGTTTGGCCTGGCGCAACTGCACCAGCTGCGCGGGCGCGTCGGCCGCAGCCACCACCAGGCCTATGCCTATTTGATGGTGCCCGACCTCGAAGGCCTGACCAAGCAGGCCAGCCAGCGGCTCGACGCCATTCAGCAGATGGAAGAACTCGGCTCGGGCTTCTACCTGGCGATGCACGACCTGGAGATTCGCGGCACCGGCGAGGTGCTGGGCGAGAACCAGAGCGGCAACATGCTGGAGATCGGCTTTCAGCTCTACAACGAGATGCTGAGCGAAGCCGTGTCGTCGCTCAAGGCCGGCCACGAGCCCGACCTGCTCTCGCCGCTCGGCGCGACGACCGAGATCAACCTGCACGCCCCGGCCCTGCTGCCCAGCGACTACTGCTGCGACGTGCACCTGCGCCTGTCTTTCTACAAAAAGCTGGCCACCGCCAAAAAGACCGACCAGATCGATGCGCTGCTGGAGGAGATCGTCGACCGTTTCGGCAAGCTGCCGGCGCAGGCGCAGACACTGATCGACGTGCACCGCCTGCGGGTCATCGCCAAGCCCTACGGCGTCATCAAGGTCGATGCCGCGCCCGGCGCCATCACCATCACCTTCAGGAAAGACCCGCCGATCGAAACCATGGCGATCATGCATCTGATCCAGAAAAACAAGCACATCAAGCTGGCCGGCAACGACAAGCTGCGCATCGAGCGCGCCCTGCCGGAGGCGAAGGAGCGGGCGCAGATGGTGCGCGATGTGCTCAGGAGTCTGGGGCAGCCGGTGGCGGCAGAAGTATTGGCATAGGCCATGGCATAGGCTAAACTACAAAACGCTTGAACTCGTTTTGGAGAAACACCATGCCCATTGCTTCAGAAAAAGCCGCAGACTACAGCGCAGAGGCCGCACCCCGGCCCGTGCGCCTGTTTCGCAATGGTGCGAACCAGGCAGTGCGCATTCCCAAGGAATTCGAATTGCCTGGAAAGGATGCGTTGATCCACCGGGAAGGCAACAAACTCATCATCGAGCCCCTCACGCCCAAGCATCCCAAAGGCAGTGCCGCCGCCTTGCTGGCGGTTCTGGCCACCATGGAACCGATTGACGAAGAGTTTCCCGACGTTGACGAGGGCTTGCTGCCGCTGGACGACATAGATTTATGACATTTCCGCTGCCATCGAACGCATCGCTTTTGATGCTGGACACCAACATCATTTCAGACCTGATGCGCAATCCCAAAGGACCGTCAAACCAACGGCTCCAGCACTTGATGGACACCCTGCCCGACCTCAAGGTTTGCACAAGCCTGGTGGTGGATTGCGAAGTCAGCTTCGGCTTGCTGCGCAAACCGTCCAAATTGCTGCAGCAAGCATATGCGGACTTGCTGCAGGCCATTGAAATCATGCCGCTAGACCTGTCGGTCAGCAGCCATTACGCCCATATTCGTCCCCACCTGGAACACCTCGGCACGCCCATCGGCCCCAACGACACCCTGATTGCCGCCCACGCCCTGGCGCTGGACTGCACGCTGGTGACCGGCAACGACGCGGAGTTTCGCCGCGTGCCGGGCTTGCGGGTCGAGAACTGGCTGGTCGAGGAAAAGCAGTTTTGATTCCTTCTCAAGCAGCCACAAATCTTGCAACCCGCCGTGTACATCCTCGCCAGCCAACGCAACGGCACGCTTTACACGGGCGTCACCAGCAACCTCGTGCAGCGCATCTGGCAGCATAGAAATGACCGGGTTGAAGGTTTCACCGAAAAATACGGCGTACATGGCCTGGTGTATTTCGAGTTGCTTAACGACATGCTCAGCGCCATCACAAGGGAAAAGCAGTTGAAAAAATGGAACCGGGCCTGGAAGCTCGCCCTGATAGAAAAGCAAAACCCCACATGGCAAGACCTATGGCCGACCATTCTTTAAAACCCGCAAGGCATCTTCAGGCCCGCCCCGCCCGTCATTCCCGCGCAGGCGGGAATCCAGTCCCCCTACTCTGTCATTCCCGCGCAGGCGGGAATGACGGTTTCCAGTGAGAAGCTGGATCAGCTGCTTCACCACCGCCAAAATTTATAAGAAATAAGCCTCTAGCGCATACCAGCCGTGCGCAAGCAGCTATCAAAACCGTAGTAAATAACCCCCCATGAGCCAAGCCGACGATCTGCTGAAAAGCCTGGAGCACCTGAGCGCTCCGCAACTGCGCGCTCCGCAACTGCGCCGCTTGCTCACCGAGCAGCTGACCCGGCAAAAGCTGGGGCTGTACTGGGAAAGCAGCGCCATCGAGCGCGATGCGGCGCTCAACGCCCGCCGCAAGGGCCAGCATCTGTCAAGCACCTATGGCAAGGTGCTGTTTCTGACCAAGGACGCCCAGCGCTTCAAGATTGTTCAAGACAACGGCAGCCTGGGCGAAGTGGTGGACTTTGCCAACCTGGCGCGCCTGCGGCAATGGATGCGCGACTCGGCGCCGGCTTGAGCTATTTTTATCATCAAATAGGGCTCTAGCGCATGTTCCACCTGCGCAACCAGCTATTAAAACCATAGTAAACCGCCTCATGAACCCCATCGAACATTCCCCCGGCCTCGTCGTCAACATCGCCACGCCCGACCTGAAGCTGAGCGATTTCAAGCTGATTGCCTTCGACATGGACTCGACGCTCATCAACATCGAATGCGTCGATGAAATCGCCGACGCCGTGGGCCGCAAGGCCGAGGTCGCCGCCATCACCGAGGCGGCCATGCGCGGCGAGATCACCGACTTCAAGGACAGCCTGCGCCGGCGCGTGGCGCTGCTCAAGGGCGTGAGCGTCGCCAGCATGGACGCGGTTTACCGCGAGCGGCTCCAACTGAACCCGGGCGCGGCCGAACTGGTGCGCGCCTGCAAGGACGCGGGCCTGAAGGTGCTGCTGGTCAGCGGCGGCTTCACCTTTTTCGCCGACCGGGTGCGGGACATGCTGGACATCGACTTCGTGCGCGCCAACGTGCTGGAGATCGAGGGCGGAATGCTGACCGGCAAACTGGTCGATCAGCCGTGGGGCGACATCTGCGACGGCGAGGAAAAGCGCCGCACGCTGATTGAAACCTGCGCACAGCTGGGCATCAACCCGCTGCAGGCGATTGCCATGGGCGACGGCGCCAATGATTTGCCGATGATGGGCGAGGCTGGCCTGTCGGTGGCCTACCATGCCAAGCCAAAGGTTCGCGCGCAGGCCATGGTGGCGATCAACGAAGGCGGGCTGGACCGGCTGCTGGAGCTGATGAAGTAAGGACATGCCTTGCCAGGCGGCACGCGGCCAGTGCGGGCGGGTTCAGCAGGGTTGAAAAATGTCTGGCAGTCAAATGGAATCTGTCTTGGACAGCAGGAACGATCCGGCATTTAATTCTTGCTTCACCATTCACTTCGTCATGACTTCATGCCAACAAACCAGCCTGTCCAATCTGTTTCAGATGAAGAGTTCTTCCGCCAACGCGGCTTCGGTATAAAAATCGGGTTTGGCGCGCGGCCGGCGCTCCTTGTGGTCGACCTGACCTTGGGATTTACCGATGCCCAGCGCCCGCTGGGCGCCGACCTTTCGACGCAGATTTGCGCCACCAACGCGCTATTGGCTGCCGCGCACCACAAGAACATCCCGGTCATTTTCACCAGCGTGCGCTATGACGACCAGCAACTCGCAGACGCCGGCATCTGGGCGCTGAAGCAAAAAGGCGCTTCCAGCCTGATGGCCACGGGTGATGGCCATCAACTGGATTCGCGGCTCGACGTTGATTCGCGGGATGCGCTTCTCTACAAGAAATATGCTTCGTGCTTTTTTGGCACAGATCTGGTGTCGCGACTTGTCTCGGCAAGGGTGGACACGCTGATCATCACCGGAACATCAACCAGTGGCTGTGTCCGCGCCACCGCCGTGGACGCCTGCCAGAACGGTTTTCGGCCCATGGTTGTGAGCGAGGCCGTGGGAGATCGATCGGTTTCAGCCCATGACCAAAGCCTGTTTGACCTCAATGCAAAGTATGCCGACGTGGTGTCCCTGCAGACCACGCTTGACTATCTTGCCGGACTTTCTGTTTAGTCACGGCGCCCTGTGGCACCGCCAGATCATTGCGCATTTGTCGTGACCGGTTCTGCCAACTGATTTTTTCTTTACGTTTTTAAGGAGTCTGCATGTACCGCATCCTGGTCAAACCCCTGTTCCTGCTCTGCGTCGGCCTTTCATGTGTGACGCACAGCATCGCCAATGAGGAGTATCCGACACGTCCCGTGAAGATACTGGATGGCTATTCACCCGGTGGCGGAACTGACTACCTGGCCCGCTATCTGGCCGCCAAGACAGGGCCTGATTTTGGCGCCACCGTGGTGGTCGAGAACCGGCAGGGCGCCAGCGGCCAGATTGCCATGTCGACCGTTGCGAAGTCCAAACCCGATGGCTACACGCTGATGGCGATACCCAATGAGCTGTGGTCGGTCGCTCCGCTGCTCTACAAGAACCTCCCCTTCAACGCCGAACGCGAACTTGTACCGATCGCGACGTTGGCCGAAGTTCCACTAGTTTTGACCGCCAACCCCAAGGTTGCCACAAAAACCCCGCAGGAGCTCATTGCCTTTGCAAAGGCCAATCCAGACAAGCTGACTTTTGGATCGGCTGGTGCCGGCACCACCCATCACCTCGCGGCGGAGCTGTTCAAGTCAATGGCAAAAATCGAGATGGTGCATGTGCCTTACAAGGGAACCTCTGCGGCCGTGAGCGATCTGCTGGCGGGCCAGATAGACCTGGTTTTCTCGCCAATCACCGCCGTGCTGCCGCACATCAAATCTGGAAAACTCAAGGCGCTCGCCGTGGCAGGCAAGAAAAGAGTGGCGGCCCTGCCCGACACGCCCACCATTGCCGAAGCCGGTCTGCCCGGATATGAAAGCGGTGTCTGGGTCATCCTTGTCGGGCCTGCCCAAACGCCCAACCATGTCATTGACAAATGGATCACACAGACACGCAAGGTCTTTTCCACCGACGATGCGCGTGCGGCCTTGGCTGTGCAGGGCGTCGAGCCGCTTCACATGTCTCAGGAAGAAATCCGGCAGCGCAACCGGGACGACATGGAGCGCTGGAGGAAGGTGATCGGCGATGCAAAAATAAGCATCGAGTAGTGCCGCGTTCGCTGCAGGGCTGCCCGGGTCAGCCCATTTGGTTGTACACAACTCGCTTCAGCCTTCAGCCGCAATTGAGCCTGAAGCTCGCGTGAAAATCTGACGCCAGCGGCAAAGTCCAGGCATGCGCTGCATGCCAGCCAGAAGGCTTTTACGCCCCGGCTGGCCATTGCCCGCCAAGCCGGGCAGCCTTATCACTCCTGAATTCATAGCTGCTTGTGCAGGCACTGCCTGCACTGCAGCCTGTTTTGATCAGTAATCGCACCATTTTCCTGGCTTTCCCCAGTATTTCTCTTTCCCCTGCTAGGGGAAGGGGCCAAGCGAAGGCACTGACGACCCAGGCACACGGCGGTTGCCTAGTCAGGGCGATGTGGCTCTGGATGCCGCCCCGCAATCTGGCCTTGTACCTCTGTTGGGGCCGAATGAATTTCAGTTGGGGCAACTAACTGACACTGTTTCCTGAAAACGAGAAATTGTTCCGCAATCCTCTCTGGTAATAGCCCATACTTAAAAGCACAATCGTAAGCGAATGCTCTTAATGTAAATTTGCTAAAAATCAACCAAAGGAAACAACATGAAACTTCTTGGAAAAACCTTAATTGCAGTTGTGCTGGGAGCCGCAACTTTAGGTCTGCACGCACGCACGCTGGTTGTTGGTCAAGTCGCTGAACTGTCGGGCATTGCCAATGCCGATGAAAACTCCCTTGGGGCTCGACTCTGGTTCAATCACGCCAGTACACAGGGACCTCATCAGTATGTTGTAAAAGCGCTGGACGACCAGCGAGATCCAAAACAAACCGTAGCGCAGACGCGCAAACTGGTTTCAGAAGACAAAGTTGTAGCGCTTTTTGGCTACCGCAGCACGCCCTCTCTGTCTGCCGTAGCTCCCGTGCTGGAAGAGCTTCAGGTTCCCCTTGTCGGGCCGTACAACGGCTCAGAAAGCGTTCGCCAGAGTGGGGGCAAGTGGATGTTTTTCCTGCGCGCAACGTATCAGGAGGAGATTAACCGCCTCGTAGAGCATCTTCGGTTTTTTGGAATCCGGAAAGTCGCTATCGCGCATCAGCAAGACCCGTTCGGAACAGAGCAAGCCAAAGCATTTACGACAACATTGGACGCCGCAGGTCTCAAACCCATCGGGACTTATTCTTACGACAGGAAAACGCTGGATACCAAGGAAGCCGCCCAAGGTTTAATTGATACTCAGCCTCAAGCGGTATTGATGGCCTGTACCGCGCAAGCATGCGCCAGCATCATCAAAAAGATTCGGGAAACCAATGACAAGATGATCTTCCTGATTCTTTCCAATGCCGTAAATGAAGAGCTTCTTCAGTCCATCGCAAAAGTCGGTCGGGGAGTGATGATGAGCCAAGTCATGCCATTTCCCTGGAACAACAATATTGCTATCGTCAAGGAATTTACCCGGCTCAATAAGCTAGCGAAGTCCAAAGTACCAGTTTCCCATGCTGCCCTGGAAGGCTTCGCAGCTGCCAAGCTGCTTACCACTGCGGCCAACAAGGCTGGCCCCATGGCCGACGCGCTGAGCATTGCGGAAGTTCTCCGAACTACCGACCCAATCGACCTCGGGGGCATCATTTACAACCCTCAAAGCCGAGGAGGACGATACGTCGACCTGACCATGATTTCAAGAGATGGTCGATTGATCAGGTAAGCGACATATGCGGCTTTGTACTCTGTGCTGACGGCTGAGTTTGAGAATCAACAGGACGCCGCAGCTAAGTACAGCGTTAGAAATTTAGTGGTATGTTGGGCGCATAAAGGCTGTCCTGCAAGGAGGTAGTCATGCGACCAATTCATCTCGACGGAGTTACTGCCGAGCAGTTGAGCGAACTCGATGAGCTG
>JAQGLT010000144.1 GCA_028292745.1 Polaromonas sp. | reverse complement strand
AGACGCTGGGCGGCTACGGCTATGTGAGCGACTTTCCGGTCGAGCGCATCTACCGCGACGTGCGGGTCTGCCAGATCTACGAAGGCACGAGCGATGTGCAGAAAATCATCATCCAGCGGGCGCTGGCTTTAGGAATAAACAAAATCCATAGAACGGGTCAGGTCTATCGGTTTTGCGACGGCCGACTGGATATGCTCTTGAGTAATGCCCCAGTTTTGGCGACGCGCTTCGGCGTCTGCATGGGCGACACCACGCTAATCGACATGATGGTGGGCGCGCTGCAGAACCTGACTGATAAGCACTGCGAATTAAGTCTTGGCGATACGCATTATCCACAACGGCACCTGGCTCGATGCTATGGTGGTCGCGTGAATCGTGCGGCGCAGCTCCACGTCCCCGATCATGGGGCAGGGTGTGGCGCGCAAGCTGCTGCGTGCGGGATTCACTGTGCATGGCTGCGACCTGGAAGCGCTGGCACTTACAGCCTTCACGGCCGAAGGCGTAAAGCCGTGTGCTACGCCATCGGAACTGGGCCGCGCTTTGTGGCGCTACGTCCCGACGAAATGAATCAACTCGGCTTGACAAAAAGCGCTTCGATTTCCATGGCCGCCGCCATCACGGCAGCCTGCAGCCTCTGCAGGTGCTCAGGCGACGAGTAACGTGTGCACGTACCGGACAAGGACAGAGCGCCCAACAATTTGTTGCGCGAGTCAAAGACTGGGCATGCCACCGCTGCGAGTTCCGGGTCGCGCTCTCCTATGCTCGTCTGCACCAGGTTCGAACCACCGACTGGCCTGCCCGCAGCAAATTCGCGCAAGATCCGACCGCTCGCGCCGCGCTCGGTCGACAAGGTGTCGCCAACCTTCAGGAAGTGACTGACAGCTTGACGTCCGAAGCCGACTGCAACGCAAAGGCGCAAGTCGCCCTGACGGACGAAAAAGCTCGCTGTTTCGCCTGTTTCCGCGGCCAAGCGATCCAGCGTCGACTGAACCACTGCGGCAATGCCCTGCGTGGCATTGCCAGTGCGTTCAAGCACTGCGATGGCGGGACCTAAGCGATAGCGGTCGTTTCCATCTTTCAGCACGAACGAATACTGCGCCAGGGACCGCAGCAGCCTGGACGCGGTGGCTTTGTCCAGACCGGTCGCCCGAGACAGGTCGCTCAACTTTTGCCCTTCGTCATAGCGCAGCGCCATCAACAGACGAAGCCCGCGCTCCAGTGCATTGACCCGAAGCCCCGATTCCCCTACGACCGCGTTGGCTTTTGACATATTCTTCCTCTCAGGTTAAAGTTGTTTCATCTAGAAATCATACACGCTCATCTAGTGAAACAAATAGACAAAGACATTTCTTCCAAATCTCCGCTTGCCGGTATCAAGGTCCTGGACTTCGGGCACACGGTGATGGCGCCCACATGCGGTTTGATCCTCGCCGATCTTGGCGCCGAAGTCGTGCGCATCGAGCGGGTGGAGGGCGACCCGACGCGCAGCCTCAAAGGATTCGGATCGGGCTTTTTTGGCTATCTCAACCGCAACAAGGAAAGCGTTGCGATCGACCTGAAGAATCCCCTGTCTCGCCCAGCGCTCGAACGCGCCATCGAGTGGGCGGACGTGGTCATCGAGAACTTTGGCCCCGAAGTGATGAACCGGCTCGGGTATGGATATGCGCAAATGAGCGGCATCAATCCGCGGCTTGTTTACTGCTCGCTCAAAGGATTTCTGCCTGGGCCCTATCAGGCACGGCCTGCTCTGGACGAAGTCGTGCAGATGATGGGGGGACTTGCCTACATGACCGGCCCGGTGGGTCAGCCGATTCGAGCCGGCGCATCCATCGTGGACATGACGGGTGGCATGTTCGGCGTCATCGGAATCACGGCTGCCTTGCGTGCTCGCGAATACACCGGGCAAGGCGCGTTCGTCACGAGCGCTCTGTACGAGACCACCGCTTTCCTGGTGGGCCAGCACATGGCGATGGCGCAGTTTGGCGACACGCCCGTCGTGCCCATGCCGGCCAGGACACAAGCCTGGTGCCTCTACGACCTTTGCCCGTGCGCCGATGGGCAGATGTTCATCGGCATCACCAGCGACGCGCAGTGGAACCGGTTTTGCGTTGCCTTCGGGCTCGAGGAACTCCAGGGCGATCCACGCTTGGCGACCAATACCAGCAGAACCGTCGAACGGCCTTGGCTCCTGCCTCGTCTGAACGAGAAGTTTGCAACGCTCTCGATGGCTTCCATGGAGACGCTCTGCAAGAAAGCCGAAGTTCCGTTTGGGCCCGTTCGCACCCCGCTCGATCTTCTGGAAGATGAACATTTGCGCGCCAACGGCTCGCTGCTCGAGGTCACTGTCGGTGAGCGCCGGGCCCGCGTACCGGCCATGCCTTTCCGGATCGACGACCACCTCCCGACGGTTCGCCTGCAACCACAAGACGTGGGCGCGCAGACCGGCAAGTACCTCCAGGCCTGGGGGCTGACAGATGCCGAATCGAAAGAATTGTTCGACCAGGGCGCCGTCGCCGGACCTCACTAGCCGAAATCGGATTACTTCCACTTTCCCACGCAAGACCTATTGGAGACAACAGCATGAACTTATTCAATCGCCGCCAGATTCTCGCCGCTTCCTCGCTCCTGTGCATTCCTCACCTTGTTAGGGCGAACGAGGCCTACCCCAGCAAATCCATTCGGTTGAGCACGCCAAACTCGGCGGGCTCAGGTGCCGATGGCATGTCGCGCCGGCTTGCCGACCACATGTCAAAGGCCTTGAACCAAGCCGTGTTTGTTGAGAATATTCCAGGAGCGGGGGGTGTACTGGGCAGCGAAAAGCTGCTAAGGGCGCAACCCGATGGCTACACGATCGGCCTGATCAGTTCGAACTATGTCGTGTTCCCGCACCTGTACAAGAAGCTTGCATTCGATGTGCTCAAGGACATGACTCCCATTGCCGGGGTGGCCTCGACCCCGATGGTGCTGGTCGCGCGAGCCGATCTGCCAGCGGGGGACGTTGCCGAACTCAAGGCGCTTGCCTTGAAGAATCCGGGGAAGTTCACTTTGGGCTCTTCGGGCAACGGCACCATCCTGCACCTCATGGGCATGTACATGCAGGAGAAGGGGCAGTTCACGCTCACGCACGTGCCTTACAAGGGGGCGGGACCTGTCGTCCCCGACTTGGTCAGCGGAATCGTCGACGTCGCGTTTTTCTCGTACGCAACCGTCGAGGGGCTTGTCAAGGACGGCCGGCTCAAAGTGCTGGGTGTTTCCAGCGCCAAGCGCTTGCCGAACCTTCCCAAGGTGCAGGCCATCGCGGAAACCTTTCCGGGCTGTGTCCTGGAGGCGTGGTATGCCGTGGTCGGACCGAAGGGCATGCCCAGTGAAATCGTCCAGAAGCTGAACGAGACCATCTCGGCCATTGTGCAATCTGAATCCTTCAAGAGTCAGATTGCAGCCGAAGGTGCGATGCCTGCGCCCATGAAGCCCGATGCGCTCATGGAATTCATGAAGTCCGAGTTCACCAAGCATGGCTCGCTGGTGTCGCGCTCCGGCGCTGTCATCCAATAAATGGCGACATCATGACAGCTTGCACGCTCTTTCAAAAACTCTGGGATCAGCATCGCATCGCCGACCTTCCAGGCGGTGAGACCTTGATCCACATAGACCGCCATCTGTTGTATGAGATCACCAGCCCTCAGGCCTTCGATGGCCTGCAGCAGGCCGGGCGACAAGTGCGAAACCCGGAACTGACTTTCGGGACGACCGACCACCTGGTGTCAACGCGGCGCAACCGGGACGACGAAACTGTCGAAGGCGGCGCGGCCCTCATACGGGCGTTTCGCGCCAGCACCCGTGTTCACGGAATACGGCACTTCGACGTGCAAGATGCCCAGCAGGGGATCGTCCACGTCATCGCGCCCGAGCTTGGCATCGCCTTGCCCGGCATGACACTTGTCTGCGGTGACAGTCATACCGGGACGGTGGGTGCCTTGGGTTCATGGGCATGGGGAATCGGCACATCGTCGGTCGAGCAGGTTCTCGCCACCCAGACGCTTGCCGTGCGCAAACCCAAGACGATGCGGATCGTGGTCGATGGTCGGCTGGGCGCCGGCGTGACGCCCAAGGATCTCATCTTGTACCTGATCGGGCAAATCGGAACAGCCGGCGCGACAGGTTACGCGCTGGAACTCGCGGGGCAAGCGATCTCCGACATGCCGATGGAGGGGCGCTTCACGCTGTGCAACATGGGCGTGGAAGCCGGTGCACGCACGACGCTGATCGCCCCGGATGAGACGACGTTGAGCTACCTCCGCGGGCGCGAGTTCGCACCCAAGGGTGAGGCTTTCGAGCTTGCGGTATCGCAGTGGCGACAACTGGTCACCGACAAGGGTGCAGTGTTCGACAGGGAACTTCGGTTCGACGCAAGTGCGGCTGCGCCGCAGATCACTTGGGGCACAAGTCCCGAACAGGTGATGCCGATCGATGCGACGGTGCCCGTGCCCGCGCTTCTTACAGACCCAGAGCAGCGCACCGCCGCTGAACGCGCCCTCGAATACATGGGGCTGAAACCGGGGACGGCCCTGCTTGGAATCAAGGTCGATGCCGTTTTCATCGGCTCCTGCACGAACAGTCGGCTGTCAGACCTCTTGGCCGTTGCAGAAATCGTACGCGGTCACAAGGTGGCGAGTCACGTCAGAGCCTTGGTTGTCCCCGGTTCGATGACCGTCAAGCGCGAGGCAGAAGCGCTCGGCCTGCACCGCGTCTTCCTGGACGCTGGTTTTGAGTGGCGGGAGCCGGGATGTTCGATGTGCGCTGCGGTGAACGATGACGTCGTTCCACCGGGTGCGCGCTGCGTCTCCACCTCGAACCGCAATTTCGAGGGGCGCCAAGGTCCTCGTGCCCGCACCCATCTTGCAAGCCCCGCATTGGCGGCGGCCGCAGCCATCACGGGCGTGGTCACTGACGTTCGGCAATTTGGAGACTGATCATGGAAGCGTTCACTCAATGGAAGGGCGTCGCTGCACCGATGCCCAAGGCAAACGTGGACACGGACGCAATCATCGCCGTCCAGCATGTCTACACGCTGAAGAAATCGGGACTGGGCAATTACCTGTTTCACCGCTGGCGGTACGCGCCGGGCGGGGCCGAGATCACGGATTTCGTGCTGAACCGCGAGCCCTTTCGCCGCGCATCCGTTCTTGTGGCGGGGTCGAACTTCGGCTGCGGCAGCTCGCGCGAACACGCGGTCTGGGCCTTGGCGGATTTTGGCATTCGATGCATTGTCGCGCCCAGCTTCGCTTCGATCTTTTATGAAAACTGCGTCAAGAACGGCATCCTGCCCGTGACCCTGGATGAGGAGCTTGTCGAGGACCTTCTGAACATGCTGCAGAGCGGTGAATGCAAGGACGTCGCAGTCGATTTGCAAGCATGCCAGATCACGTTTCCTGACAAATCGGTGCATGCATTCACGCTTGACGCCGCCCAACGCGAGACCTTGCTTCAGGGGCTCGATCCCATCACTGCCGCAGAGCGCTACGCGGATGACATTGCCGCTTTCCAGCAAAGGGATCGCCAGGTGCGTTCGTGGGTATGGCCGTCCAACAGCTAAGGCTACGCTGAATAAGCCCCGTCAAAGAACCCACTCGGGTTGATGACGGCTCGATGTCGACTCAACGCGTCGTCGAGCGACGCTTTTTGTGGCCCATCGGGCCTGTTTCGCGGGCCTCGTGGCC
>JAQGLT010000115.1 GCA_028292745.1 Polaromonas sp. | reverse complement strand
CGCTGGCAGGCCAATGATGACTTCAGGCGCTTCCTGGCAGCGTTTGAACGGATCATTCCATTGCGAAGGGCGTCAGATCTCGCACAACGCGCCATTGTTGAATTTGTACTGGCCTATAGCCGCGGCCTGACCGGGGAAGTTTCCCGGCTGCTCAATGAGTCCGCCCAGGCAGCCATCCTGGACAAGTCGGAGATGATCCAAGCTGGCTCATCTGGAACATGCTGCCAGATCGAACGCTTGAGCATCGGCCCTGGCCGGCGGCGCCCCGCCCATTTCATGAAGAGGCGATGGGTAGCTGGCTGGGTCGGGTTGCAGCGCGCTATGATCCTGCCTCGTTTTCACGTACAGCAAGTCATGCTGCCAAAAGGCTGCGTTCCTTTGCAACTGGGGCGAGGAACCCAATGGACGTGTGCATGCGCACGCGGTTGTAGTAGCCCTCGATCCAGTCCACGATGTCCAGCCGGGCCTGAGCCCGGGTTTCGTAGCGTACCTGGTAGATCCGCTCGACCTTGAGCGTTTTGAAAAAACTCTCCATGGCCGCGTTGTCCCAGGCGTTGCCTTTCCTGCTCATCGACATCGAGATGCCGAAGTCCGCCGCCAAGCGGCGGTATTCATGACTGCCTTGGTCGGAATGATGCAGCAGCGCTACCGGTTTGCCCCGGCGCCAGACGGCCATCATCAAGGCATCAGCCACGAGCTGAGAAGTCATGCTCTCCTGCATTGACCAGCCGACAATGCGGCGCGAGTACAGGTCCAGCACTGCCGCGGCATAAAGCCACCCCTGGGCTGTCCAGATGTATGTGAAATCAGCCACCCCCTTTTGATTCGGTGCATCGGCCTGGAACTGCCGATGCAGCACGTTGTCGACAATGGCGCTGCGTATGCCGCGGTCTTGCGGCAAGCCTCGGCGCCGGGGCCTTGCGCGCAGGGCCTGCTCACGCATGAGCCGCTCGATGCGGTGCAAGCCGCATTGCTGCCCTAGCGCCAAGATGTCATGCCACACGCGCCGGGCTCCATACGTGCGGTCGCTGAGCAAAAAGCTCTGCCGAACCTGGCCGCCCAGCAGTTCGTCCGACAAGCTGCGCACACTCCTGGGCCTGTCCAGCCACGCATAAAACCCGCTTCGCGAGACACCGAGCGCCTCGCACATCATCGCTACCGGCCAAGCTCCTCGGTGTTTCGCCATAAAGCCGAACTTCACATCGACTCCCTTGCAAAGTAGGCCGCCGCTTTTTTCAATAAGTCGCGCTCCATCCTGAGCTTGGCGTTTTCCTTCTTTAGGCGCTCAATCTCGGCCTGCTCAGGCTTCATCACGCCTTGGCCAGGGAAGGCCTGCTGCGGGTCGGCCGCTAACTCGCGCACCCATTTGCGCAGAACGTTTTCATGAACATCAAGGTCTCGTGAGGCCTGCGCCACTGACACGCCTCGGTTCTTGACCAGCTTCACAGCCTCAAGTTTGAATTCCCGGCTGAACTGCCGTCTTTTTTCCATAACCATCTCCGGTTTCATCTTCACACCTTAACAAGGTGTCTACGAAACCGGCAGCAGCCCATATTGTATTATTTATGACACAGTAAGACTAAGTGAGGTCATATCTAATTGCGACACTTTATTTGTCGCGATACCTCTTGCGCGCCACTTAAAGTGACGTGATACTCTGACTCTAGCACTGGAAGACTGAAATCATGCCGAGAGTCACTCCTCAAAATGAACTTAAACGACTGGTAGAGCTGATCTCTGAACACCAGGATGGCCTTGGAATAGATGCAATTGCGCAGCGACTGGATAACACCCTGTTGCGCCGTACTTTGCAGCGTCGGCTGGCTTTGCTGGTAGAACAAGGCCGGATACAGATGCTGGGCGAGGCACGATCTGTGCGCTACGTCCGTCAGCCACCGCCTGTTGAAGGAGTTTTGTCAGCCCATGAAGAGGCGGGTGACACGATGCAGGCTGTTGGTGAGGTCTATGTGCCGACTTCGCCGGAAGGGGCCGAGATCAAAGCTTACGTGCGCCAGGCACGCGCGCAACGCCCGCCGGTAGGCTACAAGCTGGAGTTCCTGGAGCAATACCACCCCAACCATAGCGAGTACCTGTCGCTGGGTCTGCGGGATCAACTGCACGCACTGGGCCGCTCCCCGGCTGACCAGACACCCGCTGGCACTTTTGCTCGCGACATTCTCAATCGCTTGCTCATCGACCTGTCTTGGGCATCGTCACAATTGGAAGGCAATACCTACAGCCGCCTGGACACTGAACGCCTGATCGAGTTCGGCCAAGCCGCCGAGGGCAAAGGCGCGCTGGAAACCCAGATGATCCTGAACCACAAGCAGGCCATTGAATACTTGGTGCTTGATCCTGCACACGCTCAGCTAAACCCAGACACCATCATTGCGCTGCACGCCTTCCTGTCAGACGGCTTGATGGCCGATCCCGCAGCGGTGGGCCGCATTCGCCGCCGTGCGGTAGAGATAGGTGGCAGTGTGTATCTTCCCGTGGCGCTGCCGCAGCGATTGGAGGAGCTGTTTGGCATCGTCGTCCAGATGGCCGCAGAAATTCAGGACCCGTTCGAACAAGCGTTCTTCCTGATGGTGCACTTGCCCTATCTGCAGCCTTTTGAGGATGTGAACAAGCGTGTATCCCGGCTGGCCGCCAATATTCCGTTTATTCGGCATAACCTGTGTCCGCTGTCCTTCATCGACGTACCGCAGCAGGCCTATGTAGACGCCATGATCGGCGTCTACGAACTCAACCGCATCGAACTCTTGCGTGATGTCTTTGTGTGGGCCTATGAGAGATCCTGTCAGCAATATGTTGCGGTCAAACAGAACCTCGTGCCACCCGATATTTTTCGGCTGCGCTATCGCCAAGCCTTGACTGAAGTTGTCGCTGCCATCGTTAAGAATGATGAGGCCGCGAATCAGGCCGTTGTGAGTGCCAAGATACCGTCCGCTGTGGCGGGAGCGGACAAAGACCATTTCATCCAATTAGTTTTGGAAGAGTTTGCCGCCCTACATCCCGGCAATGCTGTGCGCTTTGGAATCAGACCGTTAGAGCTCGCCGCTTGGAAGGAAAAGCATATAGGAACACAGCTATAGCGGGTGATCGCAAATGCATTCCCAACGCCTTTGTCATAGGCAAGAATATGTTGCTTCAGACGATGCATCGCTTGGTCGCAGTGTAGCGATGCCTGGATGTCCTCGAGGTGAAGCAGCAGCCACAGTGACCTTACAACTAGACCATTCCAGCAAGTCAAAAAACTTACCCCTACCTGCTCAACTTTCCCCTCATGTCTTCCTCGGCCGCCTCAAGCGGGGGGGGCGGGGAGGTGGGCAGGATCATTAGAGAATGCACCTTATCTTAGGGCGGTGTGCTGAAAAATAGATCGAAGCAGATGTTTTTTCGCCGTGTCTTGGGTCGAAAAATTACTTGTTTGTGAAGATTTCCTTCGTTACTTCCCCAACAAAAGTACCTGCCTGATTGTCGCGGAGCTTAAGTCTCTCATGATCAAATTGTTCGTTGCTTCGCAGGCTGCAGCTTTTTGAGGCATAAATATCAGCCCGGGAGCAAAGGGACACGGCAACTTCACATTTGGCCTGACATCTGGTGGGTGCAAAGTCACCCACCCGGGTCAGTGTGAACCCACTTCCTGGATATCTCACTTTAAGCAATTAATAGCCGTAAATTCACAGTTGCAGGTAAACCGCAAGCTGTTTGTAGACCGGGTCTTTTATGGCCCACAGTTATTAAATGCTGACGGTTAAATTGCCCCCGCTCCAGCAAATCCAGTAAGTTCATCAAACTGGCATAAGGATTGCTAAAACAAGAAAGTAAAGACGAGTTTTTTGATGGAGGCCCGTTGAGCAACTATCAAAATCTAGCAAGCAACGTTGATCTTATGCGTGCCATTCTTGCTCACCTCGCAAGCCATCCCCATGCGGCCGACACAGCCGAGGGCGTGGCGCGCTGGTGGCTCGGAGGGCAGGCCGGGACGACCACCTTGCCCGAGGTGGAGGCCGCTTTAAGGCAACTGGTGGCGCGCCGGGCATTGCGCGAGGAAAAGCTTGCTGACGGAACAACGCTGTATTCGAAAAATTGAAGACCCATGTCATCGCCATGAACATGGGGGCACCCCGGCAGCAGCATTGCCGCGCGACCATGCTGCTGCTTTGATGGATTTCCTTGCGCGCACCAGCAATTAGGAGCTTCACCATGCCATTGGCCTTGACCTATCCCGGCGTCTACATTGAAGAGGTATCGAGCGGCGTTCGAACCATCACCGGCGTGGCGACCTCGATCACGGCGTTTGTCGGCCGCGCGACACGG
>JAQGLT010000028.1 GCA_028292745.1 Polaromonas sp. | reverse complement strand
ACGCGCCCATCCTGCTGCTCGACGAGGCGACCTCGGCGCTGGACAGCGAGTCGGAAAGCGAAATCCAGAGCGCGCTGGGCAAGTTGATGCGCGGCCGCACCGTGATCGCCGTGGCGCACCGGCTGTCCACTGTGTCGTCCTTCGACCGGGTGGTGGTGATCGTCGGCGGCCGCGTCGTGGAGGACGGCACGCCGGCCGAGCTGCGCGCCCGCGATGGCACCTTTGCCCGGCTGTGGAAGCTGCAGGCCGAAGGCTTCGAGACCGAGTGATGGATTGCGGCCTGTAGAAACCAGCGGTGAATTTGCTGCAACTTGAGAAAGTTGCTCTCAAAAAAATAGCTGGAAGCGCCCGCTGGACGGACGAAAACCAGCTATTTGTCTGTTGATTCGGCAGCCCGGAACACCAGGGCTTACCGGATTTACAGCGTGTCGATGAAGCTGCGCAGCTTGTCGCTGCGGCTCGGGTGCTTGAGCTTCCTGAGCGCCTTGGCCTCGATCTGGCGGATGCGCTCGCGGGTCACGTCGAACTGCTTGCCGACTTCCTCCAGCGTGTGGTCGGTGGACATTTCGATGCCGAAGCGCATGCGCAGCACCTTGGCCTCGCGCGGCGTCAGGCTGTCGAGGATGTCTTTGACCACATCGCGCAGGCCGGCCTGCATGGCGGCTTCGAGCGGCGCGGTGTTGGCGCCGTCCTCGATGAAGTCGCCCAGGTGGCTGTCGTCGTCGTCGCCGATCGGCGTTTCCATCGAGATCGGCTCCTTGGCGATCTTCATGATCTTGCGGATCTTCTCTTCGGGAATCTCCATCTTCTCGGCCAGGATGCTGGCGTCGGGCTCGAAGCCGAACTCCTGCAGATGCTGGCGCGACAGGCGGTTCATCTTGTTGATGGTCTCGATCATGTGGACCGGGATGCGGATGGTGCGCGCCTGGTCGGCAATCGAGCGGGTGATGGCCTGGCGAATCCACCAGGTGGCGTAGGTCGAGAATTTGTAGCCGCGCCGGTATTCAAACTTGTCCACTGCCTTCATCAGGCCAATGTTGCCTTCCTGGATCAAATCGAGGAACTGCAGGCCGCGGTTGGTGTACTTTTTCGCAATCGAGATCACCAGGCGCAAATTAGCCTCGATCATTTCCTTTTTGGCATCGCGCGAGTTGGACTCGCCTTCGTTCATGCGCTTGTTGATGTCCTTCAGGTGCAGCAGCGGCACCACGACGCGCGCCTGCAACTCGCCCAGCTTGGTCTGCAATTCCTGGATCGGTGGAATATTGCGCGCCATCACGGTCGACCATGGCTTGCCGGCGGCGACCTGCTTTTCAACCCATTTGAGGTTGAGCAGATTGGGCGGAAAGTCCTTGATGAACACTTCCTGCGGCATGCCGCATTTCTCGACAATGATGCGGCGCAGTTCGCGCTCTTTCTTGCGCACGTCCAGCACCTGGCCGCGCAGCAGGTCGCAAAGCTTTTCAATTGTTTTGGCGGTGAACCGCACCGTCATCAGCTCGTCGCTCAGGGCCTTCTGGGTCTTGATGTAGGTTGGCGTGCCGTAGCCTTCCTTTTCATAGGTCTTGTGGATTTTTTCGTGGTACGCGGCCACCTTGTCGAAACGGCTCAGCGCTTCCTTCTTCAGCTCTTCGAGCTTCTTGGTCAGCGCCTTGGAGCCGCCCTTGCCGTCGTCGTCGTCGTCTTCGTCGAACTCGTCGAAATCTTCCTCGGCCACATAGTCATCGGCCTCGTTGGGATTGGAAAAGCCATCGACCACGGTCGAGATGACGACCTTTCCATCGCGGATTTCATCGGCCAGCCGCATGATTTCGGCAATCGTTGCCGGGCTCTCCGAGATCGCTTCCATCATGCGCATGAGGCCGCCCTCGATGCGCTTGGCAATCTCGATTTCGCCTTCGCGGGTGAGCAGCTCGACCGTGCCCATTTCGCGCATGTACATGCGGACCGGGTCGGTGGTGCGGCCGAATTCGCTGTCCACGGTGGACAAGGCGGCTTCGGCTTCTTCCTCGGCTTCTTCCTCGGTCGCCACAGTGGCGCCGGTGTTGTTCAGCAGCAAGGTTTCGGCATCGGGCGCCTGCTCGTACACGGCGACGCCCATGTCGTTGAGCATGTTGATGACGACCTCCAGCGTTTCGGCGTCGACCAGCTTGTCGGGCAGGTGATCGGAAATTTCGCCGTGCGTGAGATAGCCGCGCGTCTTGCCGAGCTTGATCAGGGTCTTCAGGCGCACCCGGCGTTTCAAAATGTCTTCTTCGGACAGAACGGTTTCGTCCAGACCGAATTCCTTCATCAAGGCGCGTTCCTTGGCCTTGCTGATCTTCATTCGCAGCGGCTTGACCTTTTCAGTCGTGGCGGTCTCGGCAACGGGCTCTTCCGCGAATTCGGCTTCGATGTCGGACAGGTCTTCATCGCCGTCGAGCTTGGAGTCTTTCGGCTTGCGGCCGCGTTTGACAGCGGCCGTCTCAGCGACGGAGGCGCCCTCGACCGCAGGTGCTTTCGGCGGACGGCCAGGTTTCTTTTTTGCAGGAGCGGCGGTTTTGAGCAGCGCGTCTGCAGCGGCGAGAAGTTGGGCTTGAGTGGACTTGGGCTGCACGGCAGGAACTTTCTTCAGGGACATATCAGGGGTTGCAGGATTCAAGGGCTTTTTGCTCGCCGCGACATGTAGGTTGCTGGCTTTATCTGATATGGCGGGCTTTTGTGGTTTTTCAACCTTTGCACTGACCGCAACCACCTTCGCAGAAGGCTGGGCTGGCGTCTTTGCCGCAGGCCGTGTCGGCGGCCGGGCGGCGGAGACAGCTTTAGGTGGCGTGGCAGGCGTGGACTTTGCAAAAGGCATGGAACCTCCGGTTATTGGAAAACGGAAAAGGGCGCGATAGCGAAAAGTGATCAGTCAACGTACATGCGTGCGCACCTGACGGGCGTCAAGAGGCAGGCGACAAAAATGAGAATCCGAGACAGGAGCTAAAAAAATAAAGGCAGTCGATGCATGCGCAAGAGACTGCTTATTTTTGGGCAAGCTGGTTGGGCGAACATTTGGAATGCAGTCCTTGCGGTAGGGTGGCCGTCTCATCTGTGAGTTCCCTTGAGGTCGAAGGGGGCCGGTGCCGGAGGTGCTGCTGTCGCGCTTGCCGAGAAAAATCGGATTATACCCGAAAAGTCATGGTGGGCCGGGCATTCAAGGGCAATTGCCAACCTTCCTCAAGCAGGTTGGTTTTCCCTTTGGCGATCGGCTCAAGTGCTAGGAGCGGGACTTCTGTACCTTGGATTGCGCGAGCAGTTCGCGCAAACGCGCCAGAACAGCAGGCTCCTGAGGCGCCCGTGCAACCAGGTCCGCTATTTCGCTGTCGAGCTTGATTTGCCTCAGCTGCGCCAGTATGCGGCGCGCTTCGCCCCAGTCGTAGTTGACCCCCTCCAGAACCTCCGCGAACTGGGCGAGCGCATGGTGCTCCTGCGGATGGCCGCGCAGGCCCTCCCGCAAAACCGCCCATGACTGCGGCCCGTGCTCATGCAACTGGCTCTCCAGCCAGGCAAACAAGGGCCCGTGCGGCGCGGGCAATGCCAGCAGCAAATCGTGCTCTTCGGTGCTGAGCTGGTCCCAGCCTTGCGCCTCGGTCAGCAGCAGCCTGAGCAGCCGGTCCTCGCGGCTGGCCGGCTGGATGCGGCCGCTCACGCGGCGCGCTGCGCTGCGCGGGGAGGGACCGGAACGGCTGAACTTTCCCGGCGGCCTGGCCGGCGGTAGGAAATGGGGTTCAGAGGCGCTGTAGTCCGACTCCTCGCGAGCGTGGGACGCATAGTCGTCAAATTCAGGCATGCCATCACCAGCCGCAGAATTTGAAGGTGTTTCCGGCGTGTAGCCCTTGAGGGGCGGGCGCGGTGCGCTATTGCTTTTATAACTTGTCCTGCGGTTGCCCGAAGCGCCCTGCCAAAGCTGCAGCAACTCCCGGCTGTCGATCATCACCTGCTCGGCAATCTCGGCCAGTAACTGCGGCTTGAGTCCGCCCTCGGGCAGCGCACTCCAGAGTGGCCTGGCGTTGCTGGCCATGTGGGCGCGGCCCTCGGCGGTGTCCAGGTCGCAGCCTTCGCCCGCGGCCTCCAATAAAAACCGGCTCAGCGGCATGGCCTTGGCAACATAAGCGGCAAAGCCCTCCTTGCCGTGCGCCCGGATGAAACTGTCCGGATCGTGTTCGGGGGGCAAAAACAGGAACTTGACGGTTCGCACGTCGGTGGCAAAGGGCAGGGCGGCATCCAGCGCCTTGCGCCCGGCCCGCCGGCCCGCGCTGTCGCCGTCAAAGCTGAACACCACCGAATCAGTGAAGCGGAACAGCTTTTGCACGTGCTCGGACGTGCAGGCCGTGCCCAGCGTGGCCACCGCATTGGCAAAACCCAACTGCGCCAGCGCCACCACGTCCATATAGCCTTCGGTGACCAGCGCATAGCCGTGCTGGCGCAGCGCCGTGCGGGCTTCAAACAGGCCGTAGAGTTCCCGACCCTTGCTGAACACCGGCGTTTCGGGCGAGTTCAGGTATTTGGGCTTGTCGTCGCCCAGGACGCGGCCGCCAAAGCCGATGCATTCGCCCTTGACATTGCGGATCGGGAACATGACGCGGTCGCGGAAGCGGTCGTAGCGCTTGGCCTCGCCGCCGGAACTCTCGCCCTCGGCCTCGCCAGTGATGACCAGGCCGCTTTCGACCAGCAGCGGGTCGTTGTAGTCTGGAAACACGCTGGCCAGGCTGCGCCAGCCTTCAGGCGCATAGCCCAGGCTGAAGGTCTTGGCGATGGCGCCCGACACGCCACGCCCCTTGAAATACTGGATCGCCCGCTCCGAGGTGCGCAGATGCTTGATGTAGGCCTGGCTTGCCTTTTCCAGCACGCTGGTCAGCGTCGCGCGCTGCTCGCGCATCTGGGCCGCCCGGGCCCGGTCCTGCGGCGACACAGCGTCGTCATCTGGCACCTGAAGGCCGTATTGCTGAGCCAGGTCCTTGACGGCCTCGACAAAGGTCATGCCGGCATGGTCCATCAAAAAGCTGATCGAATTGCCATTCTTGCCGCAGCCAAAGCAGTGGTAGAACTGCTTGGACGGGCTGACACTGAAAGAAGGCGATTTTTCGCCATGAAACGGGCACAGGCCCATGAAATTGGCGCCGCCTTTTTTGAGCTGCACGTAGCGGCCGACGATGTCGACCACATCGGCGCGCGCCAGCAGTTCCTGGATGAATGATTGGGGAATGGCCATAAGTTGAAAGCCAATTTAAGCATAGCCGTCCATCGGCGCCCGGCGCACCCGAGGCTCGGGACACGGTCCTGCCGCGCATAATGCCTTCACCCTTTTTTCTGCCCTGTACTGCCGGTGCCCTTTCATGACCCTCGAACCTCAGGCGGCCTACGTGCTTGCCCATCCGGGCGCTTTCCTGCTCCAAGTCATCAAGGGCTTTCGGGCCAACCAGGGCCTGCTGCTGGCCGGGGCCGTCGCCTACTACGCCTTGCTGTCGATTGTTCCGCTGCTCATCCTGATCGCCATCGTGCTGTCGCATGTGATTGACCAGGCTGCCCTGCTGGAGTCGCTGGGCCGCTATATCGGCTGGCTGGCACCGGGCGAATCGGATTTCCTTGTCAGTGAACTGACCAATTTTCTGGCGCATCGGGATGTGATGGGTTGGGTTTTGCTGGGCACGATGCTGTTTTTCAGCTCGCTGGCCTTCACCGTGCTCGAAAACGCGATGTCGGTGATCTTTTTGCACCGCGTGGCCATTCGCCGGCGCCATTTCCTGGTTTCCGCCGTGCTGCCGTACTGCTATATTTTTTGCCTGGGACTGGGATTCTTGCTGGTGACGCTGGTGGCCGGCAGCTTTCAGGCGCTGGGCGAGAAGAGCATGGAGTTCCTGGGCTGGAGCTGGTCGCTCAGCGGATTTTCCGTCGTGCTGCTTTACCTGCTGGGCCTGGCCGGTGAGATCTTCGTGCTGACCTCTGTGTACATGGTGATGCCGGTGGGCCGGCTGTCGCTGCGCCATGCGCTGATCGGCGCCGTGGCGGCTGCGCTGCTGTGGGAGCTGACGCGGCATGGCCTGGTCTGGTACTTCGCCACGCTTTCGCAGGTGGGGCTGGTGTACGGCTCGCTGACCACCGCCATCGTGGTGCTGCTGAGCCTGGAGATCGCCGCCACCTTGCTGCTGCTGGGCGCGCAGGTCATTTCAGAATACGAGCGCATCGCCACCGTGGGGCCCGATGCCCCGCCAGAGCCGATGCGGACCGATACCCCGAAGTAGCCCTGACTGACCTTTTATCCAACCGGAGGACATCACCATGCCCAGCATCTTTGACCAGAACCTTCCGCGCACGGAGGCCAACTACGCGCCGCTGTCGCCGCTGTCATTCATCGAGCGAACAGCCGAGGTGTACCCCGACCGGCTGGCCATCGTGCACGGGGAGCTGCGCCGCAACTGGGCCGAGGTCTTCGCGCGCTGCCGCCAGCTCGCCAGCGCGCTGCAGCGCCATGGCATCGGCAAGGGCGACACGGTGGCGGTGATGCTGCCCAACACGCCGCCCATGGTCGAGGCGCATTTCGGCATTCCAGCCACGGGCGCGGTGCTCAATGCCCTGAACACCCGGCTGGACGCGCCAACCCTGGCCTTCATGCTCGACCACGGCGAAGCCAAGGTGGTCATCGTCGACCCGGAATTCGCGGGCATCATGCAAAAAGCCCTGGCGCTGCGCCAGGCCGGCACGCCGCTGCTGGTGATTGACGTGGAAGATGCGCTCTACACCGGCCCGGTGCAGCGAATCGGCAGCATCACCTACGAAGCCTTTCTGGGCACCGGCGATGCGCAATTTGCCTGGCAGCTGCCGGGCGACGAGTGGGATGCGATTGCGCTGAACTACACCAGCGGCACCACCGGCAACCCCAAGGGCGTGGTCTACCACCACCGGGGCGCGGCGCTCAATGCCGTGTCCAACATCCTGGAATGGGACATGCCCAAGCACGCGGTGTATTTGTGGACGCTGCCGATGTTCCACTGCAACGGCTGGTGCTTTCCCTGGACGGTGGCGGCGCGCGCCGGCGTCAACGTCTGCCTGCGCCGGGTGGAGGCGCAGGCCATTTTCGATGCCATCCGCCAGCACGGCGTGAGCCATTACTGCGCCGCGCCCATCGTGCATGGCCTGCTGGTCAATTCGCCCGACAGCATGAAGCACGGCCTGCGCAGCGGTGTCAAGGCGATGGTGGCCGGGGCGGCGCCGCCCGCGTCCATGATCGAGGGCATGGAAGCGCTGGGGTTCGAGCTGATCCATGTCTATGGCCTGACGGAGACCTATGGCCCGGCCACCGCCTGCGCCGCGCAGGCGGGCTGGGAATCGCTCGACATTGGCGAGCGGGCGCGGCTCAACGCCCGGCAGGGCGTGCGCTACCACCTGCAGCGCGATGCGCGCGTGCTGGACCCGCAAACCTTGGCGCCGGTGCCGCAGGACGGCGAAACCATGGGCGAGATCATGTTCAGGGGCAACATCGCGATGAAGGGCTACCTGAAAAACCCGCAGGCCACTCAGGAAGCCTTTGAAGGCGGGTGGTTTCACAGCGGCGACCTGGCCGTGATGTATCCCGACGGCTACATCAAGATCAAGGACCGCAGCAAGGACGTGATCATCTCGGGCGGTGAAAACATTTCCTCCATCGAGGTGGAGGACGTGCTGTACCGCCACCCGGACGTGCTGTCGGCCGCCGTCGTGGCAAAGGCTGACGCCCGCTGGGGCGAAACCCCGTGCGCCTTCGTCGAGCTGAAAGCCGGCGCGCGCTGTACCGAGCAAGACATCGTGGCGCATTGCAAAAAACACCTCGCCGGCTTCAAGGTGCCGCGCGCGGTGGTCTTTGGCGAGTTGCCCAAAACATCAACCGGCAAGATCCAGAAGTTTGAACTGCGCAAGCAGGCGGGCTCGGCCGCCGCCATCGATGTTTGAGAAATGCTATTGTTTTAATAGCTGAAAGCGCTTATAGGTAAAGCGCTGGAGGCGGTTTTCACCCATATCCTTACCGCGTGGCTGCCTGGGCAGGGCGATGCAGCGCATGGGCGCCGCACCGCTTGTCGAGGCGGCTCAAAGCGCAGTTCAGTCGCCCATCACCAGGCCTTCGCGCCGCGGGTCGGCGCCGCCCATCCACAGCGCAATACCGTGTGCCTGGCCGCGCGTGATGGCCTGCAGCCCGCTGGTCATCGGCATCTCGCGCACTTCGGCGCCGCGTGCCCGCAACGCTTCCACGGTGGCGGGCGCGAAGCGTTTTTCTTCCAGCAGCGTCGGGCCGTTGAGCGAGGCGAAGTTGGGCAGGTCGATTGCCTGCTGCGGCAGCAGGCCCCAGTTCAGCACGCCGTAGATCGTCTTGGCGGTGAAATGGATGATCAGCGCGCCGCCGGGGCTGCCGCCGCTCATCACGAGCTGGCCGGTGTTCTTGTCGAACACCAGCGTCGGCGCCATGGAGGAGCGCGGCCGCTTGCCGGACTGCACGCGGTTGGCCACCGGTTTGCCCTCGGCATCGGTGGGGGCGAAGCTGAAATCGGTGAGCTCGTTGTTCAGCAAAAAGCCGCCCGCCTTGCCAGTGCCGCCATCGGTCATCAGCCGCGAGCCGAACTGGTCCTCGATGGTGGTGGTCATGGCGATGGCATTGCCGAAGCTGTCGACGATGCTGATGTGCGACGTGCCGTACTCGATCTGCTCCGGCATGGGCGCATAAGCCGTTTTGACCGCCCCCGGCACGCCGGGCCTGGCGGTTTTCATGCTGGGGCCGGCAGGCTGGATCAGCTTGGCGCGCTCGCTCAAGTAGCCGGGGTCGAGCAGGCTCATCCAGCTGCCGCCGGGCGGCTGCACGAAGTCGGGGTCGCCCAGGTACTGGCCCCGGTCGGCAAAGGCCAGGCGCGACGCTTCGGTGTACAGGTGCAGCCAGTCAGCCGACGGCGTGGGGCCCTCGGTGCCGGGCACGCCGCCCATGCCGGTGACCAGCGCCAGCGTGGCGGCCGGTGTGTGGTTCAGCATGCCCAGGATCTGCCCGATCGCGATGGCGCCGGAACTGGGCGGCGGCATGCCGCACAGGCGGTAGACCTGGGCCCGGGCCGCGTAGTCAGCGCAGATCGGGTCGCGTTTCTTGGCTTGGTAGCCCGCCAGGTCCTCCATGCCCAGTTTGCCGGGGTTGCCGGCATGGCCTTGCACTTTTGCCACGATGGCCTGGGCGACAGAGCCGGTCAGCAGGCCGTTGGAGCCCTGGCTGGCGATTTTTCGCAGCACATCGGCCAGGGCCGGATTGCGCAAGGTGGCGCCCATATCGACCGGCGTGCCGTCGGCCTTGTAGAAATAAGCCGCGGCGGTGCGGTCGTTCTTGAGGTATTTTTCATCCTTGAGCAGCGTGCTCAGCCGGGCGCTGACCCGAAAGCCGTTGTCTGCCAGCTGGATCGCCGGCGCGAAAAGCTGCGCCCACGGCAGCTTGCCGTATTGGCTGTGCGCCATCTCCAGCATCCGCACCGTGCCAGGGGTGCCGACGGAGCGGCCGCCCACGACGCCATCGTAGAAGGCCAGCGGCTTGCCATCGGCGCCCATGAACAGGTTTTCATCGGCTGCGGCGGGCGCGGTCTCGCGGCCGTCGAAGGCTTCCACGGCGCGGCCGTTGAAATGCATCAGAAACGCACCGCCGCCAATGCCGCTTGATTGCGGCTCTACCAGCGTCAGCACCATCTGCACCGCGATGGCCGCGTCAATCGCCGAACCCCCGGCCTTGAGGATCTGGTAGCCCGCGTCGGTGGCCAGCGGATTGGCCGCGGCGACTGCAAACTTGGTGGTGGCCCAGCCGGGCTTGGGCGTGAAACCCGACGATCCTTCCGGTTGCTGCACCGGTGTGCTGTATGCAAAGGGGCTGGTGGGTGAACTGGCGCAGGCCGCCAGCAGGGCGGCCAGGGCAACGGAAGTCAACAGGCGTTTCATGGATGTCCTCAGAAAGGGTGAACATGCCATGGTACGCGGAGCAGCCAGGCCTGAGAAGGCGAGGTCTCATTTAGTAACGATTTAGCCCTTTTGCGCAGGCTGGGCGGGCGAAAACCGCTACTAAAAAAATAGCGGAACGCAACCTTGCCAGCCCATGCCCGGCGTTTAGCGCGGCGCCAGCCTGATCGCGCCGTCCAGGCGGATCACCTCGCCGTTGAGCATGTCGTTTTCAAAGATGTGCCTGGCCAGCTTGGCATAGTCCTGCGGCGTGCCCAGGCGCGAAGGGAAGGGCACCGACGCGGCCAGCGAGTCCTGCACCTCCTGCGGCATGCCGAACATCATCGGCGTGCCGAAAATGCCCGGCGCAATCGTCATGTTGCGAATGCCGTTTCTGGCCAGGTCGCGGGCGATCGGCAGCGTCATGCCGACCACGCCGCCCTTGGACGCGCTGTAGGCGGCCTGGCCGATCTGGCCGTCATAGGCCGCCACGGAGGCCGTCGAGATCATCACGCCGCGCTCGCCGGTGGCTTCGGGCGCGTTCTTGCTCATCGCATCGGCGGCCAGGCGGATCATGTTGAAGCTGCCGATCAGGTTGACGGTAATCGTTTTACTGAACACGGCCAGGCTGTGGGCGCCGTTTTTGCCGACGGTTTTCTCTGCCGGCGCAATGCCGGCGCAGTTGACCAGGCCCATCAGCTTGCCCATCGCGACCGCCCTGGCCACGACAGCCTGGCCGTCGGCCTCCTGGCTCACGTCGCATTTCACGAAGGCTGCGTTGGCCTCGCCCAGTTCCTTGGCGATGGCTTCGCCTTTCTCGGCCTGCATGTCGGCGATCACGACCTTGCCGCCCTGGGCAACCAGCATGCGGGCCGTGCCCTCACCCAGTCCGGATGCGCCACCGGTGACGATAAATACCTTGCCTGCGATGTCCATGGAAGTGTTCCTCGGTTGAAAGTTGGGAGGTTGGAAAAAGAGTGCGCAATGGCGCCGAAATTGACGTTAACGTAAACGTCAATTATGGGCCATGAAAAAAGCCCGGCCATTTTCGGGGGCCGGGCTTTCGGGGCGGCGGCTGCCGTTTATTTGTAGCCGACGCGGTCGAGCATCTGCTGGACCTTGATCTGGTTGATACCCACCGCGCTGACCGGAATGGTTTCGGACTTGAAGCTGCCGCCGGTCATCGCCTTGAGCGCCGGATTGTTGATGGACACCGTGGACACCACAGGCCATTCATTGTTGCCGTTGGCAAAATAATTTTGCGCCTCGGGGCTGGCCAGGTACTCCATGAACTTCGTCGCATTGGCCGCGTTCTTCGCATTCTTGGCGACAGCGGCGCCCGCGATATTGACGTGCGTGCCCCAGCTTTCCTGGTTCGGAAAGACCACGCCGATGCGCTCGGCGACGGCTCTGTCCTCGGGCGCGCTGGAGCGCATGATGCGCGCCAGGTAGTAGGTGTTGGTCAGCGCCATGCCGCATTCGCCGCTGGCCACGGCCTTGATCTGGTCCGTGTCGCCGCCCTTGGGGTCGCGCGCCATGTTGGCGACCAGGCCCTTGAGCCACTGCTCGGTGGCGGCTTCGCCCAGATGCTCGGTGACAGCCGAGAACAGCGACAGGTTGTACGGATGGGCGCCCGAGCGGGTGCACAACAGGCCTTTGTTCTTCGGGTCGGCGAGTTCCTCGTACGTGTCGACATCGGCCTTCTTGACCCTCAGCTTGTCATACACCACGACGCGGGCGCGGGTTGAAAAGCCAAACCAGGTCGTCCCTTCAGGCGTCGCCTTGGCGCGCAGGTTGACCGGAATGGCCGCTTCCAGGACAGGCGACTTGATGGGCTTGAACAGCCCGTCGGCATCGCCCTTCCAGAGCCGGGCGGCGTCCACCAGCAAAATCACGTCTGCGGGCGACGCCGTGCCTTCGGCCTTGAGCCGGGCCAGGATGCCCGCATCGTCCGCGTCCACCCGGTTGACCTTGATGCCGGTGGCCTTGGTGAAATTGCCGTAGAGCGCCTCATCGGTCTGGTAGTGGCGGGCAGAATACAGGTTGACAACCTGTTCCTGGGCGCTTGCGCTGCCTGCGGCACCGACCAAGGCAGCCGCAAGGCAAACACCCGTCAGCAAAAATCGTGGCGCTCTTTTGAACATATGAAAAATCCTGAAAGCTTGAAAGTCGATGAGTTTAATGCAAATACGAATTAGTCGTAATAAGTTTCGAAGCGTCCAACCCTGGCTGCATCGGGGTTTTAATGTGAACCCGACGGGCGCCATGCCGGGTGCCGCCTGGGCATGCCGGCCTGTCCTGGCCTGGCTGGGCAGGGGAGTGTTGCCTGTTTTGGCCATGATGCTGCTGCTGGCCGGCTGCACATCGACACCGGTTGCGCCGTCCAGGCCCGCCATGCCGGTGGAAACCGTGGCGCCCGCCCTCAAAAAACCGTTGAAGCTCGGACTGACGCTGGGCGGCGGCGCGGCGCGGGGCTTTGCCCATGTCGGCGTGATTGCGGTGCTGGAAGAAGCCGGGCTCAAGCCGCAGGTCGTCGTTGGAACATCGGCGGGCAGCCTGGTCGCGGCCATATATGCCACCGGCAAGACCAGCGCCCAGCTGCAGCAAACCGCACTGGGGATGGAAGAGGTCGCAATCACCGACTGGATGCTGCCGATTTTTGGCAAAGGGATGTTTCGCGGCGATGCGCTGGGCCGCTACGTCAACCAACTCGTGGGCGGGCGCCTCATCGAGAACATGGCCATTCCCCTGGGCATCGTGGCCACCGATCTCAACAGCGGCCAGGCGGTGCTGTTTCGCAGTGGCGACACCGGCACGGCGGTCCGTGCCTCCAGCGCGGTGCCGGCCGTGTTCGTGCCGGTCAAGATCGGCGCGCGCGAGTATGTCGATGGCGGCCTGGTATCGCCGGTGCCGGTACGCTTTGCCCGGCAGATGGGGGCCGATGTGGTGATTGCCGTCGATATTTCCAGTTCCCCCGAAGGCAACCCGGCGGGCGACACGCTGCAGATACTGCTGCAGACGTTTGCCATCATGGGGAAAAGCATCAACCAGTACGAACTCAAGGAAGCCGACGTGGTGGTGCGCCCCTCGCTTGCGGGCCTGAAAAGCGCCGATTTCTCGGCCCGAAAACTGGCCATTGACGCCGGCAGGGCGGCCATGCTGGCGGCGCTTCCCGTCCTTAAGGCCAAGCTGGCTGCCGCGACCGCAGGGCCGCCCTGAAGCCGACTCAGGGCTTTACTACGTTTTTAATAGCTAACAGTGCTTTAAGGCTATGCGCTGACGCCTGATTTAGCTCAAAAAAAAAGCCCAATCGTGAGATTGGGCTTAACGGAACCCGAGAAACGAATTTCTGCAAGGAACCGAGGAGACAACTGGTTGAACCGGTTCATTCAACACGGTTTTGCAAGCAATTTGCCTGAACCTTGCGATGCGCGGCGCATTGCAAGGCTTTTATAGCGATTAACGCTTTTTCGAAACGCCTTTGGATGCGTTGACGGCCGACTCGGAAACCGTCTTGAAGTTGGTTTCAGCCATGTCGCCCGCTTGTTTGACGGCCTTTTGCACGGATTCGAATGCCGTGTTGGCGGCAGTCATGGCGCTTTTCATCATGGTCACTGCGGTTTCGGAACCGGCGGGCGCGTTCTGGGTTGCGCTGTCGACCAGGTCGGCAAACTTCTTCTGGGCTTCAGCGGTCTGGCCTTCGAATGACTTGCTGATTTCGGCGCCGGCCGACTGGGCGATGTCATAGAGGTGGCGGCTGTAGGCAGCGGTCTTTTCAGCCAGGGGCTGGACCATGCTGGCTTGCAGGGCCAACAGTTCTTGCGCGTCTTTCACGCCCATGACGGCCTGCGCATTGTTGGCGGTTTCAGCCAACGCGGCCTTGGTGGCCTGAACATTGAGTTCGACCAGTTTTTCAACGCCTTCGAAGGCTTTCTGGGTCAAACCAAACAGGGTTTCGATGTTGGCTTTGTGCGATGCCATCAGTTGTTCAGCGGTCAGCATAAATAATCTCCAAATATGTGTTTAAGGTTGAATAGTTGCTTTGCGCTGAATTGCTGCACTGCAACATAGATCGTATTATAGGAGAAACCCGTAATATTGCAAACTCTTTTGTTGCATTGCAACAATTTAGTTGAGATCCCTTATTTGATGATCCTTGCAGCCAGGCGAAGGGCGGGGCTTGCATCTGTTCGGGGCTGCCGCAAACGCCGCCATCCGCAAGCCCTGGCAGGTGCGAGCCTCGCATTCCCGTATCCTCGTTGGTCTGCGCACTTGATGGAAATGGATGACGCGTGAGAGCCTTTTACGCCGGCAACTTCGTTTTGCCATTGCCCCCGGGCCACCGCTTTCCGATGGCCAAGTACAAACTGCTGCGCGAGCGGCTCGTGAATGAACTGCCTGCCGTGCAAATGATGCAGGCGCCCGCCGCCACCGATGGCGAACTGGCCCTGGTGCATGCGCCCTGCTATATAGAGGCGATTACGAAGGGCACGCTGGCGCCGCCGGCCCAGCGGGAGATCGGCTTTCCCTGGAGCCCGGCCATGGCCGAGCGCGCGCGCCGTTCGGCCGGTGCCACGGTGGCGGCGGCGCGAATTGCCCTGGGCCTGGCTCCGGGCCTGCGGGCCGAAGGCATCGCCGCCAACCTCGCGGGCGGCACGCACCATGCTTATGCCCATAAAGGAGGTGGATTTTGCGTCTTCAACGATGCGGCGGTGGCGGCCCGTCTGATGCAGGCCGAATGGGCGCGGCAGCACCGCCAGGCCAGGCAGCCGCTGCAGGTCGCGGTCATCGACCTGGATGTTCACCAGGGAAACGGAACGGCCAGCATTTTTGCCGGGGATGCCAGCGTGTTCACGCTGTCGCTGCACGGTGAAAAGAACTTTCCGTTTCGCAAAGAGGCCAGTGACCTGGATGTCGAGCTGCCCGATGGCTGCCTTGATGCGCCGTACCTGCAGGCGCTGGAGCATGCGCTCGACGAGCTGGAGCGGCGCTTTGAGCCGGGACTGGTCCTGTTCCTGGCCGGCGCCGATCCCTTTGAGGGCGACCGCCTGGGCCGGTTGAGCCTGAGCTTTGACGGGCTGGAAGCCCGGGACCGCCGTGTCTTCGACTGGGCCTGGCAACGCCGCATTCCCCTGGCTTTCTCGATGGCGGGCGGCTACGGCGTGAATATCGACGACACCGTGCAGGTCCAGATGAATACCTGGCGGGTTGCGCTGGCGTATTGGCGCAAGTGGAAATCGAGACCCGCAGAGGCGCTGGCAAAATAGCCGGTTATGACGCCCACCCGCCCGCATGCCGAATTTCGCAGTGCCTACAAGGCTTTTCGCGGCATCGGGACGCGCTGGTCCGACAACGATGTGTACGGCCATGTCAACAACGTCGTTTACTACAGCTGGTTTGATACCGCCGTCAATGGCTTGCTGATCGAGCGCGGTGCGCTCGACATTCACGCCGGCAGCGTGATTGGCCTGGTGGTGGAAACCCAGTGCCATTATTTTTCGCCGCTGGCGTTTCCGCAGACGGTCTCGGCCGGCATTCGCGTGGCCCGTGTCGGCACGTCCAGCGTGCGCTACGAGGTGGCGCTGTTTGCGGACAATGCAGGACTGCCGTGTGCCGCCAAAGGCCATTTTGTCCATGTCTATGTCGACCGGGCAACGCGCCGGCCGGCGCCCCTGCCGCCCCAATTGTTGTGCGTACTGGAGGAGCTGAAGTGATGCCAAGCGATTTTTCTTCGCGTCCCGCGGTGGCGGGCGATTTTGCGCCCGACGATGCGCCCAGCAGCGCTTGCCCGCCGCAGGGCAACCCCGTGGACCGCGCTCTGCAGAGCCGCCAGTCGATGCGGGAGTTCTTGCCGGCCCCGGTGCCGCGCGCGCTCATCCTGCACCTGCTCGAACTCGCCAGCCGCGCGCCGTCCGGCACCAACACCCAGCCCTGGCGGGCCTATGTGCTGCAGGGCGCCAGCAAGGATGATTTGATCGGGCAGGTCTGCCAGGCGCATGACGCCTTGCGCGACAACCCGGCGCTGGCCTCGGAATACAAAGAAGCGTACGACTATTACCCCGTAAAGTGGGTGTCGCCCTATATCGACCGCCGGCGCGAAAACGGCTGGGGCCTGTACGGCCTGCTGGGCATCACCAAGGGCGACAAGGACAAGATGCATGCGCAGCACCAGCGCAATTACCGCTTTTTCGATGCGCCGGTCGGCCTGATGTTCACGCTGGACCGGGTGATGGGCCGGGGCTCACTGGTGGACTACGGCATGTTCATGGAAAACCTCATGATCGCCGCACGCGGCCACGGCCTGCATACCTGCCCGCAGGCCGCCTGGAACGGTTTTTCCAAAATCATCCTGCCGCATATCGGCGCGGGCGAGAACGAGATGCTGGTGTGCGGCATGGCGCTGGGCTATGCCGATGAATCGGCCCTGGTCAATACCTTTCGCACGCCCCGCGTCAGCGCTGCGGAGTTCACGACCTGGCTGGACTGATGGCCCCCACGCTTGTCACTTCGTGTACTGCGCTGCCCCCCGAGGGGGCCACCCCGCCTGCGGCCTGGCAAAGCCAGTTCCGCAGCCGGTGCTCGTATGGAGGGGGGACGCTCTCCGTTCGGTTTTCGGTATCGATGGTGCGCGGCCGTGGCGGCGCTGCTGCCCTATGACCTTTTCGATCGTCCAATTGCTCGGCGGGCTGTCCTACGCGACCACGCTGTTCCTGATGGCGGCGGGGCTGACGCTGATTTTTGGCGTGACGCGGATTGTCAATTTCGCGCACGGCAGTTTTTTCATGCTGGGCGCGCTGTTCACGGCCCATTGGGTGACCGACTGGTTTCCGGCCTGGGGCGACAGCGCGCCGCTTTACCTTGTTGCTATTCTTTTGGGAGCTGCCTGCGCAGGACTGGCGGGCGCAATCGTTGAATTTCTTCTGTTAAGACGCATGGCCCAGGCGCCCGAGCTGTACCAGCTGGTCGCCACGTTCGGCCTGACGCTGGCAATGCATGACGCCATGCAGTGGGCCTTCGGACCCGAGGAGGTGTTTGCGCCGCGCTTTCCGGGGCTCAAGGGTTCGGTGCAGATCGGGGATGAGTTTTTTCCCGTCTACCAGCTGGCAATGATCGCGCTCGGCCCGCTGGTCTGGCTTGGCCTGCACCTGCTGCTGCGGCGCTCGCTGTTCGGCCAGCGGCTGCGCGCGGCCACGCAGGACCGTTCGATGCTGGCCGCGCTGGGCGTGAACCCGCGCCCGCTGATGCTGGGCGCGGTGGTACTGGGCTGCGCGCTGGCCGGTCTGGGCGGTGCGCTGCAGCTGCCGCGCGAACCGGCGCACCTGCAGATGGACATGAACGTCATCGTCGAGACCTTCGTGGTGGTGGTCACCGGCGGCCTGGGCAGCATCGGCGGCGCATTTGTCGCCGCCCTGCTGATCGGCATGGTGCATGCGCTGGGCATCAGCGTGTTTCCTCAGGCCACGCTGGTCATCGTGTTTTTGACGATGGCGGTGGTGCTGGTGTTCCGCCCGCAAGGGCTCAGGGGCCGGCCGGCCGATGCGCTGGACAAGGCGGGCGCGGGCGAGGCGGCGCAAACGTTCCAGGGCGTTCGCCAGGGCTGGGCGTGGACGGCGGCCATCGCGGCGGCTTTTGTGCTGCTGGCCGGCCTGGGGTGGGCCGGGGGGGCCTACTGGCAGACCCTGGCGGCCGATGCGCTGATCCTGATGATTTTTGGCATCAGCCTGCAGTCCATGATGGCGCTTGGCGGGCTGGTGAGCTTCGGGCATGCGGCATTTTTTGCCCTGGGCGCTTATGGCGCCGCGTTGTCGCACACCTTGGGTGGCGCTTCGCTGCCGGTGGCGCTGGCGGCCGGCTGCGGCGCCGCGCTCGCGGTGGCGGCCGTGTTCGGCGCTGCCGTGGTCAGAAGCAGCGGCGTCTACCTGGCCATGCTGTCGCTGGCGCTGGCGCAGGTGATCTGGGCCAGCGCCACCCAGTGGGTGAGCCTGACCGGCGGAGACAACGGCCTGATCGGCCTGGCGCTGGTCACGCCAGACGGGCAGCCGCTCTTTTATGCGCTGCTGGTCGTGCTGGCACTGGGCGCGGTGCTGGCCTTGCGCCTGCTGAGCCGGTCGGTGATGGGCGCGGCGCTGCAGGCCGGGCGTGACGCACCCTTGCGCGCTGCCGCTTCGGGCTTGCCGGTGAGCTGGCTCCGCTACCGGGTGTTTGTCGAAAGCGCCGTGCTGGCCGGCCTGGCGGGCGGGCTGTTCGCGGCCCACAAGGGGGCGGTGTTTCCCTCGCTGGCCGCTGTCTCCACCTCGGTCGATGCCTTGCTGGTCGTGCTGCTGGGCGGCGTGCACCAGCTCTGGGGGGCGGTGGTGGGCAGCCTGGTGCTGACCTATGCCGGAGCCGAACTGGGCCGCGAGGTCACTTACTGGCGCGGCGTGCTGGGCGTTTTCATCATGCTGATCATGGTTGCATCGCCCTCCGGCCTGTTGGGGGTGCTGGCGCGCCTGCGCGGGCACCGCCGGCCTGCTGCCGCAGGAGTCCGCTGATGCTGCAGGTGCAACAGCTGGCAAAGCATTTCGGCGGTGTGCGTGCGGTCGACGGCGTGAGTTTCGAGGTCGCCGCCGGCGAGTGCGTGGCGCTGATCGGCCCCAACGGCGCCGGCAAATCCACCTGCTTTGCCTGCATCGCCGGCCAGTATCCGCTCACTGGCGGCCATGTGCTGTGGAACGGCAGGGCGCTTGACAAGCTGGCCCCGGCGGCCCGCCTGCAGCAGGGCGTTGCGCGCACGTTCCAGGTCGCGCAGGTGTTTGAAGCCTTGAGCGTGCTACAAAATGTGCAGCTGGCCGTGCAGGCAGCGCTTGGGCGACAAGCCATTTCGGCCTTTAAAAGCCTGGACCGGCAGGCCCGCGACACGGCGAAGATGCTGCTTGCGCAGGCCGGCCTTTCGGATCTGGCCGGGGAAGATGTGTTGAGCTTGCCGTACGGCGCCAAAAAGCGCCTGGAACTGGCCGTGGCACTGGCCGCGCGCCCCCGCCTGCTGCTGCTTGACGAGCCTGCCGCCGGGCTCGCCGAGGCCGAGCGGGCCGGGTTGATGCAACTGGTGAAAACGCTGGCCGGGCAGGGCATGGCCGTGCTGTACACCGAGCACAACATGGATGCCGTGGCCGGCACCGCCGACCGGGTGCTGGTGCTGATTGAAGGGCGGCTGGCCGCGCAAGGCACATTCGACGAAATTTCGCGCGACGGCACAGTGCGCCGGCTCTACCTGGGCGAAGGCCGGGATGACCCGCAAGCGAAAGGTAAAAATGGGGCCTCGCATGCTTGAAGTAGACAACCTGAATGCTTTTTACGGCCCCGCGCAGGCCCTGTTCGGGGTGTCGCTGACAGTGGCGGGCGGCGAAATGGTCGTGCTGCAGGGGCTCAACGGCGCAGGAAAATCGACCTTGCTCAAGGCGGTGATGGGGCTGGAGGTGCGCACCGAGGGCGCCATCCGCTACCAGGCGCCGGCGGGCGGCGTGGCCATCGAGCGCTGGGAAACCCACCGCCGGGCGCAAGCGGGCCTGGGCTATGTCGCCGAAGACCGGCGGCTGTTCACCGAACTGACAGTGCGCGAAAACCTCCACATCGCAGCCGGCCGCGGTGCCAGGGCGCACGAAGCCAGGGCGCTGGATCTATTTCCGGTGCTCAAGAACCTGCTCAATCGGCCCGCCGCCCACATGAGCGGCGGCCAGCAGCAGATGCTGGCGATTGCCCGCACGCTGATGACCGGCCCCAGGGTGCTGCTGCTCGACGAGCCTTGCGAGGGCATTGCGCCGGTGCTGGTCGAATCGATTCGGGATGCGCTGCTGGCGCTCAAGGAAGAAGGCATGGCGCTGCTGGTGGTGGAGCAAAACCGCCTGCTGGCCTCGCGCGCCGACCGGTTGCTGTGGCTGGTTGCGGGTAAAGTCAGTGATTCGTGAAATTAGCCCGCTAATTGCCTCTAACTCTTTTTCCAATCCCACATTCCCAAAGGAAATCTTTATGACCACCACGACCGCATCAGGCCTGCAGTATGACGACACGGTGCTGGGCACCGGCGCCATCGCCAAGGCCGGCCAGTATGTCAAGGTGCATTACACCGGCTGGCTCTACAACGACGGCGTGCAGGGCGCCAAGTTCGATTCCAGCAAGGACCGCGGCCAGCCGTTCCAGTTCTCGCTGGGGGCCGGCGAAGTCATCCGCGGCTGGGACGAAGGCGTGCAGGGCATGTCGGTGGGCGGCACGCGGCGCCTGATCATCCCCGCCGAACTCGGCTATGGCGCGCGCGGCGCCGGCGGCGTGATTCCGCCCAATGCCACCTTGCTGTTCGAGGTCGATTTTCTGGGCACCTGATTCGGCCTTGGCCGCCTGGCCCGACCGCCCGCAGCGGCGTGAAGGCCTGGCTACAGACTCCACCCCGCCTTGAGGCCTTTCACATGATCATTACCAGCCTGCTCGATACCGATCTGTACAAGTTCACCATGATGCAGGTGGTGCTGCACCAGTTTCCGGGCGCCGAGGTGGAGTACCGGTTCAAGTGCCGCAACGCCAGTGCGCCGGGCATCGGCCCGCTGGCGCCTTATGTGAACGAGATACGCGAGGAGATACGCGGCCTGTGCCGGCTGCATTTCCAGGATGCCGAGCTCAGCTACCTGAAGGGCATGCGTTTCATCAAGAGCGACTTTGTGGACTTTCTGGGCATCTTCAAGCTCAACGAAAAATACGTGAACGTCAGTGCCCTGCCGTCGGGCGAGATCGAGGTTTCCATCAAAGGGCCTTGGCTGCACACCATCCTGTTCGAAATTCCGGTCCTGGCGATCATCAACGAGGTTTATTTTCGCAACACCCAGAAGCAGCCTGACCTGCAGGCGGGCCGCACCCGTCTGGACACCAAGATTCTGGAGTTGCAGACGCAAGGGCTGGGCGAGCTCAAGATCGCCGACTACGGCACGCGCCGGCGTTTCGGCAAGGCCTGGCATGAAGAAGTCCTGCGCACGCTGGTGTCGCGCCTGGGCACGGGCGCAAAGGGGCAGCTGGCCGGGACCAGCAATGTCCTCTATGCCATGAAGCTGGGCCTGACGCCGCTGGGCACGATGGCGCATGAGTACCTGCAGGCCTGCCAGGCGCTCGGGCCGCGCCTGCGGGACAGCCAGGTCTTCGGCTTCGAGATGTGGGCCAAGGAATACCGGGGCGACCTGGGCATTGCGCTGTCGGATGTGTATGGCATGAGCGCCTTTCTGCGCGACTACGACCTTTACTTTTGCAAGCTGTTCGATGGCGCCCGGCATGACAGCGGCGATCCGTTCCAGTGGGGCGAGCGCATGCTGGCGCACTACATCCAGAACCGGGTCGACCCCAAAACCAAGACGCTGATCTTCAGCGACGGCCTCACCATGCCGCGCACGATCGAGCTGTACCGGCGCTTTCGCGGGCGCTGCCAGCTCGCCTTCGGCATCGGCACGAACCTGACCAACGACCTGGGTTTCGAGCCGCTGCAGATCGTCATCAAGATGGTGCGCTGCAACGGGCAGCCCGTGGCCAAGTTGTCCGACACTCCTTCGAAAAACATGTGCGACGACGAAAAATACCTGGCCTATCTGCGCCAGGTGTTCGACGTGGCATCGCTGGCCTGATGGCGTTTTCATCCGCTAGGTCGTTGCTTTGCCTTGGGCCGCTACAGCACGGTTCTCCAGCTTTGCTCCTGAGCTCGTACCGAAATGGAAACCAAATGAGCCAGCGTCCGGTAATCGCTGAGCGCGCCATGCAGCCCCGCGCCACCTGGAGATCCCGATGAAAGCCTTCCGCTGGTTTGCGGTTTTTGCGCTGCTGTTGCCGTTGCCTGGACTTTCGTCTGCGGCTGCGCCTGACGGCAGCCACCTCTCTGCATTGTGGGGCGTGCCGTTTGCCGGGCTGCTGCTGTCAATTGCCTTGCTCCCGCTGCTGTCGCCGTCTTTTTGGCACCATCATTACGGCAAAGTGGCCGGTGCATGGGCGCTGGCATTTTTGCTGCCCTTTGCCGCGATTTTCGGCCCCGGCACCGCTGCCCTGAGCTTCCTGCACGCGCTGCTGGAAGAATACATTCCCTTCATCCTGCTGCTGACGGCGCTGTTCACCGTGGCGGGCGGCATTCACGTTCGCGGCAACCTGCACGGCACCCCGGGGCTGAACACCGCCATCCTGGCCATCGGGGCCGTGCTGGCCAGCGTCATGGGCACGACCGGCGCTTCCATGCTGTTGATTCGTCCGCTGCTGCGGGCCAATGACAACCGCAGGCATACCGCGCATGTGGTGGTGTTCTTTATCTTTATCGTGTCGAACGCCGGCGGTTCGCTGACGCCGCTGGGCGACCCGCCGCTGTTCCTGGGTTTTCTGCAGGGGGTGGATTTTTTCTGGACCGTGCGCCACATATTTCCTGAAACACTGTTTCTGGTGGGCAGCCTGCTGTTGATCTTTTACGGGCTTGATTTCTGGTATTGCCGGCGCAAGGATGAAGTCGTGCCCCTGGACCCGACGCCTGACAGCAAGGCCATCGGCTTTGACGGCGCCGCGAATTTCTGGCTGCTCGGCGCCATCGCCGGCCTGGTGTTGCTCAGCGGCTTCTGGAAGTCGGCCGTTGTGTTCAACATCGCCGGCACCGCCGTCGGCCTGCCCGGGTTGGTGCGCGATGCGGGCCTGGTCGCCATCACCTTGGTGTCGCTGAAGATCACCCCGGCCCAGGTGCATGCGGACAACCAGTTCTCCTGGGGGCCGATGGCCGAGGTGGCCAAGCTGTTTGCGGGCATTTTTCTCACCATCGTTCCTGTGATCGCCATGCTCAAGGCCGGCGCCAACGGCCCGTTCGGCGCCGTGGTGTCGGCGGTGACGCGCCCGGACGGCTCGCCCGACCCCGCGATGTACTTCTGGGCAACAGGCCTGCTCAGCTCCTTTCTTGACAACGCGCCCACTTACCTGGTGTTCTTCAATACGGCCGGGGGTGATGCCCAGGCGCTTATGACCACCTTTGCCAGCACGCTTGCCGCCATATCGGCGGGCTCGGTTTTCATGGGCGCCAATAGCTACATCGGCAATGCGCCCAACCTCATGGTCAAAGCCATTGCCGAAGACCGCGGCGTGAAGATGCCGAGCTTTTTCGGGTACATGCTGTGGTCGGTCGGCATCCTGGTGCCGCTCTTCATCCTCATGACCTTCATCTGGTTCAAATAAATACGTTACCCCCTAAGTAAGAAAGCTGAAAACCCATGAGCAAGCCCAAAATTCTCGTTGCCCGCGCGGTATTTCCCGAAGTCATTGCCCGGCTTGAGGCACATTTCGATGTCGAGGCCAACCAGGCCGACACCACCTGGTCCAAGGCCGAGCTGATCCGGCGCCTGCAAGGCAAGGCGGGTGCCTTCACCACCGGGGGCGACCGCATCGACGCCGACGTCCTGGCCGCCTGCCCAGAACTGAGAATCTGCGCCAACATGGCGGTGGGCTACAACAATTTTGATGTTGACGCAATGACCGCCGCCGGCGTGCTGGCGACCAATGCGCCCGACGTTCTCACCGAAACCACCGCCGACTTCGGCTTTGCGCTGCTGATGGCCACCGCCCGCCGCATCACCGAAAGCGAGCACTACCTGCGCGCCGGAAAATGGACGAAATGGCGCTACGACATGTTCGCCGGCTCGGACATTCATGGCGCCACCCTGGGCATTCTGGGCATGGGCCGCATCGGCCAGGGCATTGCCAAGCGCGGCGCGCACGGGTTTGGCATGAACGTGATCTACCACAACCGCTCGCGGCTCGATGCTGCGCTGGAGGCCGACTGCAGGGCCAGTTATGTCAGCAAGGAGGCGCTTTTGAAGACCGCCGACCATGTGGTGCTGGTCCTGCCGTACTCAAAGGCTTCGCACCACACCATCGGCGCTGCCGAACTGGCGCAGATGAAGCCGACCGCGACGCTGGTCAACCTTGCGCGGGGCGGCATTGTCGATGACGCGGCGCTGGCGGAGGCCCTGCGCAACAAGACGATTGCAGCGGCGGGCCTGGATGTGTTTGAGGGCGAACCCCAGGTTCACCCGGATTTGCTGACTGTCCCGAATGTCGTGCTGACACCGCACATTGCGAGCGCGACGCTGCCGACACGCCTGGCCATGGCCAGTCTGGCAGCTGACAACCTGATTGCATTTTTTACAGGAAATAAGCCGTTAACGCCCTTGAATCCTGCGGTATTAGCTATTAAATAAATAGCAATTCAGAGATGGACTTCTGGTTGATGATGGCCTTGCTGGTGGCCAATTTTCTGCTCTTGGTCTGGCTGGTGGTGCGGCAACCGGCCGACCATGCCGGCCAGCGGCATCTCGAATTGCTGAACGGGCTGACAGCGGGCCATGACCGGATCGAGCGTGAACTGCGGCGCGAGATCAGCGACAACTCGCGCGGCAGCCGCCAGGAACTGGCGGAAGTGTTTGCCACGTTCCAGCGAACGCTGGTGCAGCAAAGCGCCGAAGCCATCCGTACCCAGAATACGCAGATCGACGCGTTCTCCCGGCAACTGGGCCTGCTGCAAAGAACCTTGTCGGACACCTTGAGCACGCAGTTGCAAGCGGTCAGCGAGTCCAATGCCCGCCGCATGGTTGAAGTGCGCGAAACCCTTGAAAAGCAGCTGGCGCATCTGCAGCAGACCAATTCGGCCAAGCTCGACGAGATGCGCCGCACGGTGGACGAGAAGCTGCAGAACACGCTGGAGGCGCGTCTGGGCCAAAGCTTCAAGCAGGTGGCCGACCGGCTGGAGCAGGTGCACAAGGGCCTGGGGGAAATGCAGACGCTGGCCCAGGGCGTGGGCGACCTCAAGCACTTGCTGACCAACGTGAAAACGCGCGGCATTTTCGGCGAGGCCCAGCTGGCGGCCCTGCTGGAGCAGGTGTTCACCATCGACCAGTACGCCGCGCAGGTGGTGACGCGGCGGGGCGGCAAGAACCCGGTCGATTTCGCCATCAAGCTGCCGGGCCGCTCGGACTCGGGCGAGCCGCTGTGGCTGCCGATCGATGCCAAGTTTCCCAATGAGGACTACGAGCGGCTGCTCGATGCGCAACAGCGCGCCGACGGGCCCGGGGCTGAGGTGGCGGGCAAGGCGCTGGAGCTGCGCATCCGCCTGGAGGCCAAGTCGATCTGCGAAAAATACATCGAGCCGCCTTACACCACCGACTTTGCCATCTTGTTTTTACCGACCGAAGGCCTGTACGCCGAGGTGCTGCGCCGCCCGGGGCTGATCGAGTGCCTGCAGCGCGAGCACCGCATCACGCTGGCCGGCCCGACCACGCTGCTGGCCATGCTCAATTCCCTGCAGATGGGTTTTCGCACGCTGGCGCTGGAAAAGCGCTCCAGCGAAGTCTGGCAGGTGCTGGGCGCGGTCAAAACCGAGTTCGGCAAGTTCGGCGACGTGCTGGCCAAGGTCAAGTCGCAGACCGAAACAGTGCTCAACACCTTGACCAGCGCCGAGCAGCGCAGCCGGGTGATGGGCAAGGCATTGCGCAATGTCGAGGCCCTGCCCGAGGCCAACGCGGTGCGGCTGATTCCACTGGAAAAAGAGCTGGAGCAAGATTGATTGCAAG
>JAQGLT010000075.1 GCA_028292745.1 Polaromonas sp. | reverse complement strand
GCGGTAAAATCACGGATTAATTTACAACCCTCAGAGGGATTTATGAGCGATATCGAAGCACGTGTTAAGAAAATCATTGCCGAACAACTTGGCGTTGAAGAAGGCCAAGTCACCAGTGAAAAATCATTTGTGGCCGATTTGGGCGCTGATTCTCTTGACACCGTAGAGCTGGTCATGGCACTTGAAGATGAGTTTGGCATTGAGATTCCCGACGAAGACGCCGAGAAAATCACGACTGTTCAAAACGCTATTGACTACGCGAATACCCATCAAAAGGCTTAAGGGCTTCGCACCCTTGCCATCATCAACCTGAAAAAGCCAGTTACGGTCTTTTCAGGCTTTTTTCAGGAAAAATGAATGAGCCGTCGTCGTGTCGTCGTAACTGGTCTGGGTTGTGTCAGCCCGGTAGGGAATACCGTGGCCGATTCTTGGGCTAGTCTACTTGCCGGAATACCCGGCATTGACCTGATTACCCATTTTGATGCGAGCAACCTTGCTTGCAGATTTGCTGGCGAGGTGAAGGGTTTTGATATCGCGGATTACATCCCCGAAAAAGAGGCCCGGCACATGGATCGCTTTATTCATCTAGGCTTGGCGGCAGCTTGCCAAGCCGTGGCTGACAGTGGGTTGCCTACTGGCGATGCCCTTGAACATGAGCTGGCCACGCGCATCGGTTGCAATATCGGTTCAGGCATTGGCGGTTTGCCGCTGATCGAGCAGATGCACGGCGAGTTGGTGAATCGCGGTCCGCGGCGAATTTCACCATTTTTTGTTCCGGCAACCATCATTAATATGATTTCCGGACATGTATCGATCAAGTTTGGTTTCAAGGGTCCCAACATTTCTGTCGTGACGGCATGCACGACCGGACTTCATGCAATCGGCTTGTCGGCACGCATGATTGAATACGGTGACTGCGATGTGATGGTGGCCGGTGGGTCCGAGGCCACTGTATCGGCTTTAGGTGTTGGTGGTTTTGCGGCTGCTCGGGCCTTGTCAACGCGCAATGAGGATCCTAAAACCGCTTCGCGCCCCTGGGACAAGGACCGCGATGGTTTTGTGCTGGGAGAGGGGAGTGGCGTCGTGGTGCTTGAAGAGTATGAACATGCCAAGGCCCGTGGCGCAAAAATTTATGCTGAAGTTCTGGGCTTCGGCATGAGCGCCGATGCCTACCATATGACGGCTCCCGATATTGATGGCCCACGGCGTTCAATGCTCATGGCCCTAAAGAACGCGGGCGTCAATGCGGACCAGGTTCAGTATCTCAATGCGCATGGCACCTCCACACCGCTGGGGGATCTGAACGAAACAAATGCCATCAAGGCTGCCTTTGGAACCCATGCAAAAAACATGGTAATCAGTTCAACCAAATCCATGACTGGGCATTTACTCGGTGGCGCGGGCGGTATTGAGTCAGTGTTTACTGTGCTGGCCTTGCATCACCAGAAAATTCCGCCAACGATCAATATTTTTAATCAGGATCCTGCATGTGATCTGGATTACTGCGCCAATACAGCGCGTGATGCCACCATTGATATAGCAGTCAAGAACAATTTTGGTTTTGGCGGCACCAACGGTACGCTGGTGTTTAAGCGAGTCTGAAGGCGCTTGACTTTCTGGCTGCGGTTTATTTGCGCATGGAAACCTGCTGACTGCCTTGACCGCACATAACGCGCCACCGGTTGTCTATCCGTTTGGGCGTTCGTCTTTTTTGGGCACCTTGTTGGCGGCGATATGGCTGGCGGGGCTTTGTTCAGTAGTGCTGTGGTGGTATTCCGCGCAGCAAATGGACTGGCGCATGACGCTGGCATTTTTCTCTGTTCTGGGCGCCGGGATTGCTGTGCGAAAAAGCTGGAAAAGCATGCCCGAAGGCCAGCTGGAGTGGAATGGCCAGAGTTGGCGCGGAGAAAGTACGGGCTATCAGCAGCACGATGGTGCGGAGCATGAACTGTTGGTGGTTGTTGATTTTCAATTGATGCTCTTGCTCAGGCTTGAAAAGCGGGCGGGCCCCAGCTTATGGCTCTGGGTAGAGAAAACTGCCTTTCCAACGCGCTGGCTGGATTTTCGCCGCGCTGTCTACTCATCGCGTAGGTTACCGACAGCGTTGCCGCAACATGATTGCCTTGCTCTGGAGCCGCACATTTTGCTCTCTTCGGCCGGGGTTGAATCCGTTGCTGTGCAATCCTGCCCTCTTCCACAGGCAAAGTCATGAGTGCCGAGCTGCCGCCCTTTTCCGAACAACCTTCAGACAGCGATGCCAGGCTGGTGGAGAGAACTGTAGCGGGCGACCAGAAAGCGTTTGAGCTGTTGGTGATCAAGTATCAGCGGCGCATTCAGCGCCTTATCGGGCGCATGGTTCGTGATGTGGATTTGGTGGAAGACATTGCCCAGGAAACATTCATCCGGGCTTATCGTGCCTTGGGGCAGTTCAGGGGCGAGGCCCAGTTTTATACCTGGCTTTACCGGATTGCCATCAATACCGCCAAAAAAGCGTTGATGGATTTAAAACGGAATCCTACGGTTTCTGAAAATGCATACAAATCAGACGATGACGATGAAACTTCCCGAGTCGAGAACGAACTAACTACTTCCGAAACACCAGAAGCTGTGCTGGCAAGCAAGGAAATCGCAGCCATTATCAATGGTGCCATGCAAGACTTGCCCGAGGAGCTTCGTGAAGCGATTACATTGCGGGAAATCGAGGGTTTGAGTTATGAGGAGATTTCGCAAGCCATGAATTGCCCTATTGGCACGGTACGGTCTCGTATTTTTAGAGCGCGTGAGGCGATCTCCGCAAAGATCAAGCCCTTGCTCGAGAACCAGACAGGTAAACGTTGGTAGCCAGCTTTCCTTATCAGGAAATGTTCTTAAAACCTTGTTTTACGTTATTTACTAATAGAACTCGGCAGATCCGTTGCCCCTATACCGCATGAACCCCTCCTTGACTCCTGGCGAATTGATGTCCGCCTTGGCAGATGGCCAGTTGAGCAACGACGAAGTTGTCGTTGCTATTCATACTTGTAGCCATGACAATACTGCGCTCGGTTGCTGGAATACCTATCACCTCATCGGTGATGTGTTGCGTTCACCTGCCAACTCGTCTGCGCTTGGATTGGTCGGGTCAGAGCTGGAGTTTGTCAGCCGGCTGAACAATCGACTGTTGCAGGAGGCGATGGTCGTCGCACAGCCTGCTGCACCTGAAAGGGCGCTTGCGAAGTTGCTCCAGAACCCTCCCCGTGAGGCAGCCTCGAATGATGCCAATTTTCGTTGGAAGCTGGTGGCGGGATTGGCTTCGCTGGCTGCTGTTTCTGCTGTGGCCTGGAATCTTTCGAACCTGTGGCATCCGGCTGATTCCCCTCAAATGGCAAGGGTGGATTCAGTGCCAATCACAGTGGCATCACCTCAGGGTGTGATGGTTCGGGACGCTCGGCTGGAGGAGTTTTTGGCTGCGCACAAGCAGTTTGGTTCTACCTCCGCGCTGCAGGAGTCCTCGGGATTTTTGCGCAGTGTTACTTTTGAAGCACCCCAAGACGGACAGTCTATCGGTGGGCGCTGAGGTAATGCCGAGTTATTTACTTATCATGATTTTTAAGCATTTTAGGCTTTCCGCGCTTGTGCTTACTGCGCTGTTAGCTATGAATTTCGTAGCAGCTCAGCCTCAAACGACGTCTATTCCCCCATCCGTTGCAGATGTACGCAGCCTTAACGACTGGCTGATGCGCATGCACCAGTCGTCCGTTAACCGGTCCTATGCGGGAACTTTCGTGGTGTCTGCGGGCAGCAACATGTCCAGCGCCAAAATCTGGCATGTATGCGAAGGCAAACAGCAGGTTGAACGGGTAGAGACGCTGACCGGTGCGCCGCGTTCAATTTTCAGGCACAACGACCAAGTTGTTACATTCATGCCCGACCACAAGGTGGCCCGTAGTGAAAAGCGTGAATCACTGGGGTTGTTTCCTGAAATGTTCCGGTCGGCCGATACCCGTATTGCCGACTTTTATAAACTCCGAAAAGAAGGGGTGGAGCGTGTTGCCGGTGTTGATGCGGACATCGTCACGCTGATCCCAAAAGACGCATTGCGGTTCGGCTACCGCGTCTGGACGGAGCGGGCGAACGGTCTGATCGTAAAGCTGCAAACGCTCGACTCCGAGGGCAAGCTGGTTGAGCAGGCCGCTTTTTCAGAACTGCAGCTTGATGCGCCGGTCAAGATGGACAAGCTTATTCAAATGATGACCAAGGTGGAGGGTTACCGCGTTGAAAAACCGGTGCTTGTCAAAACCAATGCCAACGCCGAGGGCTGGGCCTTGAAAATACCTGTACCAGGTTTCAATGCGGTGAGCTGTTACAAGCGACTCGCTTCTGAAACCGCCACGCAGACTGCTCCTGCGACGGGCAAAGGGCCGCTGCAATGGATTTTTTCGGACGGTCTGGCCTCGGTGTCCATTTTTGTAGAACCATTTGACCGGCAGCGCCATATTCGTGAATCCAGTCTTTCTTTGGGGGCCACGCAGACCCTGACCAAACAGATCGATGCGCATTGGATCACCCTGGTAGGCGAAGTTCCGACCGCGACGTTGGCGCTTTTTGCCAGTGGACTGGCCCGCACGAACTGACCCCGGGTTTTTCAGGCGAAAATTTCCGGGAGGTTAGGTGAACCTGGTGTGGACCCAGCGTTGCCTGATGTGCTAACTGACAGTTTTTCGATTTGTTTAACGCAATTATTTATGACGAGGCTGAAAATGCTTGAATTGAACCTGAAACCTCTGCGACCTTATCTGGCAGCAGGCCTGATGGCGGTTGCGGCCACTACCGCATTGCTACCGGTTACGCCTGCGTGGGCCCAAAGCCGTACATTGCCTGACTTTACCGATCTGGTGGATCAGGTGGGCCCTTCAGTTGTTAACATTCGGACCCTGGAAAAGGCCAAGGCAGCAGGCAGCGGTGGAGTCGATGAGCAAATGCTCGAATTTTTCAAACGCTTTGGAATTCCGGTGCCACCGAACATGCCCCGAACGCCTCGTCCCGATCAGGGGCAGCCGGACGAAGAGCAGCCGCGTGGCGTTGGTTCGGGATTCATTCTCACGACAGACGGCTTTGTCATGACCAATGCACATGTAGTCGAAGGTGCGGATGAAGTCATTGTTACGCTGACGGACAAACGCGAATTCAAGGCCAAAATCATCGGTGCCGACAAGCGCAGCGACGTGGCAGTCGTCAAGATTGAAGCAACGGGTCTGCCGGCTGTGAAAATCGGCGACATCAGTCGTCTGCGGGTGGGGGAATGGGTCATGGCCATTGGCTCGCCCTTCGGACTTGAAAACACGGTAACAGCAGGCATCGTCAGTGCCAAGCAGCGCGATACGGGCGATTACCTGCCTTTTATCCAGACCGACGTCGCCATCAATCCCGGCAACTCGGGGGGGCCATTGCTCAATATGCGCGGTGAAGTGGTGGGGATCAACAGCCAGATTTATTCGCGTTCAGGGGGATTTCAGGGCATTTCCTTTTCAATCCCGATTGATGAAGCCACGCGTGTGGCTGAGCAGTTGCGTGTGAATGGCAAGGTTACGCGCGGACGCATCGGCGTGCAAATTGACCAGGTGACCAAGGACGTCGCTGAATCGATCGGATTGGGTAAAAACCAGGGCGCTCTGGTCAGGGGGGTTGAAACCGGCGCACCAGCGGAGAAGGCCGGCATAGAGGCGGGTGACATCATCACCAAATTTGATGGCAAGGCCATTGACAAGGCCAGCGACCTTCCCCGGATGGTCGGCAATATCAAGCCGGGCACCAAGGTGACGATCACCGTTTTCCGGCGTGGCACCACCAAGGATCTGCCTGTCACGATCGCCGAGGTCGAAGCAGACAAGCCATCCCGACCGGTCGCCCAATCGAAAGCGAAGCCGCCAGTGCCTGGTCCTGCCCAGGCTCTTGGGCTGTCCGTCAGCGAAATAACCGACGAGCAGAAAAAAGAACTCAATGTCAAGGGCGGGGTAAAGGTCGATGCGGTAGATGGCACCGCTGCCAGGGCCGGACTGCGTGAAGGCGATGTGATTGTGTCAATTGCCAATGTGGAAGTGGCGGGTGTGAAGAGTTTTGAAGCGGCACTGGCGAAGATAGACAAATCCAAAAACATCACTGTGCTGGTACGCCGAGGTGAACTGGCGCAATTTGTGGTCATCAAGCCGGTACGAGGCTAGATGCATTGAATTGCTGCATGCCAGAAAAATCGGCTTGCCAGTGGGCTGGTTAGAATGCGGCAGCAATTTAACGGGTGGTTGGCACAGCGGTATTTGCAGGTGACCAGGGTGCATATGCCAGAGCAGCACCCCGATTGCTTGGTATCAATCAAGATAAAATTGTAAAGAACCTTGTTTCCAGGATTTTGGCTGCCATTCTTTAAGCGCAACAGTTTGCCGGATGCGGGACTTTTCAGCGCTGGCTTTTTGCCTACAATGAAGTTCCAACTTTCGCAGTTGCCATAGATTGTTGGTTCAGGGCGCGTCACTGTCAGACGCGCCCTTTTTTATGGTCTTTTGCGTGGCCTCCCTTTTGTCCTCGCAACAATTCAAGTAGTTAGGCGTTTCTGTTGATGAATCACATTCGAAATTTTTCGATCATTGCGCACATTGATCATGGCAAGTCAACACTCGCAGACCGGCTGATCCAGCGTTGCGGCGGCCTGCAGGACCGCGAAATGAGTGCGCAGGTGCTGGATTCGATGGATATCGAAAAAGAGCGTGGCATCACGATCAAGGCTCAAACTGCTGCGCTCAAATACAAGTCGCTCAGTGGACAGGTCTATAACCTGAATCTCATCGACACCCCGGGCCATGTTGACTTTTCTTATGAAGTGAGTCGCTCGCTGTCTGCCTGCGAAGGTGCGCTTTTGGTCGTGGATGCCAGCCAGGGCGTTGAAGCGCAGACCGTCGCGAACTGCTACACCGCACTGGACCTGGGCGTAACGGTGGTTCCCGTGCTCAACAAAATGGATTTGCCACAGGCCGACCCGGACAATGCGCGCAAGGAAATTGAAGAAGTGATTGGTATCGACGCAACCGATGCCATTCCCTGCAGCGCCAAGACTGGCATGGGGATTGACGAGATTTTGGAGGCTGTCGTTGCGCTCATCCCGCCGCCCAAGGGAAATCCCGCTGCTGCCTTGCGCGCGATGATCATCGACAGCTGGTATGACGCCTACGTTGGTGTGGTGATGCTGGTGCGTGTGGTCGATGGCCGTCTGGCCAAGGGTGACCGCATCAAGCTCATGGCCAGCGAGGCAACCTATAACGCCGAGCAACTCGGTGTGTTTACACCGCACACCGAGCCGCGCCAGGCACTAGAGGCTGGGGAAGTGGGCTTTGTGATTGCGGGAATCAAGGAACTCCAGGCCGCCCGCGTGGGCGATACCGTTACCTTGATCAAGGGCGGTACGGGGGGTGCGGCTTTCACCGCAACTGAAGCCTTGCCGGGTTTCAAGGAAATCCAACCCCAGGTATTTGCCGGGCTTTACCCTTCGGAAGCCAGCGAATACGAATCCCTGCGCGATGCGCTGGAAAAGCTCAAACTCAACGATGCATCCCTGCATTACGAGCCTGAGGTCAGCGAAGCGCTTGGTTTTGGCTTTCGCTGCGGCTTTCTGGGTCTGCTGCACATGGAAATCGTTCAGGAGCGGCTGGAGCGGGAATTTGACCAGGACCTGATCACCACGGCTCCCAGCGTGGTCTATGAGGTGCTCAGGGCCGACGGTGAAATCATCAAGGTTGAAAATCCTTCGAAAATTCCCGATGCCGGGCGGGTCAACGAGATTCGCGAACCCATTGTGACGGTGCATCTGTACATGCCGCAAGATTATGTGGGTGCCGTGATGACGCTGGCCAACCAAAAACGCGGTGTCCAGCTGAACATGGCCTATCACGGCAAGCAAGTCATGCTGACCTATGAAATGCCGCTGGGCGAAATTGTCCTGGATTTTTTCGACAAGCTGAAATCGGTATCGCGTGGATATGCCTCGATGGACTATGAGTTCAAGGAGTTCCGTGTTTCCGACGTGGTAAAGGTTGATATTTTGCTCAACGGCGAAAAGGTGGATGCGCTGTCGATTATTGTTCACCGTAGCCAGTCGGCTTACCGAGGCCGGGCAGTGGTTGCCAAAATGCGGGAAATTATTTCGCGCCAGCAGTTCGACGTCGCGATTCAGGCCGCAATCGGGGCCAATATTATTGCGCGTGAGACAATTAAGGCTTTGCGTAAAAACGTGATCGCCAAGTGCTATGGAGGTGATATTTCACGTAAACGCAAGCTTCTTGAGAAGCAGAAAGCAGGCAAGAAGCGCATGAAACAAATCGGTTCGGTTGAGGTGCCGCAAGAGGCCTTCCTGGCCATATTGCAGGTGGAAGATTGATGCACGGTGCAATGAGTTCCATCACGGCCGTGGTACTGGCCGCGTTTGTCAGCTACGGGGCGGCATGGTATTTCGGCATGGTCGAGGGCAACTTTTCAGTGCTGCTGTTCCTGGCTGCTGTCGTTACAGGTCTTTATTGGGTGGCAGAACGGGTTTACTTTTTGCCCCAGCGGCGCAAGGCGGTGGCTGCGCTTGAGGCCAATTCGGCAAAAAGGCAGGCTGAACTGGCGAAAATGGGCATTAACCAGGTGGATGACAACACTGCACAGGCCAGAAGCAAGCTCATCATGCAGCCCTGGTGGCTGGACTGGACAGCCGGCCTGTTCCCGGTGATCATCGTTGTCTTCCTGTTGCGCTCGTTCCTTTTCGAGCCCTTCAAGATTCCATCGGGCTCCATGATTCCGACGCTGCTGGTCAATGACCTGATCTTGGTGAATAAATTTCACTATGGCGTGCGTTTGCCCGTGATCAATTTAAAGGTGCTTGACAATCACAGCCCCCAGCGAGGCGATGTCATGGTGTTTCGCTATCCGCCCAAGCCCAGCCTAGACTACATCAAGCGGGTGGTTGGCATTCCGGGCGACGAGGTGGCTTATCTCAACAAAAAACTCACGATCAACGGCAAGCTGTTGCCGAAGACGCCGCTGCCTGACTTTTTTGATGTCGATTCAATGAGCTATGCCAAGCAGTTCGAGGAAACCAACGGCGACCGGACCTACCGTCTGCTCAACGATGACAATCGCCCGTCCTTCATTGCCGGCGCTGATAATTTTCCCCATCGGGACAATTGCCGCTACAGCACCGAAGGCGTGGTTTGCAAAGTGCCTGAAGGGCAGTATTTCATGATGGGCGACAACCGCGACAATTCACTCGATTCGCGTTATTGGGGTTTTGTTCCCGAGGAAAACATCGTCGGGAAGGCGTTTTTTGTGTGGATGAATTTCGGCAACCTCAAACGCATCGGTTCTTTCAATTAAACCGGCTGGACATGGATTTTTATGTCTTCGTTCCAGTTTTCAACTGATTCAAAACTGATTCAAGTCAGGGCAACACACATGAAATCTCAGCAACGCGGTGTTTCGTTCATTGGTATTTTATTTGTGGGCGGCGTGCTCGCATGCGGCGCCATTCTGGCGGCCCAGGTACTGCCAACGCTGCTTGAGTTTCAGGCTGTTAGCCAGGCGGCCAACAAAGCATCGGTCGGGACCACGGTCCCTGAAGTGCGGTCGATTTTCGACAAGGCCGGACAGATTGACGACATTCGTTCAATCTCCGGAAAAGACCTTGATGTGACCAAGGAAGGCGACAAGACCGTCGTGTCATTTGCCTATACCCGTGAAATTCACATGGCCGGCCCGGCTTACCTGCTGCTCAAGTACAGCGGCCGTTCGAAATAAGTGCGTGCCCTTTCTTCTTCCAGTCCGGCGTTGCAGGCGTTGCAAAAGCGGTTGCAGCACGAGTTTGCCAAGCCCCAGTTGCTCGCGCAGGCGCTGACGCACCGGAGCTTTTCAGCCGATCACAACGAACGCATCGAGTTTTTGGGCGATTCGGTATTGAATCTTGCCGTGGCCGGACTGCTGTATGAGCAGTTGAGCGACTTGCCCGAAGGCGATTTATCGCGTGTCCGGGCAAACCTCGTCAAGCAAGACACCCTGCATAAACTGGCCGTCATTCTGGGTTTGCCGGAAATGCTCCAGCTCGGAGAGGGGGAGGCCCGTTCGGGCGGCCGAAATCGGCCTTCTATCCTGGCTGATGCATTGGAGGCGGTTATCGGCGCGGTCTATCTGGATGCTGGTTTCAACAAGGCCGACCAGTTGGTGCGTCGTCTGTTCAAGGACGTGGAGGTCAACCCGCAGATGAAGGCGATCGGCAAAGACCCGAAGACGGAATTGCAGGAGTGGCTGCAAGGGCGCAAAATGAACCTTCCTCATTACCGCGTGGTTGCCACCACGGGCGCCGCCCACCTGCAGACTTTCGAGGTGGAATGCGAAATCCCCGAGTTTGGACATGCCGAACGCGGGATTGGCGGTTCGCGCCGTGCCGGTGAGCAAGCCGCTGCCGCTGTCATGCTGGTGTTCGTCAAGGCACGCACATCCTGATGCATCGCTGCAGCGCTTTTTAGCGGACTGCAGTTCAACAAAATTGAATTGAATATGAGTACCGGTAAAACAGAACCTACTAGCAAACTCCAGAAAATAGCGCCGCAGGATGAGGCAGCGCAATCACTCCAGGCACTTGCCGGGCAAGGGCAGAGTCAAGATGCACTCGATGCCATGCTGACCCAGGCACTGGCTTCACGCGGTGCGGCCGTGCCGGCTGACAAGTCTGAGGCTGCCCCTGTTCCTCCCGTTGGCGAGCAGCGGTGCGGCCTGATTGCCATTGTTGGCAAGCCCAATGTGGGTAAATCGACCCTGCTCAATGCATTGGTAGGCCAGAAAGTCAGCATCACTTCACGCAAAGCGCAAACAACGCGTCACCGCATCACCGGCATGCGTACCCGCCATGCAACACAGTTTGTATTCGTTGACACGCCGGGCTTTCAGACGCGGCATGGCAATGCCCTGAATCGTTCGCTGAACCGCACGGTGGTTGGCGCGGTCAATGATGTGGACCTGATTGTGTTTGTGGTGGAAGCCGGCCAGTTCAACCTGGCCGATGCCAAGGTGCTGGCCCTGTTGCCTGAAAAAACACCGGCTATCCTGCTGGCCAACAAGTTTGACTTGATTCACCGCCGCGCCGAAATCGCGCCCTGGCTGCGGTCGATGCAGGAGCGCCATAACTTTTCCGAATTCGTGCCGATGTCGGCCAACAATGCCAAGGACGTCGAGCGCCTGTTCGGCATTTGTGAAAAATACCTGCCGGTGCAGCCCTGGATGTATGGCGCCGATGAGCTGACCGACCGCAGCGACCGCTTCATGGCTGCGGAAATCATTCGTGAAAAATTGTTCCGCCTGACGGGCGATGAATTGCCTTACACCTCAACCGTGATCATCGACCAATACGAGGAAGAGGGCAATCTGCGCAAGATCGCGGCCACCATCGTCGTCGAGCGCGACGGACACAAGGGCATGATCATTGGCGAAAAGGGGGAAAAGCTCAAACGCATCGGTACTGAAGCCCGGCACGAACTTGAGGCACTGACCGGTGGCAAGGTGTTCCTCGAAATATGGGTCAAGGTTCGATCCGGCTGGGCCGACGACGAAGCGCGGGTCAAGACCTTCGGGTATGAGTAATCAGGCCCCCACGCTCCCCGCGGCGCGCGGTTCGCTTCCCCCTGAGGGGGCTGTCCCGCCTGCGGCCCGGCAAAGCCGGTTCCGCGGCCGGCACTGGCACGGGCGGGGAGGTAAAGCCTCCACGCTTGTCACTGCGTGTACTGCGCTGCCCCTCCGAGGGGGCCGTCCTGCCTGCAGCTTGGCAAAGGCAGTTCCGCGGCCGGCGCTGGCACGGGCGGGGAGTGTTAGGCACCGCATGCTCCATGCAGGCAGTGGCCGGGGCGGCCAATTGCTGCGGCTATGGGCCTGACCTGCCCGTGGCCAGCCAACGCATCAGCAACGAGCCGGCCTATGTGCTGCACCGCTACGACTGGAGCGAGTCCAGCCTGATCCTGGATGTGTTTACCCGTCATTACGGCCGGGTCGCGCTGGTGGCGCGTGGGGCTAAAAAGCCCAGTTCGAGTTTCCGGCCCATATTGCTGCCGCTGCAGCCCTTGCATGTGGCCTTTGGCGGCGATGCGGAAATCCGCAACCTCAAGAGCGCCGAATGGCAGGGCGGGCATGTCATGCCCAGTGGCGATGCGCTGCTGTCGGGCTACTACCTCAACGAACTGCTGATGCGCCTGCTGGCCCGCGATGACCCGCATCCGGTGCTGTTCGACGCCTATGCCGCCACGGTCCAGCTGCTGGCCAGCCAGACCAGCGATACGCTGCAGTTGGCGCTTCGCGCATTTGAATTGCGCCTGCTGCAGGGCATTGGCCTGCTCCCGGCGCTCGACGCCGAGACCGCCACCCTTTCGCCGCTGCAGCCGCTGCAGCGCTATGTGCTGGTGGCAGAGGCGGGATTGCGGCTGGCGCATGACGATGACCGCGCCGGTCTGTTGGGCGAGCAGTGGCAGGCATTGCAGCAGGCGTTGGGCGACAAGGCCCTGTTTTCGGATACGCTGCGGGCCTGTGTTCCGGTTGCAAACGAGCTGAAATTCCAGTTGCGCGCCTTGCTGCACTACCATTGCGGCGTAAGGGTTTTGAAAACCCGGCAAATGATGATGGACCTGCAAGCCCTTTAACGATTGATTCCGCCATGATCGCCTTATTCCACTCCCACCCGCCACACCCTCCCGCTGCGCCTGCCTCCCCAGGCGCCCGCAAGACCGCCTTGTCGGTCAATATCAACAAGGTGGCGCTGCTGCGCAACACCCGTCACCTGGACATTCCCAGCGTGCTGCGTGCCGCCGAGCTGTGCCTCATGGCGGGCGCACACGGCATTACCGTGCACCCCCGGCCTGACGAGCGCCATATCCGTGCCGACGATGTCTATGAAATCGCAGCGCTGATGAAGGACTGGCCGCATTGCGAATTCAATATCGAAGGCAATCCGCTGCAAAACCTGATGCATTTCGTGCGCGACCTGTCGGCCCGGGGCCTGCCGCTGCACCAGTGCACGTTCGTACCCGACAGTGAAGACCAGTTCACCAGCGACCACGGCTGGAGTTTCCCGCAGGATGCCGAGGTGCTTCAGCCGCACATTGAGTACGCGCATGCGCGGGGCGTGCGCGTCAGCCTCTTCATGGATCCTGTTCCTGAAGCCATGGCGGCTGTCAAGGCAGTGGGTGCCGATCGGGTCGAGTTTTACACCGAAAGCTATGCCCGCACCTGGTCGGAGCCTGAAAAATTCGAGGCATTGACCCAGTTTGCCAACGCTGCGCGCGCCGCGCACGCCCTGGGTTTGGGCGTCAATGCCGGCCACGACCTGAACCGTGACAACCTGACCGAATTCCTGCGAACCGTGCCCGATGTGCTTGAAGTGTCGATTGGCCATGCCCTCATCGCCGATGCCCTGGAGCTGGGGTATGACGCTGCCGTCAAGGACTACCTGCGCTGCATCAATGAGGCATTCGCGCCGGCTGCCATCGCTGGATGATTTACGGCATCGGCACCGACATCTGCGACATCCGCCGCATCCGCGCCAGCCTGGCACGGCACGGCGATCGTTTTGCCGAAAAAATCCTGAGCGACGCAGAAATGGTGACGTGGAAAGAGCGCGGCCTGCGCTGGCCGGACCGGGGCGTCAGTTATCTGGCAACGCGCTTTTCCGCCAAGGAAGCCTTCAGCAAGGCGATTGGCTTAGGGCTGCGCATGCCCATGAGCTGGCGCAACTGTGAAATTGCCAAGGCGGCCAGCGGCAAGCCCGAGATCGTGCTGCATGGCGCGCTCAAGCATTGGTTTGAAGCCCGTGAACTCACGGCGCATATCACCGTGACCGATGAGACCGACTATGCCGCCAGCTTTTGCGTTGTAGAGAAAAAGTAGTCCCAGCGCATACCCACTCTGCGAAAGCAGCTATCAATTTAATAGTGACCCTGAAATATTGACATGACCCAGCACGCCCCCCTCATCATCGACATCGCCGGCCTGTCGCTCAGCAAGGCCGACCGCCGCCGCCTCAAGCATCCGCTGACCGGCGGCATCATCCTGTTTGGCCGCAACTGGAAAGACCGCCAGCAGCTCGGCAAGCTGTGCGCCGACATCAAAAGCGTGCGCCAGGACCTGCTGATCTGCGTGGACCATGAAGGCGGGCGCGTCCAACGGTTTCGCACCGACAGCCTGACCCATCTGCCGCCGATGCGCGCCCTGGGTGCGCAGTGGCAGCGCGACCAGCTCGCCGCCACCAACGCGGCCACGGCTTGCGGTTATGTGCTGGGCGCCGAGTTGCGGGCCTGCGGCGTGGACTTCAGCTTCACGCCCGTGCTGGACCTGGACCATCAGGAGGAGGCTCCCACGCAAGCAGGTTCGCTTGCGGCCTCCAGGAAGGCGGGCATGGCCGGCCGGGGGCGGTCCGGCGCCTCCCTGAGCAGCATCATTGGCGACCGCGCTTTTGGCCGCGACCCGCGCGTGGTCAGCCTGCTGGCAAAAAGCCTGATGCATGGCCTGCTGCAAAGCGGCATGCGCAATTGCGGCAAGCATTTTCCTGGACATGGGTTCGTCAGGGCGGATTCGCATATCGACATTCCGGTGGACACGCGAAGCCTCAAGGCCATCTTGTCGGATGATGCCGCCCCTTATGAATGGCTCAACACCACGCTCACCAGCGTCATGCCAGCGCATGTAATCTACACAAAAGTTGATACCCGGCCAGCAGGTTTTTCAAGCAAATGGCTGAACTTCATCCTGCGCAGCCAGCTGGGGTTCGGTGGCGCCATCTTCAGCGATGACCTGAGCATGGCGGGCGCACGCCTGATTGACGGCGTTGAGGTGAGTTATACCGAGGCGGCTGTTGCCGCGCTCAATGCCGGCTGCGACATGGTGCTGCTGTGCAACCAGTCCGAGGGCGAAGGCAAGCCGGTAGATGAATTGCTCGATGGCATGGCGGAAATGCTGCTCAAGGGCCAATGGGAGGCGCTCGAAGCCAGTGAATTGCGCCGGCTGGCCTTGCTGCCGCAACAACCCGCGCTTGAATGGGATGAATTGATGGTCGAGCCGGCCTATATGCATGCGCTGGGCCTGATCGCCTGAGCTTATTGCCGTGCTTGCCTGGCGCAATGATCGTTCTGCCGTCATGTGGCCTGGAATCAAGTCATCCTGGGTTGCAATGGCAGCGTTCTGGAAAAGGTTGGCTGCTATTGAATCCATAGCTGCTTGCGCAATAGCCATCTGCGCTGGAAGCCTATTTGGTGCTTAAAACAGGTTTGATGGATAAACGAAGCGCCGGTGCTGCGCTGTCAAGCGAGCAAGGCACCGATGCGATGAATTGAGCGCGGCCAACAACCTTTCGTCAAACCACGGCAGGCCAGGCCAGCTTGCCCACCGCATCCATATGCGTCAGGTAGACCCGCAGATCAAACTCATACTGGTGGTAATGCGGCTCCATGTACGTGCACAACTGGTAGAAGGCCTTGTCGTGGGCTTTTTCCTTGATGTGCGCCAGCTCGTGCACCGTGATCATCCGCAAAAACTCGACCGGCACCTCCTTGAACAGCGATGCCACGCGAATTTCGCGCTTGGACTTGAGCTTGCTGCCCTGTACCCGGGAGATCGTCGTGTGCGTGCCCAGGGCATGCGTGATGACCTGGAGCTTGCTGTCGAACGTGACCTTCGACAATGGTTCAGCGTTGCGTAAAAAGTCGTTTTTCAGCGCCTGCACATAGTCGTACAAGGCCTTGTCGGTCCGCACCGTGTGCGCATGGCTGTATTTGGCCAGCAGTGTTTCGCCCAGCCGGCCCTGGGCCAGCAGCTGGGCCACCTGGGCTTTCAGGCTGTCAGGGTAGCCGGTGAGGTATTTCATTGGATATATGCTATTTGCTATTGGTTTTGTAGCTGTAAACGCTTGTCCAGCAAGCGCTAGAGGCCTAAAAAGCTATAAATTTGAGACTTCCGGGCAGCGCCGAGAAGCTAGGCCGGGAGTGAATTTTATTCCCGTCATCAAAACCAGGCCCACTGCCGCTGGCCGGGTCAGGCCAGTCTTAACTTTGCTACCCTCGGCGGATGAATACTTTACCCGCCCCGCAAGTCCAAACGGCCGGGAGCCGCCCGCTTGTCAACCTGGCGTTGCAGGGCGGCGGCTCGCACGGTGCCTTTACCTGGGGCGTGCTCGACGCCTTGCTGGAGGACGGCCGCATCGATATCGAAGGCATCAGCGGCACCAGCGCGGGGGCGATGAACGCCGTTGTGCTGGCGCATGGCATGGCGCAGTCCGAAGGCAAGCCGCTTGCCAGCCGCCACGATGCCGCGCGGCAGGCGTTGACGACCTTCTGGAATGGCATTGTCCAGCTGGGCGCCTTTTCCTCGTCGCTATCGCAGTCGATGTCGCTGTGGCAGCGTGCCCCTTTCAATGTGCTGTTCGCGCAACTGGGCGGCGGCATCTGGCCCGCCGCCGGTTGGGCCGATGAGGTCGCCCGCTACTGGTCTGGCCGGCTGTCCCCTTATCAAAGCAACCCGCTGGACATCAATCCGCTGAAGGATTTTCTGGAGTCGCAGGTCGATTTCAAGCGGCTGGCCGCGGCCCGGCATCCGGCGACGCCCCGCGTGTTCGTCGTCGCCACCCGGGTCACGACCGGCAAGGCGGAGGTGTTTTCAGGCAAGCGCCTGACGGCCAGGGCGGTCATGGCCTCGGCCTGCCTGCCGCAGGTGTTCCGGGCGGTCGAGATTGAAGACGATCATTTCTGGGATGGCGGCTACACCGGGAATCCGGCGCTGCATCCGCTGATCTATGAATGCAGGAGCCGCGACATCATGCTGGTGCAAGTCAACCCCATCCAACGCGGCAAGGTGCCAAGCCAGCCGGGCGAAATCGCCGACCGGGTCAACGAAATCACCTTCAATGCCGGCCTGGTCGCCGAGATGCGCGCCATCGATTTTGTCAAGCGGCTGCTGGCCGAAGGCAAGCTCGACCCGGCCCAGTACAAGGATGTGCTGATGCACCGGATCGATGGCGGCGACGAACTGGAAAAATATAACGCCTCGACCAAGTCCTCGACCCAGGCCAGCCTGATCCATGCACTGCGTGATCTGGGCAAGCTGTGCGCCAAGGAGTGGCTGCTCAAGCGCTACGCGCTGCTCGGCGCCAAATGCAGCGTCGACATTGCCCGCGACTACCTTGACGACCTGCGAATGCCGGTGGAGCGCTCGCCCAGCGCGTCGGGCAGGGCGCATGACATCCTGCCTTGAACGTGGCAGGTGTCCGTGGCCGGTGTCACGCCTCCCGCCGCAGGGCGGGAAACAAGATCACATCGCGGATGCTGGGGCTGTCGGTCAGCAGCATCATCAAGCGGTCAATGCCCACGCCGCAGCCGCCGGTCGGCGGCATGCCGTATTCCAGGGCGCGAATAAAGTCGTGGTCGTAGAACATCGCTTCGTCGTCGCCGCTGTCCTTGGCATCGACCTGCGCATTGAAGCGCGCGGCCTGTTCCTCGGCGTCGTTCAGCTCGCTGAAGCCATTGCCGAATTCGCGGCCGGTGATGTACAGCTCGAAGCGCTCGGTGACTTCCGGGCGTTCGTCGTTGGCACGGGCCAGCGGCGAGATTTCGGTCGGATGCTCCATGATGAAGGTCGGCTGCCAGAGCTTTTCCTCGACCAGTTCCTCAAAATACATCACCTGCAGGCTGGCCAGCGAGCGGCCGGCCAAGCGGTTCTTTTCCTCGTTCAGGCCGAGCTTCTTGAGGGCGTTGGTGAGCCAGGCGGCATCGTCAACGTGGTCGCCCGCATTGGTGTGCTTGAGGATGGCGTCGCGGATCGTCAGGCGCTCGAAGGCAGGCTCCAGGTCCACCGGCTTGCCGGCATAGCTCAGCTGCAGCGAGCCGCAGACCTTTTGGGCCGCGTCGCGGATCAGCGCTTCGGTAAAGGTCATCAGGTCGGTGTAGTTCCACCACGCCGCGTAGAACTCCATCATGGTGAACTCGGGGTTGTGGCGGACGCTGATGCCTTCGTTGCGGTAGCTGCGGTTGATCTCGAACACCCGCTCGAAGCCGCCGACGATCAGGCGCTTCAGGTACAGCTCGGGTGCGATGCGCAGGTACATTTCCTGGTCGAGCGCATTGTGGTGCGTCTTGAACGGCCGGGCGTTGGCGCCGCCTGGAATCGGATGCAGCATCGGCGTTTCAACCTCCAGAAAGTCGTTCGCCACCATGAACTCGCGAATGCCGCTGACCGCCTTGCTGCGCGCCATGAAGCGCTTGCGGGCAGCCTCGTCCATAATCAGATCGACATAGCGCTGGCGGTATTTGACTTCCTGGTCGGCCATGCCGTGGAATTTGTCGGGCAGCGGCCGCAGGCTCTTGGTCACGAGCCGGATGCTGCCGGCATGGATCGACAACTCGCCGGTCTTGGTCCTGAACAGCGTGCCGGTCGCCGCCACGATGTCGCCAAGATCCCAGTGCTTGAAAGCGCTATGCACTTCATCGCCGACGCCGGCGTTGTTGATGTAGAGCTGGATGCGCCCGCCCGTGGGGCCGAACGAGGCATCCTGCAGGGTCGCAAAACTGGCCTTGCCCATCACCCGCTTGAGCATCATGCGGCCCGCGACATGGACCTTGATCGCCAGCGGCTCCAGTTCTTCATTGCTCAGGTGGCTGTACTGGGCGAACAGGCCCTCGGCGCGGTGCGCGGGCTTGATGTCGTTCGGAAAAGCCACGCCCTTGCCGTCTGCCTGGTGCTGGCGCAGGGCGCTGAGTTTCTCGCGCCGCTCGACCATGAGCTGGTTTTCTTCGTGGTGGACTGGGGCAACGCTGCCTGCGGCGAGGGGGGGCGGGTGGCTGGACATAGAAAGGTGTGTTCCGAAAAAGAAAAAGGCTGAAGAGGGCAGGCGCTGCACCGCCGCAGAGGCGAAACGGCGAAAAAGCGCGGAACTGCTGATTTTAGTTTTTTAAGGCAGCGTTTTTCAGCGGCGGCCAAACCAATACGCATCCTGGCCCTGAATCCGGGAAAATTGCTCGGCATTCAGAGTGAAATGCCGGTGCGTTCCAGAATATCGCAGACCAGCTCCAGCCTGACCAGCGGGTTGTCCAGCTCCATCAGGCGTTGCTTGAGCGCCAGCGGCATCGGCAACAATTCGCACCAGCGGTTCGCTACCCAGCCGCAATCGTCGAGGCGATAGGGCGCGCGGATCGGCATTTTCCCGGCCGGCGTATTGCTGTGCCGCAAGCCCTTGATCAGCTTGCCCAGCGCATCGGCGGTTTTTTGCAGATCGGAGGGAATCTTGACCGGCAGGTCTTCCTCCAGCCGGGTCACATCGGCGATCCACAGGCCGTGCTTCAGCTGTTGCCGCCGGGTAATCGTGAAGCGGTGAATACCGAGGCACTGGATCACCATCAGGCCGGGTTGGGGAATTGAAAACTCGGTGATCCTGGCCAGGGTGCCCACGGTGCTAAAGGCCTCATGCGCAAAACCGTCGCCGCTCGGCGGTGCGCCTTTTTCCGCCGCATTGACGGGTTTGCGCACTTCCGAGCCTTCAGTGAGTGAAACAATGCCAAATGGCGCCCCTGTCTTGTGGCATTTACCAATCATGTCCAGGTAGCGGACCTCAAATATCTGCAAGGGCAAAAAACCCTCGGGATAGAGCACGGTGCCCAAAGGAAACAGGGGAAGGCAGGTCAGGGTAAGTATTTCAGACATGGCTCAGGCTTCAATTTTCGTTATGCCACATCATCCCATGATCTCTTTTTCTGCGCATGCCGTGTCATCGGCGCCATGCGCAGGGCGGGAGCAAATTTTTTCAGCTCACCGCATCAGCCGGCTGCTTGAGCAGCATCGCCAGCGAAGTGGCCACCGTCTTGCGCAATTCGCGGCGGTCGCAGATGAGGTCCACCGCGCCCTTGGTCTGCAGGAACTCGGCGCGCTGAAAGCCGGGCGGCAGGGTTACGCTAACGGTCGATTCACTGACACGCGGGCCGGCAAAGCCGATCAGCGCTTTCGGTTCGGCAATCACGATATCGCCGATAAAGGCAAAACCGGCGCTCACGCCGCCCATGGTCGGGTCGGTCAGCACACTGATGTAGGGCAGGCCTTTTTTGGCCAATTGCGTTAGGGATGCATTGGTTTTGGCCATCTGCATCAGGCTGAGCAGGCCTTCCTGCATGCGCGCGCCGCCGGTGGCGGTGAAGCAGATGAACGGCACTTTTTGCTCGATGGCGGTATGCACCCCGCGCACAAAACGCTCGCCCACGACGCTGCCCATGCTGCCGCCCATGAAATCGAATTCAAAGCAGGCCACCACCACGCCAATGCTGTGGACGGCGCCGCCCATCACCACCAGCGCATCGGTTTCGCCCGTGTTTTCCAGTGCTTCCTTCAGGCGCTCGGGGTATTTGCGGCTGTCCTTGAACTTGAGGGCATCGACCGGCAGCACTTCCTGGCCGATTTCATAACGTCCTTCGGCATCGAGGAAAGCATCAAGCCGCGCGCGCGCACCGATGCGGTGGTGGTGGCTGCACTGCGGGCAGACATTCTGGTTTTTCTCCAGGTCGGTCTTGTACAGCACGGCTTCGCAGCTCGGGCACTTGATCCACAGGCCGCCGGGCATCTGACGGCGCTCGGTCGGATGGATGGGGCTGATTTTGGGGGGAAGGAGTTTTTCTAGCCAAGACATGGTGTCGGTCCTTGTGGGCTTGGAGCGGCCGCTGCTGGATTTTCAGCAAAGGGCAGCCGCTAAGCATCGTCAAATGTTAAACAGGAGATGGACGCACCGGCCTGCATGAGGCGCACGGGCCGGGCGAAAAGCGTAATTATGCGCCGGGCTTGCCGTCAAAATTCAGTCCAGCGCCGTCCGGATTTCTTTCAGAAAGTCGTGCGCTATAGAGGCAACCTGCTCACGCGGCTGGTTTTCAATCAGCTGGATGATCTTGCTGCCAATGACGACCGCATCGGCCACCTTGCCGATGGCTTTGGCGGTGGCGGCGTCGCGAATGCCAAAACCCACGCCCACGGGCACGCTGACATGCTGGCGAATGCGCGGCAGCATCGCTTCCACCGCCGCCACATCGAGCGTGCCGGCGCCGGTCACGCCCTTGAGCGAGACGTAGTACACATAGCCGCTGGCGACCTGCGCGACCTGCGCCATGCGGGCATCGGTGCTGGTGGGCGCCAGCAGAAAGATCAGGTCCATGTCGTGCGCCCGCAGCCGGGCGGCAAACAGGGCGCACTCCTCGGGCGGATAGTCAACGATCAGCATGCCATCGACACCGGCCGCGGCCGCGTCGCGGATGAAGGCGCTTTCACCTTCGCCGGCGCCGTGCCTGATGTCGTAGCGCTCGACCGGGTTGGCATAACCCATCAGCACCACGGGCGTCGTGCTGTCCTGGCTGCGGAAGATGCGCACCATGTCGAGCACCTCGCGAACGCCGATGCCTAAGCCGAGCGCTTGCTCACCGGCTTTCTGGATCACCGGGCCGTCGGCGCTGGGGTCGGAAATCGGCACGCCGAGTTCAATCACGTCGGCCCCGCCGGCCACCATGGCGTGCATCAGCTCGGGGGTAACGTCGGCAAACGGAAAGCCTGCGGTCACATAGGGAATCAAGGCCTTGCGGCCCTGGGCTTTGAGGCTGGAAAAAGTAGCGGCAATACGGCTCATGATTGGGTTCCTGCGCCTTTTGCGCCGCTGGCGTCGAACGATTCGGGGGCTGTTGCAACGCCGCCCTTGACCGCCAGGCCGCGCATCGAGGGCCGGTCGTAGAAGTCGGCGCCCGACAGGTCGGCCACGGTGCCGATATCCTTGTCGCCCCGGCCCGAGAGATTGACCAGGATGGATTGGTCGCTGCGCATGGTTCTGGCCAGCTTCATCGCATAAGCGACGGCATGGCTCGATTCCAGCGCCGGGATGATGCCTTCGCTGCGGCACAGGTAATGAAAGGCTTCCAGCGCCTCGGTGTCGGTGATGCCGACATATTCGGCCCGGCCGATGTCCTTCAAGAACGCATGCTCGGGGCCGACGCCGGGGTAGTCCAGGCCGGCGCTGATGCTGTGCGTCTCGGTGACCTGGCCGTCTTCGTTTTGCAAGACATAGGTGCGGTTGCCGTGCAGCACGCCGGGCAGGCCGCGCTGCAGCGACGCCGAATGCTTGCCGCTGTCCAGGCCCTCGCCGGAGGCTTCCACGCCGATCAGTCGGGTGTTTTCATGCGCAATGTAGGGATGGAAAATGCCCATGGCGTTGCTGCCGCCGCCCACGCAGGCCACGACCGCATCGGGTTGCCTGCCGGCGTTCATCTCGGGCATTTGGGCCAGGCATTCGGTGCCGATGACGCTCTGGAAATCGCGCACCATCATCGGATAGGGGTGCGGCCCGGCCACGGTGCCGATGATGTAAAACGTGTTGTCCACATTGGCGACCCAGTCGCGCATTGCTTCGTTCAGCGCATCCTTGAGTGTTTTGCTGCCGCTTTCGACCGGCACCACGGTGGCACCCAGCAGGTTCATGCGGTACACATTCGGGCTTTGGCGCTTGACATCTTCGCTGCCCATGTACACCACGCATTCCAGGCCGTAGCGGGCGCAGATGGTGGCGGTGGCCACGCCGTGCTGGCCGGCGCCGGTCTCGGCGATGATGCGCTGCTTGCCCATGCGGCGCGCCAGCATGGCCTGGCCGATGGTGTTGTTGATCTTGTGGGCGCCGGTGTGGTTCAGGTCTTCGCGCTTGAGGTAAATCTGCGCGCCGCCCTGCTCACGGCTCATGCGGGCAGCGTGGTAAATCGGCGAAGGCCGCCCGACAAAATGCTTGAGCTCGTAGTTGAATTCGGCCAGGAATTCCGGGTCGTTCTGGTACTTGGCGTAGGCGTCCTTCAACTCATTGACCGCATGGGTCAGGGTTTCGGAGATAAAACTGCCGCCGTAAATGCCGAAATGGCCCGTCAGGTCAGGTTGGTGATAGTCGTACATGGTCTTGATCAGTTGAGGACAGAGCAGCTCATTCGCTGCGCGCATGCAGCCTGGTCTGCCCCGCAAGGTTTTTGAATTGCTCGTCGGCAGCGCGAACGGCTGCGACGAACTGGTTGATTTTGTCGGCGCTCTTGATGCCTTTGGCCAT
>JAQGLT010000046.1 GCA_028292745.1 Polaromonas sp. | reverse complement strand
TAGCTGTCTCCAGGTTCATATAAAAGTTGTCACAGCGCAGTCGTAGCGCTGCAAGCCACGGCCATTGCCATTGCCGGCCGCAGGCTGCCTCGCTTACTTCCTTGTTCGCTTGCTTGGGTTAGGCCGTCGGCTTGGTAACGGCAATACGCCCCCCGCCAAGCAACGCCACCACGGCTGCCGTCACCACCAGGAAGGCGGGGTATTCCCAGCCGCCCTTGGGATTGGAAAATCCCCAGCCGTTGCCGGCGTGCACTGCCAGCGCGCCCAGCAGGATGGGAATGCCAGCCAGCGCCACCCACCGGCTGTGAAAGCCAGCAATCAGGGCCAGGCCAGCGAGCGCTTCGGCGGGTGCGACGATGTAAGCCGTCCAGCCAGGAAAGCCGACCGACTCGAAAAACCCGGCGGTTCCAGGCAGGGTGAAGACCAGCAGTTTTTGCAGGCCATGCGCCAGGAACATGGCGCCCAGGGCCAGGCGCAATGCCAAGGCAGCGTAGTCAGTAGTGTTTGGTTTCATGATAAGTGCGCAAGTAGATTGATAAGGTTGGGTGGGGTCTCGGACATCTGGAGTCAAGCTTTGTGGACCCAGGTGGGAGCGATGCTGGTGCCCAGCCCGGCGCCGTAGCCCAGGTAAATGTTCAGGCCTGCCAGCGGTTCGAGGTATCGGGCGTTCTTCAACGTGCCTGCATCCACGGTCTTGAATCCCATGCTCTGGGCCAGCGTGCTGGCCGTTTGGCGGGCGCGTTCGCTGTCGCTGGCTACAAATACCGTTGCCGTCTGGCCGTTGCCAAAATCGGCGCCTTCGGCCAGCACCTGCGCAAACAGCGTGTTGAAGGCCTTGACCACGCTCGCCTGCGGCACGGCCTTGGCAATTTCTTCCGCTGCCGACGTGCTGTGGCCCAGCGTGAGCGCCATGAAATCAGCCGTCAGCGGGTTGGTGAGGTCAATGACGACCTTGCCCGTCAGATCGCCCACCGATTGCAGTGCGCTCACGGCATCGCCGTAACCCGTGGCGAGCACAACCACCTCGGCTTGGGCGGCGGCGTTGGCCGTTGCGACAGCCGTAGCACCGGGGTGGGCGGCGGCGAGCGCCTGAGCTTTTTCAAGGTTGCGGGCCGTCACTAGGACCTGATGGCCGGCGCGAGTGAGTTGCTTGACAAAAGCCGAGCCCATGCTGCCGGCGCCGAGTACGAGGATGTCCATATGTGTCTTTCAAGTTGATTAAGAGCTTTATTGCTGGTGGCACTGCAAGTTGCCAATGCACTGAACGAACTGTATAAGTTATTGTTGGAGTGATAAACTGCCATAAATCAGATTAATTAACTCAATAAGCAGCACAATGGACCGGTTTCTGCAAATGCAGACCTTCAATGCCGTGGTTGACGCAGGCAGTTTTGTGAAGGCGGCCGAGGCGCTGGGACTGCCCAAATCGGCCATGTCGCGCTACGTTAGCGACCTCGAAACCCGACTCGGGGTGCGGCTGCTGCACCGCACGACGCGCCGGCTGTCGCTGACCGGGGAGGGCGAGGTGTTTTACGCGCGCTGCAAAGAGCTGTTGGCGGGGGTTGAAGAGGCGGAGGCCGAGATCACCTCGCGCAACGGCGCGGCCAGTGGCCTGCTGCGGGTGAACGCACCCGTGACCTTCGGCATCCGCCATCTGGCGCCGCTGTGGGGGGTGTTTCGGGCGCGTTATCCGGATGTCACGCTGGACGTGACGCTGGCCGACCGCGTGGTTGATCTGGTCGAGGAAGGGTATGACCTGGCCATTCGCATTGCGATGCTGCCGAGCTCAACTTTGGTCAGCAAACGCCTGGCCAGCACGCGCATGGTGCTGTGCGCTTCGCCGCAATACCTCCTGGCGCATGGCGTGCCTGCAAACCCGGCAGAACTCGCTGGTCATGCCGTGGTTTCTTACAGCTATTGGTCCACCAAGGACGAGTGGTATTTTGAGGGTCCAGAGGGTCAGGTCAGCGTCAAGACCAAACCCTGCATGCACACCAACAGCGGCGACACGTGCCGGGCGGGCGCGCTGGCGCATCAGGGAATCATTTTGCAGCCGACGTTCCTCATCGGGGACGACCTTGCAGCCGGCACACTGGTCGAGTTGATGCCGCGTTTTCGCTCCATTGAACTGGGCATTTATGCGCTTTATCCGACCCGCAAGCATGTCGCGCCCAAGGTTCGGGCGCTCGTGGACTTCCTTGCCGAGCATTTTGAGCGGGTACGCTCGGTCTGGTAAGTAAGGCACTTCAATTGTCCATCCATCCATTCTTCTGCAGGCTAAGGCGGCTGCACACTTTAAGATGTCTTGACGCAACAAGACCTCAGGCGAGGTGAAGGGGCTTAAAACTTGTGACATTGAGCATTTCTGATCGTGGGCGCTGCAGTGTTGCGAGCCTGTGTCCTGGAAAGTCCGCATTCCAAGAACCTTTCAGCACGGCTCGCACGTGGATCGGGCATGCGAATGCCAAGAAATTTGATTTGTGACAGGCTTGTCGATTTTGATACTTTTTAGTACAAAATTCAACAATCGGTAAACTCAACGGGTTTCCCGCCTAGTTGGCGGTGAAGTTCTCCCGCCGTCTTTGTGCCATGCCGGACTGCCGTCCGACCCAACTGTCAACGCCATGAAAAAACTCCCAAACGGGACACGGCTGCGCCGTACCTGCGCGCTCCTTGTTGTCGCTGCCTTGTCCGCTGCCGCGGTTTTCGCCCAGGCGGCCGATGCGCAAGGCAGCGGCGGACCGCGTTTTACCATCGCGCGCTTCGCCGTGGAGGGAAACAACCTGTTGTCCACCAGCGAAGTCGAAGGCCTGCTGCTGGGCTTCGCCGGCGCCGAACGCAGCTTTGGCGACGTGCGGGGCGCGGTGCAAGCGCTGCAGCAGGCTTACCAACAGCGCGGCTATAGTGGAGTGCTCGTGCGGTTGCCCGAGCAAGAACTCGCCCAGGGCGTGGTGCGCTTGCAGGTGATCGAGCCCCGTATTGGCCAAGTGCGCGTGCTGGGCAACGAAGCGTTTTCGACCGCCAACATCCGCGCCAGCGTTCCCGCGCTGCGCGAAGGAACCCTACCGAACATCCGTGACATTTCGGCCAACCTGAAGGTGGCCAACACCAACCCGGCCAAGCAGGTCACCCTGGCGCTGCAGGGAGCCGAGCAGCCCGATGCGGTCGACGCCGTGATCAGCGTGACGGAGGGCAAGCCCTGGCGCATCGGGCTGAGCGCCGACAACACCGGCAGCGCCGAGACCGGCCGCACGCGCCTGGGCATGCTCTACCAGCACGCCAACGTCTGGGACCTGGACCAGGTGATGACCCTGCAGTACACCACCTCGGCCGAAAAGCCGTCGAAGGTGAGCGTGCTAGGCGTGGGGTACCACGTGCCGCTGTATGCGCTGGGCGACTCGATGGATTTCTTTGCCAGCCATTCCAACGTGGACTCGGGCACGCTGACGGCCGGTGTGCTGGACCTGCAGGTCAGCGGCAAAGGCACGGTCCTCGGTGGGCGCTACAACTACACGCTGCCGCTGTGGGGCGACCTGGCCTCCACGCTGATCTACGGCGTGGACTGGCGGGCCTACAAGAACGACATCGACCTGGGCGGCTTTCAAATGGGCGACGATGTCACGGTCCGTCCGCTGTCGCTCACCTATTCCGGCCAGTTGAGCCTGCCCTCGGCGCAGATGAGCCTGCAATTGACCGGCTTGCAGAACATTCCTGGCGGGGCGAACGGGCAGGACGCGGACTTCAGCCGCCAGCGCGCGGGCGCATCGGCCAGCTACCGCGTACTGCGCTACGGGGTGGGCTACAGCCGCCAGATCGAAGGCGACTGGCAAGTGCGCCTGCAGTTCAGCGGCCAAGCGACCCGGGCAGCGCTCGTGCCCGGCGAGCAGTTCGGCGCCGGCGGGGCCGGTTCGGTGCGCGGCTTTCAGGAGCGTGAGGTCGCCGGCGACCAGGGCCAGTTGGCCGGCGCGGAAATCCAGTCGCCCAACTGGTGCCCGGTCAGCGCGGCCATTCCGGTGCAGTGCCGCGCACTCGCTTTTGTCGATGCCGCCCGCGTTTCGCGCAACAAGGCCCTGCCGGGCGAAGAGCAGCGCATGTCCATCGCCAGCGCCGGCCTGGGACTGCGCTTTGCGCTGGACCGGCGCGCCAGCGTGCAGGTGGACTACGGCCGGGTGCTAGACGGCGGCAGCGTCCGCGCCGCCGGCGACAGCCGGGTGCACATCGTCCTGTCCCTTTCCTATTGACCGCTCCCCAAGGATGCAGATGAAATCAATCCACGCCATCATTGCCGCGGTCCTGTGGACCGCCGCCGTCATGCTCGCCGGCGGCGCCAACGCCCAGACGGTCGTCAATGGCCAGGCCCGCTTCGAGCAGCTGGGCTCGGTGCGCACCATCACCAACACGCCCGGAACCATCATCCAGTGGCCCGGTTTCTCGATCGCGGCGGGCGAGGTGACGCGCTTTGTCCAGCAAAACGCCGCCAGCGCAGTGCTCAACCGCATCACCGGGCAGCAGCCGTCCTTGATCCTGGGCGCCTTGCAATCGAATGGCCGCGTCTTCCTGGTCAACCCGAACGGCGTGCTGTTCGGCGCCGGTGCGCGAGTGGACGTCAATGGGCTGGTGGCCTCGAGCCTGGGGATCTCCAACAGTGATTTCCTGGCCGGCAAGATGAGCTTTAGCGCAGGCGCCGTGGCGGGCAGCGTCGTCAACCAGGGCAGCATCTCGACGCCCGGGGGCGGCCAGGTGCTCCTGATCGCGCCGCAAGTGGAGAACGGCGGCCTCATCCATTCGCCCGGCGGCGACGTCGTGCTGGCCGCGGGCCGCAGCGTGATGCTGGCCGACAGCCAGAGCCCGGCTCTGCACGTGGTGGTCACTGCGCCGCAGGACCAGGCCGTCAACCTCGGACAGATCGTCGCCCAAAGCGGGCGCATCGGCATCTATGGCAACTTGGTCAACCAGCGCGGCCTGGTCAGCGCCGACACAGCTGCCGTAGGAGCCAACGGGCAGATCGTGCTCAAGGCCAGCGGCGACCTGCTGCTCGAAGCGGGCAGCGTGACCAGCGCGGGCGGCCTAAGCAGCGTAGTAAGCGGCGCCGATGCCCGCACTGGTGGCACGGTCCACCTCCTGGGCCGGCGCGTGGGCCTGACGGGCAACGCCCGCGTGGAGGCCAGCGGCCAGGCCGGCGGGGGTACCGTGCTGGTCGGCGGCGACTACCGCGGCCAGAACCTTGACGTTCCCAACGCCCAGCAGGTCTACGTGTCGAGCGAGGCCACGATCCGCGCCGATGCCCTGGCGTCGGGCAACGGCGGCAAGGTGATTGTCTGGTCGGACGGCACGACGCGCGTCAGGGGCAGCCTCAGCGCCCGCGGTGGCGCGCAATCGGGCGACGGCGGCTTGGTCGAGACATCGGGCCACATGCTCGACATGCGCGGACGCGTTGACACGCGCGCGCCGAACGGCCGGACCGGCACGCTGCTGCTGGATCCGACCAACATCTACATCGCCAACGACCTGGCCAGCGCCATCACCGCCTCCGCCGCCGGCGGCACCGCAGCGGTCACCAATTCGCTCCTGACCGTCACCACCCTGCAGGCTTTGCTCGAAAGCAACACGGTGGTCGTTACCACCGACAACACCGTGGGCACAGGCGCCGGTATCATCCAGGTGGTGGATCCAGTGACCTGGGCCAGCGACACAAGCCTGGCCCTCCATGCCGCCGCAGGGATCAACATCAACGCGGCCATTAGCGGCGGGCCCGGCAGCCGGCTGGAACTGCGCACGACGTCGGGCAACATCAACCAGACGGCGCCCATCAGCGTGGTCACGCTGTCGGCGCGCGCGGATACCGGCTCGGTCAACCTCACCCACTCAGGCAACCAGGTTCAGCGGCTGGCCGGATTCGCCAACGGAGCCCGTGGATTCAACTACCGCGGCAACGACATGCCGCTGGTCATTGGCATGGTCGGCCCTGAAGACGGCATCACTTCGCTGGGCAGCGGGCCCATCGAGATCGACCTTGCCGGCACCCTGACGCTGCAGAGCCCGGTCAGCTCGCAGGCAGGCAACATCGCGCTGACTGCCGGCAGCTTCGACAATCAGTCCACCGTGGGCTCGGTCAGCGGCCGCGTGACGGTGCAGGGCGCCGTGCTGCGCCCTTCCTTGGCCGATTGCATCGCCAACGCGGCGCTGGCCGACTGTTCGGCCGTGCTGCCGCCCCCTACCTTGAACGCCTGCATCGCCGCCCCGGCCACAAGCGGCTGCGCTGCGGTGCTGCCCACGCTGGGCCAATGCATGACCGCACCTTCGCTTGCGGGCTGCGCGGTGGTGCTGCCGCCCCTGAGTCAATGCGCCGCCTCCCCGACGCTTGCGGGCTGCGCGGTGGTGCTGCCGACCCTGAGTCAATGCGTCGCCTCCCCGACGCTTGCGGGCTGCGCGGTGGTGCTGCCGCCAGTGTCTGCCTGTGTCAGCAACCCAGCCCGCCCGGGCTGCGCGGTCGTGGTGCCGCCTGCCCAGATCGGCGCCAACTTACCTGTGGATCGGGCTTTGAATGCAACGATCAACATCATCAATAGCAGCAGTAACGACACTGCGCTGCTAACCCAGCTATTCACTCAGCCAAATAATGCTGTGAGCAAAGCAGATGCGCCAATCAAGAAAACGTTTTGCAACTAACCGGGGCCGATCATGAACAACCATTCCTATGCCATCGTGGCCCTCATGTCAGTCATGTCGCTTTTCGGGGCACAGACAGCGCTCGCCGGCACCCCGGCTGGCGAAGTAACCCAGCTTAGCGGCTTCGTCATGGCGGTCAAAGCCAATGGGTCACTGAAAGTGCTCTCGCCACAATCAGTAGTTGAAGCAGGTGACACCCTTGTGAGCGAGGAGAACACCTACGTTCGTATTGGCCTAGCCGATGGCCGCCAAGCTGTGCTGGGCCCGCAGACCCGGCTTGAGTTCACCAGCGCAAGCAGACTCAACCTAGCGACTGGCCAACTCCAGGTCCTCGCCGTCACACCACCTGGCGCCACTCGCCTCACCATCGCTGCGGGTGAGACCACCGTTGACTCTGGCACCGCGAGCTTCAACCTTTTCTACCAGCCTGATCCGGCCGCCGCCCTTGCTCGGCGTGCTTACGCGCGGGCCAGCCTGGCCTTGGTCGCCAGCCCGGTGCAAAGCGATGCCGGGACAGGTTTTCCCCTCGTGGAGCAGGTTGCGACGACGTTCATCCCGCAGTACGTCGCCCCTGCTGTCGGCGTTTCTTCACCCCCTACATCTAGGACTCTCGCCCCAGGCCTGCATGTGGCGGTGCTCGATGGTGCCGTCCTTATATCAAACGCTGGAGGTTCGGCGAATTTTTCGGCCGGGCAATTTGGCTTCGTTCGTAGCTCGGTCCAGCCGCCAACTCTCGTGCCCAACAATCCTGCCCTCAAATTCGCTCCTCCGCCGGTTTTCTCAAATACTTCTGTACCGGGCAATACTTCGAATATCTCAAAGCCCCAGGCGATTGACTGTGAAGTGCGCTGACCCCAAAAAAGGCACTCCCGTACCAAAGCTGCGCATGACACCGGCTTGGCTTTGTCGGTGGTAAAAGGCTTCTTTAAAAGACAAGGCCTCAGCCAAAGGTGGAGTTGGCTTTGAGCTAGAGCGGCTTCACCCTGACCCGCAATAGCCGCAGTGGCGAATGTAGCGTTCGCATTCGGCGCTGCCAAAGCGGTCCAGTAATTCGCCAATGACGTCCCAGAGGACGTCGACGGTTCGGGCTTGCGCTTTTCGCAGCATCGCTTTGAGCTTGGCAAACACTTGGCTTTATCGGGTTGTAGTCTGGACTGTAGGGTGGCAGGTACTTCGCCGTCGCGCCGGCTTGCTCGATGGCAACGCGCACGCCAGCGACCTTGTGGGCGCTCAGGTTGTCCATCACCACGATGTCGCTGGGCCGCAGTTCGGGCACGAGAAACTGCCGGGCCCAGGCGCGAAAGGCAGGCCCGTTGATGGGGCCGTCCAGCACCAAAGGCGCGCGCAGTCCCTGCGTGCTCAACGCGCAGACAAAGGTCGTGGTGCGCCAGTGGCCTGCGGGCGCAAAGCCCCGGCAGCGCTGGCCCCGGGGCGAGCGGCCCCGCATCGGGGCCATGCTCGTGGTGGCCCAGGTCTCGTCAAGGAAGATCAGCCGAGCGGCAGGCAACTCTGGTTGTTGGGCGCTCCAGTCCTGGCGGGCTTGCGCGACGTCGGGCCGCGTTTGCTCGGCGGCGTGCAGGGTGATTTTTTTTTAGCGTCACCCCGAACCGCCTCAGGGTCTTGAACATCGTGGTGGTGCCCACCTCGATGCCGTGCTGCGCACGCACCCACTGGCACAACTCGCGCAGCGTCTGCGCC
>JAQGLT010000025.1 GCA_028292745.1 Polaromonas sp. | reverse complement strand
CGCGGGTCGACCTGCAGCGACAGGCCGAAAAACTCCTTGCTGCCCACGATATAAGCCAGCGGCTCGCCATTCGCCCGGCGCAGGCTCAGCGACCGAAATGATTCGGCCACCCCGGGCGCGAGTTCGTCGGTGTCGTGTGCCACCAGCCAAGAGCGGTCGCCAGCGGGCTTGCCCAGCGCGTGCAGCAGCAGCAACTGGGCGTCGAGCCGGTCGAGCCCGAGTTGCCGGGCCGCTGCCAGGGCTTGCGCACAGGTCGAGGGTTTCACGGTCTTGCCTTGATTTGCTATAAAAATAATAGCTGCTTACGCCCGTGGATAGTGCGCAAAAAGGCTATTTTTCTTGAATTTGAATAATTTCCCAGGTCAGCCGCCGTTGTTCGCCGCTTCCAGCTCGTTCAGCTGCTCGGCGCCGCGCGCCACCTGCAGCGCCGTGATGACATCGTCCAGGTCGCCTTCCATGATGCTGAGCAGCTTGTACAGCGTCAGGTTGATGCGGTGGTCGGTGAGCCGCCCCTGCGGAAAGTTGTAGGTGCGGATGCGGTCGCTGCGGTCGCCGCTCCCGATCAGCCCCTTGCGCGTGGCCGCGTCCTTGGCGGCCTGGGCCGAGCGGTCTTTTTCATGGATGCGCGCCGTCAGCACCTTCATGGCCTGGGCCTTGTTGCCGTGCTGGCTGCGGCCTTCCTGGCATTCGGCGACGATGCCGGTCGGCAAATGCGTGATGCGCACGGCCGAATCGGTCTTGTTGATGTGCTGGCCGCCGGCGCCGCTGGCGCGGTAGGTGTCGATGCGCAGGTCGGCCGGGTTGATCTGGATGGCCACCGCCTCGTCGGGCTCGGGCAGCACCGCGACGGTGCAGGCGCTGGTGTGGATGCGCCCTTGCGTTTCGGTGGCCGGCACGCGCTGCACCCGGTGGCCGCCCGACTCGAAGCGCAGCTTGCCGTACACGCCCACCCCCATCACGTCCGGCGGCCCGTCGATGCGCAGCACCACTTCCTTGTAGCCGCCCAGCTCGCTTGGCGAGTCGCTGATGATCTCGACCTGCCAGCGCTTGCGCTCGGCAAACCGCGTGTAGAGCCGGAACAGGTCGCCGGCGAACAGCGCCGATTCGTCGCCGCCCGTGCCGGCGCGGATCTCGATGAAGGCCGCCCGCTTGTCGTCCGGGTCCTTGGGAATCAGCATCAGCTGCAGCGCCTCGTCGATTTGCACGATATCGGCTTTGGCCGCAGCGATTTCCTCCTCGGCCATGGCGGCCATCTCCGGATCGTGCCGGGCTTCGGCCAGCATGGTTTCGGCGCTGGACAGATCAGACTCGCGGCTGGTCAGGCGGTTGTACTGTTCGGCCACTACGCTGGCCTCTGCGTGCTCGCGGGTCAGCGTGCGAAAACGGTCGAGGTCGCTCACCACATCGCTGGCCGACAGCAGCGCGTCCAGTTCATGCAGTCGCAGGAGCTGGCGGTCCAGGGTTTGGCGAAGAAAGGGTTTCATGAAAGCAGAACAGAGCAAAAAAACGGAAGGATACACCGACAGGGCCATTGGCCGGGAAGGCCGGCGGTGGCGAATGCGGCGCGCTAACGCTCTTTTTGTTCCGGCGCGGCCTTGGGGAGCTGGCCGCGCAGAAACAGCCGGGAGACCGCCTGCGCGGTGACTTCGCGGCTGCCCGCATCGCCCGCATGCAACTCGGCCAACGTGCCGTGCAGCATTTTTTGCGTAAGCCCACGGGCCATAGCTTCGAGCACGCTGTCGATCGATTCGCCCCGGGCAAGCAGTTTTTTTGCCCGCATGACCTCGGCGGCGCGCCAGGCATCGGCCTGCGCATTGAGCTGCTGGATCAGCGGCACGGCACTGCGCTGGTCCAGCCAGTGCATGAAATTCTGCACCCCGGCGTCGATGATGACCTCGGCCTCCGCCACGGCGGCCTGCCGGCTGTCCCGGCCGGTTTGCACCACCTGCGCCAGGTCGTCCACCGTGTAGAGGTAGATGTCGGGCAGCGACTTGACTTCGGGCTCGATGTCGCGCGGCACGGCCAGGTCGACCATGAACATCGGCCGATGCTTGCGCAGCTTGACCGCGCGCTCCACCGCGCCCAGGCCGATGATGGGCAGCGTGCTGGCGGTGCAGCTGATCACCGCATCGAATTCATGCAAACGGCTGGGCAGGTCGGCCAGCCGCATCACCTCGGCGCCAAAGCGGCTGGCGAGCTTTTCGCCGCGCTCCAGCGTGCGATTGGCAATGGCCATGGCCTTTGGATTTTTGGCGGCGAAATGGGTGGCCGCCAGGTCGATCATTTCGCCGGCGCCGACAAACAGCACCTTGATGTCGCTCAGGTCTTCAAACAACTGGCTGGCCAGCCGCACGCTGGCTGCCGCCATGCTGATGCTGTGGGCGCCGATTTCGGTGCTGCTGCGCACTTCCTTGGCCACCGCAAAGGACCGCTGGAACAGCTGGTGCAGGGTGGTGCCCATGGCGCCGGCGTCTTCGGCGGCACGCACCGCGTCTTTCATCTGGCCCAGGATTTGCGGCTCGCCCAGCACCATCGAGTCCAGCCCACTGGCGACCCGGAAGGCATGGCGCGCCGCCTGGTCGTCCTGCAAGGTGTAGGCATGGGCGCGCAAGAGGGCGGGCGAAACCCCGCCGTTGTGCGCCAGCCAGGCCATGGTGTTGTCCAGGTCGTTGGTGTCGCCGGCGCAGTAGATCTCGGTGCGGTTGCAGGTGGACAGCAGTGTGGCTTCAGGCTGCCTGGCCAGCGAGGCGCGCAGGCCGCGCAGGGTCGGCTCGACCTGGTCGAGGGCGAAAGCGAAGCGGCCGCGCAAATCCAGCGGTGCGGTGTGATGGTTTAGCCCCAGGGCCCAGACTGACATTGGAGGATTATAAAATTTTAGCCAGCCGCAGGCGATGCGCCGCCACAATGGCCTCCCGGGCCTTCAAACCGCCGCTTTTGTGTTTTACCGCCACCCACTGCCGACATGAACGCTCATCTGCTTGCCAACCACCTGATCAACCTGGCGGCGCCTGCCGCGCTGCTGGCTTTGCTGATGGTGCTGTTTTCTCGGCTGCTGGCCCGGTTTTTTAGATCAAAACAAGCATTTTCGCAAGCGTGGTATGCGCAAGTAGCTATTAATTTTATAGTGGGACTCGGCGTTCTCGTGGGCGGTCTGGTGCTGCTGGGCCGCGACGGGAAGATGCTGACGTACCTGACGCTGGTGTGCGCCATCGCGTGCAGCCAGTGGTGGCAGCTCGGCGGCTGGAAGCGCTAGCGCCCCCCTGCGCAGGTCAAATTATTCAAGGTCATCAGCCGTTTGATTGGGCTGCATCCTGCGCGGGCAGGTGCTTGCCGGCTGAAAAGCCCGTTGCCCTCGGGTGCCTGGACGCGCTGAAAGCATCGACCCGGTCGGTAATGATGCCGTCCGTGCCGAGTTCGACCAGGCGCTGGACCGCTGGTTCGTCGTTGACGGTATAGCTCAGCGCACGCAAGCCTGCGCCATGCACCCTGGCCACGATGGTGCTGTTCCACAAGACGTGGTTGCAGACCACCGCAACGCAGCCCAGCGCCAGGGCAATTTCCAGCCATCCCGCGGACAAGCTGTCGAGCAGCAGCCCGCGCGGCAAGCCCGGAGCGCTTTGCAGCGCCCCCTGTAGCGCATCCGGAGAAAAAGAGGTCAGCAAGGGCAGAACATCCGCTCCCTGCCAGCAGGCTGCCTGCGTGCCGATGGCTTCGCCCGTGCGGCGCTCGGTGCCCGGTGTGGGCTTGATTTCGATGTTCAGCGCATGCCCATTGGCGCGGCAAAAACGGCTGACGTTTGCCAGCGTGGGCAGTGCCTCGCCCGCGAAAGCGCTGGAATGCCAGCTGCCGGCGTCCAGCTGCGACAACGCGCCCCAGGCGTGGTCGCCCCCTGTGGGGCTGGCGTGTGCCCCCCATTTGCCTGCGGCATTGGTCGTGCGCGCCAGCGTGGCGTCATGCATCAAAAACGCAACGCCGTCGGCGCTGAGCTTGGCATCGCATTCAAACATGCGGTAGCCGTGCTGCGCGCCCAGCCGAAACGCCGCCAGCGTGTTTTCAGGCGCGAGTTTTCCGGCCCCCCGGTGGGCAATCCAGAACGGATAGGGCCAATGGTGCGAGTGAGCTGCCATCGATGCGGCTCAAAGGCGCTTGCCAGTGGCCGCATCGAACCAGTGCAGCCGGTCTGGCCGTGGGGTCACGTGCAGCGTGGCGCCAATCTCTGGCGCCAGCGACAGGCTTTCGTCGGTGCGGACGATCAGGAACTCGTCGCCCAGGCGGCAGTAGAGCAGGCGCTCGGCGCCAAGCATCTCGATGGTGTCGACCACTACCTTCCAGCCGGTCGCGCCAACCGTCAGATGTTCCGGGCGAATGCCCAGAATAGCCCCCGGCTTGCCGCCGAAATCCGCATTTGGCCCCTGCCTGAGCAGGTTCATCGGGGGCGAGCCCATGAAGCTGGCGACAAAAGTGGTGGCCGGCCGGTTGTAGACCTCCTCGGGCGTGCCGAACTGCTCCATGCGGCCAGCATTCATCACCATCATGCGCTGTGCCAGCGTCATCGCCTCGACTTGGTCATGGGTGACGAACAGCGAGGTGATGCCGAGTTCGCGGTGCAGCTTCTGGATTTCAAGCCGCGTCTGCACCCGCAGCTTGGCGTCCAGGTTGGACAGCGGCTCGTCGAATAAAAACACCTGGGGCTGGCGCACGATGGCGCGGCCCATGGCAACCCGCTGGCGCTGGCCGCCCGACAAATCGCGCGGCTTTCTTGCCAGTAGCAGCCCGAGCTCCAGGATCTTGGCGGCCTTGTCGACCCGGGTCTTGATCTCGTCCTTGGGCACCTTGGCGATCTTCAGGCCATAGGCCATGTTGTCGTAGACCGTCATGTGCGGGTAGAGCGCATAGTTCTGGAACACCATGGCAATGTCGCGCTCGGACGGCTCCAGGTCGTTGACGACCTTGCCGCCGATGGAGATCTGCCCGTCGCTGATTTCCTCCAGCCCGGCCACCATGCGCAGCAGGGTCGATTTGCCGCAGCCCGACGGCCCGACGATGACGATGAACTCGTGGTCGGCAATCTCGGCATTGACGCCGTGCAGCACCTGCGCCGCAGTTTTTCCGCTGCCGTAGCGCTTGATGACGTTGTTGAAGGAAAGGGATGCCATGAGGGTTGTTGTGCCTGCGGTGATGTTCTTGGTTTGAATGGTTGGGGCGGGGCCGGGGCTTATTTTTCAGTATCGACCAGGCCCTTGACGAACCATTTCTGCATCAGCACCACGACCAGCGCCGGCGGCAGCATGGCCAGGATGGCGGTAGCCATCACGACGTTCCACTCGTTTTGCCCGTCGCCCCCGGCGATCATCCGCTTGATGCCGACCACGACCGGGTACATGTCCTCGCTGGTGGTGGCCAGCAGCGGCCAGAGGTACTGGTTCCAGCCGTAGATGAACTGGATCACGAACAGCGCGGCAATCGAGGTCTTGGACAGCGGCAGCAGCACGTCGATGAAAAAGCGCATCGGGCTGGCGCCGTCCATGCGCGAGGCCTCGGTGAGTTCGTCCGGCACGGTCATGAAGAACTGCCGGAACAGAAAGGTCGCGGTGGCCGAGGCGATCAGCGGGACGGTCAGGCCCGCGTAGGTGTCGAGCAGCTTCAGGTCCGACAGCACCTTGTAGGTGGGCAGGATACGGACTTCGACCGGCAGCATGAGGGTGACGAAAACCATCCAGAACACCAGCTTCTTGAAGGGAAAGCGGAAATAGACGATGGCAAAGGCCGACAGCAGCGAAATCGTGATCTTGCCGATGGCAATCACCAGCGCCGACACCAGGCTGACCCACATCATGTGCGCTACCGGCGCCTTGGAGCCGGCGCTGCTGGCATTGCCGAAGAGGGCCGACTTGTAGCTCTCCAGCATGTGCGTACCGGGCAGCAGCGGCATGGGCGCCTGCACGATGTCCTGCGCCGTGTGCGTCGACGCCACGAAGGCCAGGTAGAGCGGAAAGGCGACGATGAAGACGCCCAGCAGCATGATGGCATGGGCCAGAATCCCGTGAGATCCGCGTTTTTCAACCATGGTGCAACTTCCCAAAAATAAGCACAGTGTGAGCTTGCGTATTCGCAAGTGGGGGCCGCGGAACCGGCTCCGCCGGGCCGCAGGCGCAGCGGCCCCCTTGGGGGGCAGGGAGTGACACGAAGTGCACGACCGTGGGGGCCATCAGTACTGGACCTTTTTCTCGACATAGCGGAACTGGATCACCGTGAGCGCCACCACGATCACCATCAGCACCACCGACTGCGCGGCCGAGCCGCCCAGGTCCATCGCCTTGAAGCCGTCGTAATAGACCTTGTAGACCAGGATGGCGGTGTCCTTGCCCGGCCCGCCCTGGGTGGCGGCATCGACGATGGCGAAGGTGTCGAAAAACGCATAGACCACGTTGATGACCAGCAGGAAAAAGGTGGTGGGCGACAGCAGCGGGAACTGCACCGTCCAGAAGCGTCGCCAAGGCTTGGCGCCGTCGATGGCGGCGGCCTCGATCAGCGATTTGGGAATCGACTGCAGCCCGGCCAGGAAAAACAGGAAGTTGTAAGAAATCTGCTTCCACACCGACGCCATCACGATCAGCGTCATGGCATGGCCGGAATCCAGAAGGTGGTTCCAGTTGATGCCGAGCTTGCCCAGCGCATAGGCCACCACGCCCAGCGACGGCGAGAACATGAACACCCACAGCACGGCGGCAACCGCCGGCGCCACTGCATACGGCAACACCAGCATGGTCTTGTAGAAGATGCCACCGCGCCCGATCCGGTCGGCGAACACCGCCAGGACCAGTGCCAGCGTGATGCCGATGCCGGCGACCAGCACCGAAAAAAAGGCCGTTGTCTTGAATGATTCGACATAACTCGGGTCGTCGAACAGTTGCCTGAAGTTGGCCAACCCGACAAATTCGACCGAGGTGCCGAAGGGATCCTGTTGCTGCAGCGACTGCAGCAGGGCCTGGGCAGCGGGCCAGAAGAAAAACACCAGGATGACAGCCATTTGCGGCACGATCAACAGCCACGGCAGCCAGCTTGAGCGAAAGACGACGCGTTTTTCCATAAAGCCTTATTGGCAGAACAAGCCAAACCAAACACTGAAAGTTAAAGCCCGCCGGCCTTTTTTCTGAGGAAAGGCGGGGCGGGCAGCGCAACGCCCGGTAGCGACGCCGTGCGTGGGAAAGAACGATCAGCCCTTGTTGGCCTTCTGGAAGCGTTCCAGCTGTTCATTGCCGCGCTTGACGATGGCGTCCAGCGCTTCCTTGGCGGTTTTCTTGCCGTTCCAGACCTGTTCAAGCTCCTCGTCCTCGATCGCGCGCACCTGCACATAGTTGCCCAGGCGGATCCCGCGGCTCTTGTCGGTCACCTTGCGGATCATCTGCGTCACGGCCACGTCGGTGCCAGGGTTTTCTTTGTAGAAGCCGGATTTTTCGGTGAGCTGGTAGGCGGCGGTGGTCACCGGCAGGTAGCCGGTGCGCTTGTGGCTGGCCGACTGCACCTCTGGCGTCGAGATAAAACTGAAGAACTTGGCGACGCCCTTGTATTCAGGCGCCTTCTTGCCCGACATGACCCACAGGCTGGCACCGCCGATGACGGTGTTCTGCGGTGCGCCCTGCACATCGGGGTAGTAGGGCAGTGGCGCCAGGCCGTAGCCGAACTTGGCATTTTTGGCCACGTTGCCGTAAAAGCCCGACGAGGTGTTGATCATGGCGCATTCGCCCGAGACAAAACTCGCCTCGGGCACATTGCCGCGGCCCTTGTAGACAAACAGGCCCTGCTTGGCCATGTTGGCCAGGTTTTCGATGTGGCGCACATGCAGCGGCGAATCGATTTTCATGCGCGCATCCAGGCCGCCCAGGCCATTGCTTTTGGTTGCGAACTCGACGTTGTGCCAGGAGGAGAAGCTTTCCAGCTGGGTCCAGCCCTGCCAGGCGGTCGTGAACGGGCATTTGTGGCCGGACGCCTTCAGCTTGGCCGCCGCCGAGACCACTTCGGGCCAGGTTGACGGCGCCTTGTCGGTCGGCAGGCCGGCGGCCTTGAAGGCGTCCTTGTTGAAATAGAAAATGGTGGTCGAGCTGTTGAACGGGAAGCTGAGCATCTGGCCGTTGGGCGCTGTGTAATAACCCGCCACAGCCGAGATATAGGTGCTGGGGTCGAATTTCTCGCCGGCATCCTTCATCACTTGGCCGACCGGAATGACTGCCCCCTTGCTGGCCATCATGGTGGCCGTGCCGACCTCGAACACCTGCAGGATATGCGGCGCGTTGCCCGACCGGAAGGCGGCGATCGATGCCGTCATCGATTCATCGTAGGTGCCCTTGTACGTCGGGACGATCTTGTATTCCTTCTGGCTTTCGTTGAACTGCTTGGCCAGGTCGTTGACCCATTCGCCGTTGACTGCCGTCATCGAGTGCCACCACTGGATTTCAGTCTGTGCCTGGCTGGTAAAAGGTGCACACAGTGCGCAGGCGGCAAGCGCGAGCATGGATAAATTGGTTTTCATTGAGTCTCCTGAGTGAACGTGGGGTTTCCACGCTGAAGGCATGCAGTATAGAAATCATTTGTGACATAAGCATTTAAACGATTTCGGATGCTGCCGACAACCGGGATTTCCATGATGCTGTGCCAGGCAGCCCGCGCCAAGGTGGGGCTGCGATAATATGAAGCCACCGTGCTGGACCTGGGTCCGAAGCCGCTGAATTTTCACGATGAACGCACCTACCACCCTCCAAGAATTGACTGGCTTTGCCGCGCACGCAAAGCCTTCTGAAGCCCGCATCCGCGAGATTCCCTATAACTACACCTCGTTTTCCGACCGGGAAGTGGTCATTCGCCTGCTGGGCGCGCGAGCCTGGGAACTGCTTCATCTGCTGCGTGGCGAGCGACACACGGGCCGCTCGGCGCGCATGCTGTACGAAGTGCTCGGCGACATCTGGGTGGTGCAGCGCAACCCCTACCTGCAGGATGATTTGCTGGACAACCCCAAACGGCGCCGGCTGCTGGTAGAGGCCCTGCAGCACCGGCTGGCGGAAATCGAAAAGCGCCGCACGCCCGATGCCGACAGCGAGCGCGACGCCATCGTGGGCGAATTGCTGCAAGGCGCCCAGGCAGCGATCCACAGGTTTTCCAGCTCATTCGAGGAAGTCGCCAGCCTGCGGCGGCAAACCGAGCGCCGGCTGCGCAAGCTCACGCTGAAAGACAACATCAAGTTCGACGGCCTGTCGCGAGTCTCGCATGTGACCGACGCGACCGACTGGCGCGTCGAATATCCCTTCGTCGTGCTCACGCCCGACACCGAAGTTGAAATGGCCGGCCTGGTCAGGGCCTGCATCGAGCTGGGCCTGACCATCGTGCCGCGCGGCGGCGGTACCGGCTACACCGGCGGCGCGATTCCGCTGACCTGGAAGTCGGCCGTCATCAACACCGAAAAGCTGGAGGCCATGACCGAGGTGGAAATGGTCTCGCTGCCCGGATTGGCGCAGCCGGTGGCGACGGTCTGGACCGAAGCTGGCGTGGTCACGCAGCGTGTGGCCGATGCGGCCGAGCGCGCAGGCTTTGTGTTCGCGGTCGATCCGACCTCGGCCGAGGCGTCTTGCATCGGCGGGAACATCGCCATGAACGCGGGCGGCAAGAAGGCCGTGCTGTGGGGCACGGCGCTGGACAATCTGGCCTCCTGGCGCATGGTGACGCCCGACGCGCAGTGGCTCGAAGTCACGCGCATCGGCCATAACCTGGGCAAGATTCACGACGCCGAGATGGCCAGCTTCGAGCTGAACTATTTCGAGGCGGATGGCAAGACGCCGATCCGCACCGAACGGCTCGACATTGCCGGCAAGACTTTCCGCAAGGAGGGCCTGGGCAAGGACGTGACCGATAAGTTCCTGAGCGGCCTGCCGGGCATCCAGAAGGAAGGCTGCGACGGCCTGATCACCAGCGCGCGCTGGATCGTTCACCGCATGCCGGCGCACACGCGCACCGTGTGCATGGAGTTCTTCGGCAACGCCAAGGATGCGGTGCCCAGCATCGTCGAGATCAAGGATTTCATGTTCGCCGAGCAAAAGCGCGGCGGCGCCATCCTGGCCGGGCTGGAGCACCTGGACGACCGCTACCTGCGCGCCGTGGGCTACGCCACCAAGTCCAAGCGCGGCGGCAACGGCCGGGGCGGCGTGTCGGGCGTGCCCAAGATGGTGCTGATCGGCGACATCGCCGGCGACGATGCCGATGCGGTGGCCCGCGCCACTAGCGAGGTCGTGCGGATCGCCAATTCCCGCAGCGGCGAAGGCTTTGTCGCCATCAGCCCCGAGGCGCGCAAGAAGTTCTGGCTCGACCGCAAGAAGACGGCGGCGATTTCGCGCCACACCAACGCCTTCAAGATCAACGAGGACGTGGTGATTCCGTTGCCGCGCATGGCCGAGTACACCGACGGCATCGAGCAAATCAACATCGAGCTGAGCCTCTCGAACAAGATCAAGCTGTGCGACGCGCTGGACGCGTTTTTCCGCCAGGGTAACCTGCCGCTGGGCAAGGTAGAGGACGCCAGCGAGATTCCTTCGTCCGAGATGCTGGAGGGCCGGGTGGGTCAGGCGCTGGCGCTGATTGCCGAGGTGCGCGGCCTGTGGTCCGGCTGGCTGCAGGGCGTGGCGCAGCATTTCCCCGAACTGCAGGACCACAGCCTGCGCGCCAGCTGGAAAAGCCAGCTTCGCGCGCCGCTGCAGGCGATTTTCAGTGGCGGCGCCTTCAAGCCGATCCTGGAGGAATGCAGCGCCATCCACAAGCGCGTGCTCAAGGGCCGGGTGTGGGCCGCGCTGCACATGCATGCCGGCGACGGCAACGTGCATACCAACCTGCCGGTCAACAGCGACGACTATGAAATGCTGCAGACCGCCCACGAGGCCGTTGCCCGCATCATGGTGCTGGCCCGTTCGCTCGACGGCGTGATTTCGGGCGAGCACGGCATCGGCATCACCAAGCTCGAATTCCTGACCGATGAGGAACTGCAGCCCTTCACCGACTACAAGGCGCGGGTTGATCCCGAAGGCCGCTTCAACAAAGGCAAATTGCTACGAAATCAGGAGCATCTTGCGCAAGCAGGACCTGCGCTACAGGCCGATTTGACCAATGCCTACACGCCCAGCTTCGGCCTGATGGGCCACGAGTCCCTGATCATGCAGCAGAGCGACATCGGCGCGATTGCCGACAGCGTGAAGGACTGCCTGCGCTGCGGCAAGTGCAAGCCGGTCTGCGCCACCCATGTTCCCAGGGCCAACCTGCTGTACAGCCCGCGCAACAAGATTCTGGCGACCTCGCTGCTGGTCGAGGCCTTTTTGTACGAGGAGCAGACCCGGCGGGGCATCAGCCTGAAGCACTGGGAAGAGTTCGAGGACGTGGCCGACCACTGCACCGTCTGCCACAAGTGCCTGAACCCATGCCCGGTCGATATCGACTTTGGCGAGGTGTCGATGAACATGCGCAACCTGCTGCGCAAGATGGGGCAAAAATCGTTTCGACCGGGCAATGCGGCGGCGATGTTCTTCCTCAACGCGACGAATCCACAGACCATCAAGGTCATGCGCAGCGCCATGGTCGATGTCGGCTTCAAGGCCCAGCGCATGGCCAATGACGTGCTGCGGGCAGTGGCCAAGAAGCAGACGGCGCTGCCGCCGGCCACCGTGGGCAAGGCGCCGGTCAAGGAGCAGGTCATCCACTTCATCAACAAGAAGATGCCCGGCGGCCTGCCCAAGAAGACCGCCCGCGCCCTGCTGGACATTGAGGACAAGGACTACGTCCCGATCATCCGCAACCCGAAAGACACGACGGCCGAGACCGAGGCGGTGTTCTATTTCCCCGGCTGCGGCTCCGAGCGCCTGTTCAGCCAGGTCGGGCTGGCGACGCAGGCGATGCTCTGGCATGCCGGCGTGCAGACGGTGCTGCCGCCGGGCTACCTGTGCTGCGGCTATCCGCAGCGCGGCAGCGGCGACTTCGACAAGGCCGAGAAGATGATCACCGACAACCGGGTGCTGTTCCACCGGGTCGCCAACACGCTCAACTACCTCGACATCAAGACAGTGGTGGTGAGCTGCGGCACCTGCTACGACCAGCTGCAGGGCTACCAGTTCGACAAGATTTTCCCCGGCAGCCGGATCATTGACATCCACGAATACCTGCTGGAAAAAGGCATCACCCTGCCGGCGAACCAGCCCGGCTTTCTGTACCACGAGCCCTGCCACAACCCGATGAAGCTGGGCGACTCGATGAAGACGGTCAAGGCGCTGGTCGGCGACAACGTTCTAAAAAGCGAACGCTGCTGCGGCGAGTCCGGCACGCTGGGCGTGACTCGGCCTGACATCTCCACGCAAGTGCGCTTTCGCAAGGAGGAAGAAATCCGCAAGGGAGAAGCGCAGCTGCGCGCAGCGGGCACGGTTGCGCCAACCGGCAACGTCAAGATCCTGACCAGCTGCCCGAGCTGCCTGCAGGGCCTGAATCGCTACGGCAACGACCTGCAGAACGGCCTGCTGGAGGCGGATTACATCGTCGTTGAAATGGCCAACCAGATTTTGGGCAAGGACTGGCTGCCCGAATATGTGGCGGTGGCCAACCACGGCGGCATTGAACGGGTGCTGGTTTAGCCATGGCTGCCGGCGCCTGTCCCCTGTGCGAATCCGATGGCGGCCTGCTGGTGTTTCGCAATGATTCGCTGCGCATCATCCAGGCCAGCGAAGCAGGTTTTTTCATATCCGTCAATAGATGAGTGTCGGTGTTGACCGTTGACGATAATGGCTCCCAAGAAACAAAACTCTCTGAGCCGGATTTTCAGGTTCCCGCCACCACT
>JAQGLT010000137.1 GCA_028292745.1 Polaromonas sp. | reverse complement strand
GCTGTCCGCCATGCCCGCGCCCTCGGCCCCGCCGCTGCTGGAGCCGGCCGCAGGCAGCGGCGCATGGCCGTCCTGGCTGGCCTGCGCGTCGGTGCGTTTTACCCGGACGCGCGGCGTTGACGGCTTTTTCATCTGCGACTCGCGGATGGCTTCAATCATCTCGTGGCGCTCGTCGTCATAGGCGGTGCTGAAGCGTTCCCACCATTCGGCCAGTTCGGGGTCAATCTCGCCAATCTGGCCGCGCAGGCGCAAAAAGTCAAAGCCGGCACGAAACCGCGGCTGGTCCAGCAGCGAATAGGGCGAGCTGCCGACGCGCTTTTCAAAACGCGGCTGCATGGTCCAGATCTCACGCATGTCGATGCCCAGCTTGCCGCGCCCTGACACATCGCCGATCTTGGCATTGAAGGCCTCGTCGATGGCATCTTGCAGCGCCGGCATGATCGGCTCGTTGCGCTTGAGGCGCTGGTCCCAGGCGCTGCGCACGTCGTGCCACAGCACGCAGGACAGCAAAAAGCTCGGCGCGACCGGCTTGCCCTCGCCCACCCGGCGGTCGGTGTCTTGCAAGGCGAGCTTCAGGAACGGGTCGTCGGCCATCTCCACCACCACGTCGAGCAGCGGGTAAATGCCGGTGCCCATGCCCAGGCTTTTAAGCTGCTCGATGCTGGACAGCGAATGGCCGGTCTGCAGCAATTTCAGCATTTCATCGAACAGGCGCGACTGCGGCACGTCGGCCAGCAGCCCGCGCATTTCACGCAGCGGCGCGGCGGTCTTGTCTTCGAACCTGAAGCCCAGCGGACTGAGCTTGGCGGCAAAACGCACCGCGCGGATGATGCGCACCGGGTCCTCGCGGTAGCGCAGCGCCGGATCGCCGATCATGCGGACGATCTTTTTCTTGGCGTCGCCGATGCCGTTGTGGTAATCGACCACGATCTGGGTTTCGGGGTCGTAATACATGGCGTTGATGGTGAAGTCGCGCCGGGCGGCGTCTTCCTCCATCGGCCCCCAGACGTTGTCGCGCAGCACCCGGCCCGACGCATCGACGGCATGCTTCATGCCGGCCAGCTGGCTTTTGCTGGTGCGCTCGTTGCCGCCGACCTGCTCGGCCAGGCTGCTGTCCAGGTGGGCCCGAAAGGTGGACACCTCGATCACCTCGTGCTCGCGGCCCCGGCCGTAAATGACATGGACGATGCGAAAGCGCCGGCCGATGATGAAGGCCCGGCGAAACAGGGATTTGACCTGCTCGGGCGTCGCATCGGTGGCCACGTCGAAGTCCTTCGGAACCAGGCCGACCAGCAGGTCGCGCACCGCGCCGCCGACGATATAGGCCTCGAACCCGCCGTTTTTCAGGGTGCGCACCACGTCCATCGCACGGTCGTCCACCAGCTTGACATCGATGCCGTGGTCCTTCACTTCAATGTCGTGGCGTTTGCCGAAAGGCGACTTCTTGACCCGCTTGGATTCGGTTTGCGCGCTGTCGGTCTTTCCAAACAGTTTGTCGATGAATTTTTTGATCATGAAATTTCTAGATTTTGAGGGGGGCGGCAGGCGCTTGGGCAGCCTGCGCCGTTCCTGTCTGATTCAGGTCGCACCGGGATGCCGTTGTCCGGTGGCAAGCCCGCTGCCTGACGGTTAAAACAGGTCAAGTATGCGCCATCCACGTGCTGCGGCGAGCGCCCGCAGGCGCGCATCCGGGTTGGTGGCCACGGGGTACGTGGCCTTTTCAAGCAGCGCCAGATCGTTCATGGAATCGGTGTAGAACGTGGTCTGCACATCGCCCCAGGCCAGGCCACGGGCCGCCAGCCATTGTTCCACGCGCGTGACCTTGCCTTCCCGGGCGGACGGCGTGCCCTTGATTTCGCCGGTCAGGTTGCCCTTTGAATCACGCTCAAGCTCCACGGCGATCAGTTCGCGCACACCGAATGCGTCAGCGATCGGCCGCGTCACGAACTCGTTGGTCGCGGTGACGATGATGACCTCGTCGCCGGCCGCACGGTGCTGCGCGACCAGCGCCAGCGCCTGTTTTGTAATGGCTTTTTGCACCACTTCGGTCATGAACCGGGCGTGAGCAGCTCTTGAATGGGTAGCGCCCTGCGCGCGGATGGCCTGCGTGGCAAAACGCACATAGTCATGAATGTCGAGCGTGCCGGCGCGGTACTGCTCAAAAAACTCGTTGTTGCGGCGCTTGAACTCGGTGGCTTCGCACCAGCCCAGGGCGATGGTGAACTCCCCCCATTCATAGTCCGAATCAATCGGGATGAGCGTGTGGTCCAGGTCGAACAGCGCCAATTTAAGTGCCCCCACGCTCGCCACTTCGTGTAGCTCGCTGCCCCCCGTCGGGGCTGTGCTTGCTTGGGACGGCCCAGCGCGGTGTAATTCACCCCCACGTTCGCTCACTTCGTGTAGCTCGCTGCCCCCCGTGGGGGCTGTGCTTGCTTGGGGCGGCCCAGCGCGGCGCGCTTCGTGCCCCTTGCCGTCCTTGTCGGCGTTCACCTCTACCGTCATTCCGTCTCCAGCATGGTTTTGAGCAGCGCTATCGTGATGACCCGCTTGGTTTGCAGCGCAAAGCTGTCCAGCTTGTCCAAAAGCTGCATCAGGCTGCCCAGATCGCGCGAAAAGCGGGTCAGCATGAAATCCATGACCTCTTCGCCCAGAAAAAATCCCCGCGCATCGGCCTCGCGCTTGAGGACGGCGCGCCTTTCGGCATCGCCCAGCGCCTGCAGGGCAAACACATGGCCCCACCCCAGCCGGGTGCGCAGGTCCTCGCGCAGGGGCAGGTCGGCGGGCGGCACATTGCCGGCGGCCACAACCCAGCGCGGGTGGTTGTCGTCGGTGCTCAGCGCATTGACGAACCAGTTGAAGGCGGCGCGCTGCTGCTGCGGCGTGTACAGATGGCAGTCGTCCATGATCACTGCCGACCAGGCTTCGTTGAACTCGGGCGGCTCCAGCATGGATGCATCCATCCAGCCGCTTGACGCGCCCTGCCCGCGCAAGGCCTCGCTCACCGCCTTGAGCAGATGGGTCTTGCCGCTGGCTTCGCCCCCCCACAGGTAGGTGGGCACAGGAGAATGCAGCGGGCTTTCGGCCCAAAGCGCCAGCTGCCTGACTGCGGCCTCGTTCGGCCCGATGAAAAAATTGGCAAACGTGGGGTCTGAAGCCAGTCCAATGTCCAGGGCAAGTTGTTTCATCGCGGTCGTTGCCTGGCGGATTCCCGGTTCAGCCGGACTGCGGGCGGGGCAGGCGCCCACGCGGCCCGGCTGGCGACCAGGCGCGGCGTTGCGATGCGTTGTGGGGGTGCGTTGAATTGCATGAAGCCTTGGAATGCGCTGGCTTGACAGGCCGGCAAACGCTACGGGTGTAGCCTTTAGAATCTCACGCTGGATTCTATCGGGCTTGGCCGGTCTGGCTCAGACCGCAACCGGCCCTCCCGAGCTCAACCCTGCTCTCACTGCACTACCTCCCGACACCATGACCACTTCCCCCCTTTCCTACAAAGACGCCGGCGTTGACATCGACGCGGGCGATGCCCTGGTTGAACGCATCAAGCCTTTGGCCAAAAAAACCATGCGCGAAGGCGTGCTGGCGGGCATTGGCGGCTTTGGCGCCTTGTTCGAGGTGCCCAAGCGCTACAAGGAACCGGTGCTGGTAAGCGGCACCGACGGGGTGGGCACCAAGCTCAAGCTGGCCTTTGAATGGAACATGCACGACACCGTGGGCATCGACCTGGTCGCCATGAGCGTCAACGACGTGCTGGTGCAAGGCGCCGAGCCGCTGTTCTTCCTCGACTACTTCGCCTGCGGCAAGCTCGACGTGGACACCGCGGCGGCGGTGGTCGGCGGCATCGCCAAAGGCTGCGAGCTGAGCGGCTGCGCGCTGATCGGCGGCGAAACCGCCGAGATGCCCGGCATGTACCCGTCGGGTGAATACGACCTGGCCGGTTTTGCCGTCGGTGCGGTGGAAAAGTCGAAGATCCTGACTGGACAGGATGTGACGCCAGGCGACGTGGTGCTTGGCCTGGCCTCAAGCGGCGTGCATTCCAACGGTTTTTCCCTGGTGCGCAAGTGCATCGAGCGCGCCGGCAACGACCTGCCCGCCACGCTGGACGGCAAGCCGTTCAAGCAGGCGCTGATGGAGCCGACCCGCCTGTATGTGAAGAACGTGCTGGCCGCGCTGGCCGCGCACCCGATCAAGGCCCTGGCCCACATCACTGGCGGCGGCCTGCTGGAAAACATTCCTCGCGTGCTGCCCGAAGGCACCGCCGCGCACCTGACCAAAGGCAGCTGGCCGCAGACCGAGCTGTTTGCCTGGCTGCAAAAAACCGCTGGCATCGACGATATTGAGATGAACCGCACGTTCAACAACGGCATCGGAATGGTCGTGGTGATCGACGCTGCCAGCGCTGCCGCCTGCGCTGACATGCTGAGGGAAGCGGGCGAAACGATTTACGTGATAGGGGTGATTGCGGCGCGGGGTGAGGGCACCAGCGTTACCGTGGGCTGACTAATTTGACTCCTGCTCGGGTGGCGGACCCACTCCAAAACATTTGAGCGCTGGCAGCGTAGTCTGTAGCTGAAATAAGCTTGCCCTGAATACAAGTGCTGACGAATGCAAGGAGGCATGGGTACGCTGGCGCCTGACCGCAGCGCACCTTTGAATTCCAGCATGCTATTAATTTAATAGCTAACTTTATTGATGAATAGTGCGCCAGCGCCTGATTTCATCAAATATTCCGCTGGGTCGCACATGAAGGCTGGAGCGCGGCTTCGTCACGGCCAAACAGGACGCGATGCATCGGAAAAAGGCAAGCTGTTCTGCACAACTGCAGAAAAAAACCTAACGGCCCCTGCGCATCCGTGCCACGCGCTCGGCAATGGCATCGATGTCCAGCGCATCTTCTGCGTTTGCCAGGTAGATTTCCAGGTCCGACAGCGCATAGGCCACGTCGCCCTGCGCGGCCCAGGCCAGGCCCCGGTCGCGGTATTCGGCCCAGGCATCGGGCTGCAGCACGATCAGGCGGTCCTGCACGGCAATCAGGCGCGGCCAGTCTTCCTGGGTCTTGTGGATGTCCTGCAGGTTGCGCAGCATGCGGCCGATGATCTCGCGCGGCGGCGCGGACTGCAGGTACAGCCCCATCGGCACCTCGAACTCGTCGCCGTTGCTGCTGCGCTGGCGAAAAGGCTCCAGCCGCTCGGCCAGTTCCTCGCGGCTGAGCGACTGGCCGTTGAAGGGGTCGATCACCACTTGGCCCTTGGGCAGGTTGACCTTGACCATGAAATGGCCCGGAAACGCCACGCCCCGCGCGTTCAGGCCCAGGCCGACGGCCAGTTCCAGCCACAGCACCGCCAGCGTGATCGGAATGCCGCGCCGGGTGCGCAGCACCGTGTTCAGGTAGCTGTTGTCGGGGTCGTAGTAGTCGTTGATGTTGCCGCCAAAGCCCAGGTCCCGGAAAAAGAACTGGTTCAGCGCACGCAGGCGCTGCAACTCGGGCGCATCAACGGGCAGGCGGCGCTTGACGCGGGCCAGCAGCTGATCGACATCGCCCAGCACCTGCTCGACATCCAGGTCAGGGTATTCGTCCTGCGCCAGGCTGACGGCGGTTTCCAGCAGGGGGAAATGCGCATCGCTTTGCACCAGGCTGGAAAAATATTGCAGCGGAGAGGGAACAGCCAGATTTAATTGCATGCTGCTACTTTCTCACAAACTGGCATGGCTTGTGAATCGGGAAATACGGAAAATCCGTGGCAAGTCAAGCGATTACGCGTAATTATTTGCGCCATCAGCGCCGCAGCAGTTGCCGCACTTTCAGCCCCGACAACCACAGCGCTGCAAAATAAATAGCAGCTGAAGCGCATAAAACAAGCGCCAGCAGCCCGATTCGTTGAAAATATTGGGGCTTCATGCCGATCCAGCTCACCGCATCGGCCGCCCACAGCAAAAACGCCGCCAGCAGCGCACTGGCCGTGGCCACGCGCAGCCCAAACAGGAACCAGCCGGGCGCAGGCGTGTAACTGCCGCGCTTGATCAGGCCGACCAGCAGGCTCAAGGCATTGATGAGCGCGCCGATGCCAATGGCCAGCGCCAGCCCGGCATGCTGGAAATACGGCACCAGCACCAGGTTGAGCAGCTGGGTGATCACCAGCACCACCACGGCAATCCGCACCGGTGTCTTGATGTTCTGGCTGGCATAAAACCCCGGTGCCAGCACCTTGATCGCGACCAGCCCAAGCAGCCCGGCGCCGTAGCCCATCAGCGCCGGCGTGGTCTGCAGCACGTCCCGGTCGGTAAATGCGCCGTAGTGATAAAGCGTGGCCACCAGCGGCTCCGAAACCGTCAGCAGCGCCACGGCGCAGGGCACGGCAAGCAGCACCACGATGCGCAGGCCCCAGTCGAGCATGGCCGAATACTTGGCGGCGTCGCCCTCGCCTTTGGCGGCGGCCAGCTGCGGCGTCAGCACCACGCCGATGGCCACGCCGAGCATGGCCGTCGGAAATTCCATCAGGCGGTCGGCATAGGTCAGCCAGCTGACGCTGCCGGGCGCAAGGTGCGAGGCGATCTGGGTGTTGATCAGCAGTGAAATCTGCGCAACGCTCACGCCCAGCAAGGCGGGCACCATGAGTTTTGCTATTTTTTTAGTAGCTGGCTCGGCCCACGCGGCCTGCACTAGCGACCATTTGAATCTGATTTTTGGCAACAAGCCCAGCCGCAGCAGCGCCGGCACCTGCATCGCCAGCTGCAGCACGCCGCCCAGCATCACACCCACGCCCAGCGCATACACCGGCTCGATGCCCAGCGCCTTGAACCACGGAGCGCCCAGCCAGGCCGCGCCGATCATCGACAGATTGAGCAGCATCGGCGTGGCGGCCGGCACGGCAAAGCGCCGCCAGGTGTTGAGCACTCCCGAGGACAGTGCCACCAGCGACATGAAGGCGATGTACGGAAACATCCAGCGCGTCATGAACACGGCCGCGTCATAGCCGCGCGGATCTTGCTGCAGGCCGCTGGCCATGGCCCAGACCAGCAACGGCGCTGCCGCCACGCCGATCAGGCACGTCAGCAGCAATGCCCAGGCCAGCAGCGTGGCCACCCGGTCGATCAGCAGCTTGGTGTCGGCTTCGCCGTGCTGCGCCTTGTTGGCCGCCAGCACCGGCACAAACGCCTGGCTGAAGGCCCCCTCGGCAAACAGGCGCCGAAACAGGTTGGGAATCCGGAAGGCCACATTGAACGCGTCGGTCATGGCGCTGGCGCCAAATGTCGAGGCAATCAGCAACTCCCGCGCCAGGCCGGTGATTCGGGAGAGCAAGGTGAACAGGGAAACGGTGGAGGCGGATTTGAAAAGTGACACGGCAGGAGTTTATTCGCTCGCCGTACACCCCTCGCCGGCAACGGTTCCGAACGCGGCTTGCGCAGCCATCGCCGGGTGAAAGTAATATCCGGTCCTACCGGACGTCTGGCGATGCACGCGCAGGCTCGGCCGCATCAACCGGATCGTCACGCCTTTTTTGACAACGCACCATGCCCCTTTTTCACACCATGCGCACCTTGCCCTTTTCAGCCTGCGCCGTCTTTCTGGCCACGGCGGTGGTCACGTCCACGGCCCGCGCGCAGGAGGAGGCGAACCAGGGGCTGAAGGAAATCGTCATCAGTGCCAGCCGTGCCGAGCAACGCCGTTTTGATGCGCCGGGAGCGATCGACGCGGTAGGGGTGGACCCGTTTCGCATCGCTTCGCCGCTGGTTAACCTGTCCGAGCTGATGGGCAGCGTGCCGGGCCTGCAGATTCGCGACCGGCAGAACTTTGCGCAGGATCTGCAGCTGTCGGTGCGGGGCTTTGGCACCCGCTCGACCTTTGGCGTGCGCGGCGTGCGCATCCTGATCGACGGCATTCCGGCCACCATGCCCGACGGCCAGGGCCAGGCAGCCACCGCCAGCCTGACCTCGGCCAAACGGATCGAGCTGCTGCGCGGCCCGCTGGCCCAGTTGTACGGCAATGCGGCCGGGGGCGTGCTCCAGGTGTTCACCCGAGACCCGCCGGTGACGCCGGGCAAGCCCGAATACAGCCTGTCCGCAGGCGGGGGCTCGAACGGCCAGCGCCAACTGGGCGCCGGCGTCGCGGGCGGCAGCGACACGCTTGGCGGGATTTTGGATGTCTCTCGCTTTTCCACCGACGGCTTTCGCGACCACAGCGCCGCCCGCCGCGAGCAGCTCAACGCCAAGGTGGTGGCGAAGCCTTCCGCCGACACCACGCTCACCGGCATCGCCAACCTGTTCAGCCAGCCGCTGGCGCAGGACCCGCTGGGCCTGACGCATGCCCAGTTCGATCGCAACCCGCGCCAGGTGGTTCCCGGCGCCCTCGCCTTCGACACCCGCAAGACCATCAGCCAGCAGCAGACAGGCTTGGTGCTTGAGCACAAGCTGTCCGTCAGCGACACGCTGAATGCACGCGTTTACGGCGGCACGCGCAAGGTGGACCAAAAGCTGGCTTTTTTGACCAATGGCGTGGTCGACCTGGACCGCCGCTATGGGGGCGTGGGCGCCAGCTGGACCCATGCGATGCAGGTCAACGCGCTGCCGCTGCGCTGGACCGTCGGTGTCGAGGCCGACCAGTTGCGCGAGACGCGCAAGGGTTTTGACAACCTGGGCGGCAACAATGGCCCGCTGCGCCGCAACGAAGACGACACGGCGCGCAATACCGATGTGTTTGGCCAGATCGACTGGACGCTTTCGCCCAACTGGCAGGCTGTTGCCGGCGTTCGCGCCAGCCAGGTGCGCTTCACGGTCGACGACCGCTTCAACCCGGCGGCCAGCAGCACCAGCGGCAGCGCGAAGTACCGCCAGACGAGTCCGGTCATCGGCCTGGTCTGGCATGCGGCCGACACCTTGAACGTGTATGCCAACCTGGGCAGCGGCTTTGAAACCCCGACGCTGGCTGAAAGCGCCTACCGGCCTGGCGGCGCGCCCGGGCCCAATCTGGCGCTCAAGCCTTCCACGAGCCTGCAGGGAGAAATAGGCTTCAAGCTGCGCAGCGGCCGGCACAGCCTGGACGGCGCGCTGTTCGAAGCCAGGAGCCGGGACGAAATCGTGTCCTCGCAGTCCAGCGGCGGCCGCGCGATTTTCCAGAACGCCGACCACGCCCGCCGGCGCGGCATTGAAGCGGCCTGGTCAGCCAGCTGGCCCGGCCTTGACACGCGCATGGCCTATACCCTGCTGGATGCGCGTTTCAGGTCGCCTTACGCCGGCGCCCAGGGCCCGGTGGCTGCGGCCAACCGTCTGCCGGGCGCGCCAAGGCACAGCCTGTTCGGCGACATCCAGGCCAGCGTGACAGACCGCCTCAAGGCAGGCCTGGAAATGCGTATCGAGAGCAGGACATTCGTAAATGATCTCAACAACGATGCCGCACCGGGCTATGCGGTCTTGCATGCGCGGCTGAGCCAGGAGTTCGAGTTCAATGGCGCCAAGCTGGTGCTGTACGGCCGCATCGACAACCTGTTTGACAAGGCTTATGCCGGCTCGGTGATCGTGAACGACAGCAACGCACGCTACTTTGAATCGGCGCCCGGAAGGCGGCTGTTTGTTGGCGTGCGGAGCCAGTTTTGATGCGCAAGCAGCCTGCAAAGCCCGCACGCTTAATGAAAAACCTTGCCACATCGTATAATTGCGGGCTTTGCTGCATCATCCACAGACTCCTCCCAGGATTAAAGGAAATTTATTATGGCAACCGCCAAACCCAAGAAAAAGAACCCACGACTTGCCTCCGGCCGCAAACGCGTACGCCAGGACGTCAAACTCAATGCCGCGAACACCTCGCTGCGCTCCAAATACCGCACCGCTGTGAAAAACGTCGAAAAAGCCGTTCTGGCCGGTGACAAAGACAAAGCCAAGGACCTGTTCGCCAAGGCCCAAAGCATTGTGGACACGATCTCCGACAAGGGCATCTTCCACAAGAACAAGGCCGCGCGCGACAAGAGCCGCCTGTCCGCCAAGGTGAAAGCCCTGGCGCTCAAGCCCGTAGCAGAAACCGCAACCGCCTGACCATTCAGGCAAACCGCCCGGACCGGCTACCTTAAAAAAGCCAGTCTGCCGTTTTGTAGGGTGCGCTGCAGCAAAAGTAAAAAACCGCCTTCGGGCGGTTTTTTCATGCCTGCATGAAGCAGGCAAGCGGCTGGAAAAGTCAGCGGCTGGGCAAATCAGGCACCAGGCACGCTTCAGCCACCTGCAGATTGTTGTCACGGGCAAAGTTGAGCACGAAATCCCAGGCCATGGGTTCGACATCGCGCAGCGCGGCATTGACTACGACACATTTCAGGCCATTCACAACCGTGGGAACGCACCAGGGCGAATACGTGAGGTGACTGCCGGGCTGCGGGCCGCCGGGTCGAAACTGGCTCATCACACCGCATAAACGGTCGGCCCAATCGCTGGGCCGGAACGTCTTTCCATCGAGAGTGACGCCCTGAATAAAGACTTCTTTGGCGGAATTGGAGACCATCAAGTGGGGTGGTTTTAAGAGGCCAGCGGGTAAGGGTTTCACCCCATACAACAGAGCGAAAGTATTCTATCTTATATAAGACCTGGCACTTCTTTGCGCGCCTGCGGCAGGCTCGGCGCATGCATGACAGTGATGCGGCAATGTCACGAAATCGCCCGGAGTCTGCGCCTAAAATCGCGTCTTGCCCGCCGACTTGTCGCGGCCACCGTTATCTGCCATCCCGGAGTTCCCCATGACCGCTGCCCTGCCCGACCACATCGAAGCCGCTTCTCCCCATGTGATGAACACCTACGGTCGCCTGCCGATTGCGTTGTCGCACGGCCAGGGCTGCCGCGTCTGGGATGTCAATGGCAAGTCCTATCTGGATGCGCTGGGTGGCATTGCCGTCAACACGGTCGGCCACAACCACCCCAAGCTGGTGGCGGCGCTGCGCGAGCAGATCGGCAAGATCATCCACAGCTCGAACTACTACCATGTGCCGCTGCAGGAAACCCTGGCGGCCAAGCTGGTGGAGCTGTCCGGCCTTGAAAACGTGTTCTTCTGCTCGACCGGGCTGGAGGCCAACGAAGCTGCATTAAAACTGGCCCGCAAGTTCGGCCACGACAAGGGCATTGAGCGCCCTGAAATCGTGGTCTATGAAAAAGCCTTCCATGGCCGGAGCATCG
>JAQGLT010000054.1 GCA_028292745.1 Polaromonas sp. | reverse complement strand
AAAACAGCTCTGTGGCATTGTTCATGGTGGGGCACCTTCACACGCATTTGGGAGATGCCATTTTTGACCCAAGGCCTATCTGCTGTCACCCTGATACCGCAGCGCTGCTTATCCAAAACTCAGGTTGGATTAGCAAATTTCACGCCCCAGATAATCCGCTGATCGATTTTTTCCGTCGCCGGCAGCAATCACTCCCATGCGTCGGTACGACGTTCCCGTCGTCACCGCACCCCGTTTATTTTTCTTTGACGACCAGCTTATTGCTGACTGATTGCACGCCGTTGAACGTCTTTGCCAATGCGCCGGCTCGCTCTACCGCTGCCGGCGTCGGGGCGGAGCCGTTCAGGGTGACGGCACCGTCCTTGGTGTCCACGTTGATTTTCAAAGCGCTGAGTTCAGGGTCCTTGGCCAGCCCGGCTGAAATGGCGGTGGTGATTGCCATGTCATCCATTTTTTCGAGCGCTTTGCTGGCTGCCACCTTGGCGGAAGCCTCGGCATTTTGGGTGGCATCCTTCAAGGCTGCGCCTGCCTTGGCAAAGGTTTCCTCTGTTTTGGTCTTGACTTGCGCACTGGATTGTTCCGCCTTGACCTTGGCCTCTGCGGCAACCTCTCCAGTCTTGGCAATGGCCGCGTCAATTTTCTGACCTGGTGTTTGATTGTCGTCAGGCTTTTGACAAGCAGCCAATGAAAGCGCCACACACAAGGAAGCGACTACCGGCAATGGGTTGGCGAGGCAATGCAAACGGTCGGTCAAAGCTTCAAAAAGTTTATTTTTCATAAGGAACACTGGTTTTAGTCAAACGCACTTGGAAACATTCGAGTGCGCTGCAAAGCAAATCTAGCGGCTTTATTTTGCGCTTATCTGATCATCTGATTCTCCGGCAAATCAGCCGCACTATTTCTGGGCTGCGGCAGGGTCGTCATAGCATGAGCCCGAGGCCACCGGAGGTCGTCTTGCCCTGCAATTACGCCATTACCGATTAACGGTACCGGGCATAGCAGCTTCCATGCTTTTTCCGAAACTCGGCTGGGTACACAGGGGCTGCGGCATAAACCGGTGAAAACATCCCAAGTCTTGCCTTCTGGGCACGGCCTTGCTGAGCAGCATAGGGGCCTGCATTGTTTCGGTAGCGGTAAGACCATGCCAGCCCTTGCGCCACCAGCCAGCCGCCCTGGTCCTGCTGATCAAACACAATGCGGGCCACCAGGCGCCCGTAGTTGTCGCGAGCCTTGCTTTGCACCACGACAGGCTTGCCCAGCACCCGGCGCTTCAGTGCGTCGCGGGCAGCCGTGCCTCCCGGCTGGCAGATTTCCGGCGCGTCGATCCCATCGATGCGAACGCTGACCGGCTTGCTGCCTTTGGGCCGCTGTATGCGGACGGTATCGCCATCCACCACATAGGTCACGACGCCCGTCCAGCTTGTTCTGGCTGTTCGGGCTGCCGCGGCCGCCCCCATGCTAGAAAAATTGAGCAGAGTGGCAAAAATGGCAAGCATGCCTATTTTCAAAGCAGAAGGTGTGTTCATGTGTTACTACTAAATTGATAGCTTAAAGCGCTTACCCTGCCTGCGTAAACAGCTTAAATCATCTAAAAATCCTATCATGGCGGGCAGGTTGGGCGAAATGTCACGCCGTGACTGTCCAACCTTCCAGCGCATCCATGTTGGCGGGCAGACCGTAAGCAGGCCCGCCCTGCTGCGCTGCCCAGGCAGCCTGCAGCAGACACAGCACGGCGTCCAGACTGTCGCCGCTGGCATCGTCCACCAGCGTGTCGCGTTGCGCATGGCTGACTTTCAGCCGCAATGCCAGACGGGTCTGACCATGCTCCAGGGCAGTGATGAGGTCTTTGCGCGCAATCAGCCGCTCAGGCGTCTGCTTGGCTCGGTCATCGCTTTTGTAGGAACGGTTGCCCAGAATTTCTCGCGCCAGCAGGCCGGGGTAGCCTTCAAGCGCAACACGCTCCCTGTCGCCGTCGTGAAGCCCTGGCAAATGGACACCAGCGGCCAGCAAGCGCGGCACACCGGCATGGAGCATATAGGCCACGGGCGGATTGACCCATTTCATCGACGGACTGGCGCCGGATGGCCCATCGGTGGTGCGATGGGCAAACTTCTGACCCACCGGCCGCGCATTGCAAAAGGCCGCAAAGGTCGTTCTGATGTCGGCACGGCTCAGGCTGGCATAGTGGCCCATCAGTTCCAACCATTGCAGGGGCCAGCCCAGGTGAACGACCAGTTCGCGTGGCAATCCAAACGGAAAATCAAAGGCGCCTACCCAGCGGCGCTTTTGAAGCAGCCACGCGTCAAAGCGGTCAAGCGACTCCAGGCGTTCAAATCCAGACAGCAGCACACGCCCTTTCGCGACAGTGCCCTCGGCCATCACGATGGGTTTTCGGCGGCTGGGGCTGCATGAAAAATCGCAGCCGATCAGCAGGTCATGAATGCCATGCATGTCAGATTGCAGATTCACGCACTACATCCAGCGCCGCCGATGCCAGCCATCCTGCCCTGCCCGGCTCCGCCCGACTTTTTCAGGCGCGGCCGATGATGGACGCTGTCGCCATCAATTCCTCAAGCAAGGCAAGGGAGACCTTGCCCGACGCCGCATACGGGTCAAGTTCTGCCTTTTCAGAGTACTTGAGCAAAATGGAATGGTTCAGCTTGAGCAGATTGACCGTTCCCATGGTCCACCCACCAAAACGGCGCTCGGAAATCTCTTCGTAGTCGAGCAGCACCACATCCTTGTGGCGCGGGTCTTTCTGGATGTGGCCGAACAGATCGCTGACGGCCATGCGGCCGCCTTCAATGGCCTGCAAGAACACGCCGCCGCCATAGCAAAGAATGCCCGTGATTCCCAAGGTCGGGTTGTATTGCCGTGAGTGGGCCAGAATGCCGCTGATGGCATCGGCGCTGCTGTCCACGGCACGACTCGCATAAAGCAAACGAACCAGCATGAAGTTAACCTTTTCTTGGAATAAGCGCGAGAAACTCACGGCGCAAAGTCGAATCTTTCAAGAACACGCCCCGCATGACCGAATTGATCATCTTGCTGTCCATGTCCTTGACGCCCCGCCAGGCCATGCAGTAATGGCTGGCTTCCATCACGATCGCCAAGCCGTCGGGCTGGGTTTTTTCCATGATCAGGTCTGCCAGCTGCACCACGGCCTCTTCCTGGATCTGGGGGCGGCCCATGATCCATTCGGCCAGGCGCGCATATTTGGACAGGCCGATCACATTGGTGTGTTCATTGGGCATGACGCCAATCCAGATCTTCCCGATCACTGGGCAAAAATGATGGGAGCAGGCGCTGCGAACAGTAATCGGCCCGACGATCATCAGCTCGTTGAGATGCTCGGCATTGGGGAACTCGGTGATGCGCGGGGGCTGCACATACCGGCCGCTGAAGACTTCGTTCAGGTACATCTTGGCCACGCGGCGCGCTGTGTTGCCGGTGTTGTGGTCGCTCTGGGTGTCGATCACCAGGCTGTCCAGAACACCCTGCATCTTCACCTCCACCTCGTCAAGCAAGCGCTCCAGCTCACCGGGCTCAATAAAATCGGCAATGTTGTCATTGGCATTGAAACGCTTGCGCGCCCGGGCCAAGCGTTCGCGTATCTTGACGGAAACAGGGGTTCCCTCTTCAGTGCCATCCTGGGCAGGCGTGTTGGATTTCATAAGCATGTCGGATATTACCAGCCGGCCCCACACCCGTGCCGGTGTTGGGTTTATAAGACTTTTTGGCATCTGGCGCTTGACCCACCTGCGCAGCACGCTATTTATTTAATAGCAGACTCTGCCTTGCGTGACCACGCGTGACCACAAGCGCGGTTTGCCGCGCCACCTTTCAGTATCGCCTCTCAGTAACGCTGGCCTGTCAGCATGAGGGCCAGGCGCATCAGGGCATAGGCCAGCCAGCCCTGAATCCTGCGTCCCAGTGGCCGCTGGTTGTACGCGGCCGGGTCGATGCGTACCCCGTGATGCGCCACCGCATCGTGCAGGCGAGCGCTCAGTTCGCCGGCAAAAACCCTGTCCTCGACCACAATGTTGGCCTCTCGGGCCAGCAGCAGGCTCAGCGGGTCCAGGTTGGAGGACCCCACGGTTGCCCAGTGGCCGTCCACCACCGCAACCTTGGCATGCAAAAAGCTGGTCGAGTATTCATGGATTTCAACTCCTGCGGCCAGCAGCGCACCGTACACCGGCCGCGCGGCATGGTATTGCATGAAATATTCGTACTTTCCCTGCAGCAGCAAGGTCACGCGCACGCCGCGCCTGGCCGCTTTCATCAGCGCGCGGCGCAACTTGCCCCCGGGCAAAAAATAGGCATTGGAAATGATCACCTCACGGCGTGCCCGGCCGATGGCTTTGCGGTAGGCGCGCTCGATGCTGTGGCGGTTGCGCAGGTTGTCGCGCAGCACCAGCGCGGCCTTGGGGCGCGATGCGCCCGGTGGCAGGTCAGCGCCTGAAACGGCAGGCTGGGCAAGCAGGTCGGTGTCGGTGCGCCCGCCATAGCCAGCGGCCTTGAATTTTTCCCAGGCGTCGTTCAGATGCCTTTGCCTTGCGCTGTAGCCGGCCTGCACGCGCCACCAGAGCAGTGCCATGGCATCGGCGGCCTCGGCCGCCAGCGGCCCGGTCACGGCGACGGCAAAATCAAAACGCGGCGCCTCCAAGTGGCCATGGTTGGGATCGAAAAAATCGTCCAGCACATTGATGCCGCCACAAAAGACGATGCGCTGGTCCACCACGCACAGCTTGCGGTGCAGCCTGCGCCAGCGCTCGGGCACCAGCAGACCAAGGCTTGAGGCCATCGGGGAGTAAACCCACCACTGCACGCCCGCTTCGCTTAATTTTTCGTGCCATTGCGAAGGCAACGGGTCGGTTCCCACGGCATCGACCAGCACCTGAACGGCCACGCCGCGCCGGGCGGCCCGGATCAGGGCATCGGCCACCTCGGCACCGGCCCCATGAAAATCAAAAATATAGGTTTCCAGTTGAATCCAGCGGCGCGCCGCATCGAACGCCCCGATCAGTGCCGGAAACAGGGCGGCGCCACCTTCTAACAGCTCGAGGGTTTCAGACTTGGGAAATACGGGCATCGGACGGGAATCTTGGATCGATCGACATGGCAGCGCAAGCCGCTAACGAACAGGCTATTTGAACTGAAGCGCAGCGGGCTGCCAACCCAGCGGGCGCTCATCCCGCAGAACAGCTGCACAGCCCTCAATTCAAGGCACGCAGCAATTGGGGCAGCAACAAAACCGCCTCGGCATTGGAAGGGGAAAAGCATTTTTCGGCGGCCGCATGGTGCGCCAGCCACTGCGAAGCTGTGTGCTCGCGCGGACTCAGGCGCACCGCGCAGACGGCGGGCAGGCACAGGCCAAACAGATGCTCGGTGTTGTGGGTCACGCCAGGCGCATAGCGATGCCGCCAGGCCGGATAGATCTCATACACATTGGTAAGGCGCCAGTCCTGGAGCTGGGCCGGCGTTGCAACGATGCCGGTTTCTTCACGCACCTCACGCAGCGCCGTTTGCTGCAGGGGCTCGTCCAGCGTATCCCGAGAGCCCGTCACGCTCTGCCAGAAACCGGCATGGTCGGCACGCTCGATCAACAGCACATCGAGTTGTGGCGTGTAAATCACCACCAGAACCGACTCCGGGATTTTGAAAGGGCTGTTGTGCGGCATGCCGGATTATTGCGGCTTCGGCTGGCGGCCCGGCCGAAGCCAGGCTGTCGCCGCGCGCGCTTGTCGATTCAGGCACGCCGCGGCTGGTTATTCAGCCTTGATGTTGGCGCTTTTGGCCAGTTGCAAATAGCGCGCGGAATCGCTTTTGATGAGGCTGGCGAGTTCCTGCCCGGAGCCCTTGTACGGCTCCACGCCGGCATTCGACAGATTGCCCTGCACCCGCGGGTCGGCGAGCACCTTGCTGACATCGGCAACGATTTTGGCGACCACTTCGGGAGGAAGCTTGGCCGGGCCCATCAGGGCATACCAGATGGAAAAATCAAACGGCTTGACGCCCTGCTCCTCAAAAGTCGGCGTAGTGGGCAGCAAGCCATAGCGCTGCGCCGTCGACACGCCCAGCACCTTGAGCTGGCCGGTCTTGGCGTACGGCGCGACCAGGTTGGCGCTGACGATGGCAAGCGGTATCTGCCCGCCCACCAGGTCGCTGACAGCCGGCGAGCAGCCCTTGTAGCCGGCATGCGCGGCAGCGATGCCGGTTTTTTGCCTGAGCAGCTCCATCACGAAGTGTTGCGGCGTCCCGATACCGCACGACCCATAGGTAAAGGCGTCGGGTTTGGCCTTGGCTGCCGCCATCAGCTCCTTGATGCTGCCGACCTGGGCGCTGGGATGCGCTGCCAGCGCGATCGGGGTGATGCCCAGCAGCATGATCGGCGTCAGGTCTTTTTCCGGGTCATAAGGCAGCTTGCCCATCACCCCCAGATTGGTGACCATGGTGCTGTTTTGCAGCAGCAGGGTGTAGCCGTCGGCCGGGGCGCGCACCACTTCCTGGCTGCCGATATTGCCGGATGCGCCGGCCTTGTTGTCCACCACCACGCCCTGGCTCCAGGCCTGCTGCAGGCCGGCGCCGATCTGGCGCGCAAGGATGTCGGACCCCCCGCCCGTTGCATACGGCACGACGATGCGCACGGCTTTTGCGGGGTAGGTGTCGGCCCGGGCCTGGGTGGCCAGACCTGGTAGCGCGGCAATGCAAGCCGCCAGAAAAAAAGTTTTGAGTCGCATGGGTGTCTCCTGCTGGTTGGTCAATTTGTTCAGGTATTTTCAGCTGTCCAGGTCGATCTGGCCCAGGCGCTTGATCCAGAGGCCCCAGGAACGCGGGATCTGCCCGTCGTTCATGTCGGACGAAAGCTGGGCTTCCTCCTCGTTCAGGAAGGTGATGTCGCCCAGCCCCTGCGCGGCCAGCTGCAGCTTGGCGTTGACCTCGGCATAGATCGCGCGGTAGACCGCCTGCTGCAGCGAGGTGCCCACCACGGTGCTGCCGTGCCCGCGCATCAGCACGCAGCTGTGGCGGCCCAGGGACCGCGCCAGCGCCTCGCCCAGATAGGAGCTGCGGATCAGCATGTCGGTATTGCCACCGGCTTCGCGGATTTCAAAATGGGCCGAGCCCGAGCCGAGGAAGCCGGACATGTGAAAGACCGGCCGCAGCGGATTGTGCGTAACGGCAAAAGGGATCACGCTGGGCGAATGGCTGTGCACCACCGCCATCACGTCGGGACGGGCGCGGTAGATTTCGCCGTGGATGAAACGCTCAAGATAAGGACGCTCGGCAGTCTCGGACACGGCGTTTCCGTCGTAGTCGTAGCACACGATGTCCTGGCGCCGCACCATGCCCGGCGCGCGGTTGCACGACAGCAGGTACACGCCCGGCTCGCTGTCGTGACGAACGCTGGCATGGCCCAGGCCGTCAACAATGCCCTGGTCATAAAGGATGCGGTTGGCGTAAACGAGCTGGTCGACCAGGTCGGAGGCGGGAGGCTTGATGGACATGTGGGTTGTCTTTCTTGAAGGGATGGCGAAAAGGGGTGGCGCTACAGCGGTTTTGTTTCAGCCTGCAAACTTTTTTTTAGCATTTTTAGCATCAAATAGGCCTCTATCGCAGGTGGGTATTGCGCGGCCAGCTATAACTTCAATAGCATCCAATGCTGCCGGAAACGCGGCTATTGCAAGCCAGCGCGATGTTGCCAGGGGTATCGGTAGTGGCCGGGCCATGCTGGGTGGGGCCATGTCAGGCTATGCGCGGACAGCCAGCGGCGGCAGACCTGCGATGCGCACGGTCATTGTCTGGCCTCCTTTCACCGGCCCCACACCTTCGGGGGTGCCGGTGAAAATGATGTCGCCGGGTTGCAATTCGAACAGGGTGGACAGATTGGCGATGACTTCGCCCACCGACCAGATCAGATGCGTCAGATCGCTGCTCTGACGAATACCTCCATCCACCTCCAGCGTGATCGCCCGTTGTGACGGGATGTGGTGGGGGAAAAACAAAAGTCATGAATCGGACAATCTAAAGGTTAAAAGAAAACTGCCTCAGTCGTTCAAGAACGTTTCACGGTGGATGCCGATTGCCTGCTGCACCGGACGGTCGGAAAAGCTGAACAGCACCACCTCCTCGTCAGCCTGCAGGCGAAGCGGTGCCCAGGATGGAACCACAAAGGTGTCTTGCGGCTGGAAGGCAAAGCGTTGGCCGGCAATCTCGGCAGTACCCCGGCCCTCGACCACGCTATAGACCGCGCCGTCGGTGGCACGGTGGGTTTGGCCACAAAATCCGGCGGGCAACAGCTGCAGGTAAGTTGCCATGGTCGGCATGGGGGCGCCGCCCGTCAGCGGGTTGATGTAACGCAGTTTCCACCCCTGCCAGGGGTCGCTCGGCTCATCGCGCTGCAGACGCGCAAGCGCCTCACGGCTGCGGTCGTAGGGGTAGCTGAAGATCGGCGAAGTTGCCGAGGCATGGGCATGGCGCACCGGCACCATGTTGTAGCCAAAGCGCGCATAGCTGTTGCCTTCGGGGCGCTGGACCTGCTGTGCACGGCTCTCGTCGTTTTCGGCAAAGCCGGCATCGAAAAACCGCACCAGCGGAATATCAAGGCCATCCAGCCACACCACCGGCTCGCTGTCGCCGGCAATGCCCTCGTTTCCATGGTCATGCCATGCCCACGAGGGTGTGATGATGAAGTCGCCCGGATACATCGTGGTACGTTCGCCTCCGACCGTGGTGTAGGCACCGCGCCCATCGACAATGAAGCGCAGGGCCGACTGCACATGGCGATGCGATGGGGCAATTTCGCCAGGCATGATGAGTTGAAGACCCGCATAGAGTGACTGGGTGATCGAGGAACGCCCCTGCATGGCCGGGTTTTCCAGCACCAGCACGCGGCGCACCGCTTCCTCGGCCGTGATGAGGTTGGCGGACTCCATCAACAGCGGACGAATGTCCGCATAGCGCCACAAGGCAGGTATGCAGGGCGAATTGGGCTCACGGGGGACCAGCGCATGAAGCTCTTCCCAAAGCGGGGTGAGGTGCAGCGGCTTGATACGGCGGTAGTAGTCGGCGCGGGCGCTGGGAACACTGGCCATGGAAGCTGTCTGGTGCATATATGGGTCTCTTTCAGGTGGAACGCTCAGGTTCCCTCACATAAAGAAGATTGTTAGCCCAGACCTTTATCCTGACAAGCATGTCGTTCAACAATCTTGATTGCTTTTTTGCTGATGCTGTTAGGAGTTGTGCCTGGTCCAGGTCGATCTTCAGCTGCGTCTGAATTGGCAGGGAACCCAGACCAAGACCTGAATGCCCTCTTTGCAGAACATGACAAAAAGCCTGGTGTCTTGCCACTCGCCTCATCCCCCCATTCATCCAAAACTTTGAGAACCCGACCAGCAATGGGTAGGGATACATCAACTACTGAATCTTTATTCAATGGCTCTCCAAAGTGGCGGCAAGCCCAAAACCGACCGCACCCGCCTGCCCTTGCACCACCTACTTATTCAGCAGCCAGAATGCATGAATTTAGTTAGCTTACTAATATTGTATATGGATCGCCAATCAAGGAATCGCTGTTTGACAAGCGGCACAGGCAACACATTCGGGTTCAACCGCAGCTTACATTTGGCAAACCGCATTGACGATGCGCCAGCCAAGATGACACATTCTCAGCTTCGCCTCGGCATTGCAGGTCTGGGATGTGCATTCACCCTCATGCTGCCCACTTTCCTGCAGGACACCCGTTTAAGGCTGGTCGGAGCCACGGACCCCCATCACTTCGGCAAGGACGCGTTTGCTTCTGACTTTGGAGCACCTGCTTACTCCCGGCTTGAAGCTTTATGTGCCGCACCGAACATAGAAGCCATCTACCTCGCAACGCCACACCAGTTCCATGCCGAGCATGTCTGCCTGGCAGCCGTGCACGACACAAGCATGTGCTGTTAGCAAAACCGATGGCGATCACGCTGAGCGAATGCACCCGCATGATTGAGGCCGCATGCCAGGTCAATGTCCATCTACCAGACCTTATTGAAGGTTTCGCATTCAGGGGATGTGAGTGATAATTCGAGTTCATGACGAGCGATACCCAACAAATCATCCATCACTGGCGCGACGCTGTTCCAAATGACAGGCTTGCCCATCTTGTTCGCGACGTATCACGGGCTTTCACCAGATCCTTGACCATCCGCCTGGAGCAACACGGCGTTCCCTTTGGCCATTGGACCTTTCTAAGAGTCCTGTGGGAAACGGACGAGCTGACTCAAAAGGAACTCAGTGAAAGAGCCGGCGTGATGGAGCCCACTACCTTCATAGCCATGAAGTCGATGGAAGCGCTGGGCTACATTGTTCGCAAAAAACTGCCGCCAAACAAAAAAAATATCTATATTTACCTGACCAACGAAGGCCGGGCGTTGAAAGACAAACTGGTTCCGCTCGCTATTGAGTGCAATGACAGGGGCGTTGAAGGGATTCCTGCCGCGGAGATCAAGGCTGTCAGAGCGGTGCTGCTTGCCATTATTGAAAATCTTGCAATAGACGAGCAAAAAATAACCGCACAGCCCAAAAGGAAGCTTTCAATTGCGGCAAAGAAGCTTACGCTCAGTTCCTCCAAAACATCCAGAGCATCTGTTATAGATTCAAGTGCTGGTTAATTCGTATCCAGCTAATTCGCAGTGCGAAAGGTAAGAATATGCTGGGCCATCCACACCGACCTTGAGCAAGTCCAGTTAATTTGACTTAACTGGACGGCTGCAGTAATCATGTTGAGCTTGTATTTATGGATGAGATGGCAGCGTCTGCGTTTTAAGAAGCATAGCAAAAGTCACTGAACTTATATTTGCAGCCCGATGAGACATACCCCGAGTTGGACTTTTATGCATGGACAGACCTGTTCCCGCCGGCGCTTCCATCGACTGGTAGGCTGTCTGCCAGTCCTGCTGTTAACGGGATGCTCTACCAGGCTTTTTTCTGGAGCGCAGATCTCTGAACTCCCCCATGCATCCAAAGCCGGTAGCGACATAGCCCTATTGGCGCTATCTTTACTGGACATGAATTACGCTTCGGGAGGTCGCGGTCCAGCCACAGGCTTTGACTGTTCTGGCTTTGTTTCGCATGTTTACCGCCAAGCGGCTGGCATCGAACTGCGGGGGAGTTCAGCCTCAATGGCCAAAGCATCTCGCCCGGTCAATCCATCGGATACACAGGTTGGTGATTTGCTATTTTTTAATACCTTGGGCCACTCGTTTTCCCACGTCGGTATTTATATAGGCAATGGAAAATTTGTTCATGCGAGCAATGAACGAACCGGCGTACGGATAGACAGGCTCGATAACAAGTACTACGCAGCACGTTTTGAAGGTGCTAAAACGGTATTGCGTTGAAAAGGCCTCTGCCTTCCCTAGAACAGAGGCAGTGGCTGCAAGTCAAAGTTTGGGAAAGCGTATACGACTGACCATTAACGAACCTGAAAGTGCGAACAGAAGTACCAATGGATGGAGCGTAAAACCGGCGAATACAACCTGCCCAAACCATAGTGAATCGTGCAATGCTCCTTGCCAAGCGCCAACGAACATCATCAAAACCAGCAGTAAAGAGGTAGGGATCGGAGTTCCCTCGAAATATTTAACTTTGTTTTCGCCATCAGAAAGCAACTCGGCCGTCACGTTATAACGTGCCAAGCGAGAAACGCCGCAGGCGACAAAGCCAGCCAGAATAATTCGATCGTACAAACCTTGCATGCCGCAACCATACGCAATGACGGCTGGTGCTATCCCAAAAGAGATGATGTCAGCCAGTGAATCAAGTTCACGGCCCATGGCCGATGTTTTTTGACGCCACCGGGCAATGCGCCCGTCAAGCACATCGAATATCAATGCGGCCAGAACCAATCCACATGCAAAGTAAACATGCTTGACATCATTCATCTGCAGGTACGTCATCATGGAAAATAAGGCCCCGGTGCCGCATATCGCATTGGCCAGCGTGAACCAGTCCGCAAGATGAAATTCCCGAATCATTGCAAATGGCTTGTTCGTTTTATGTAAATTCATAAGCCAAAGAGTACATGAATTTTCAGAACTCGGTAAGTTTGCTGCGATTGATTCAAGCCCTCAAAGGAAATTCACCATGAACATCATTGTATTTTTTGAGCAGCTTTAAAACCAAAGCAGCTTTAAAACCAATCGTGATATTGATCTGCTGGGCATTTAGATCTTGGGGAAACCTGATTTTTAACAATGCTATTAAATATAGCGAAAATTTAGAATCCAATAAAGTTCATTCTGCCTTAGGGTAATCAAAAATAGATGTTTTATGCAAACACGAATCTACCTTGTGGAACATAGTCCACTAGTTCTTAAATGGTTGACTGAAGCAATCGAGGATATGACAGGCGCTAAAGTTGTGGGTTCAGCGAGTGATCAGCATGAAGCTTCTATTTGGCTAAATGAACATGAAGATTGGGATGTGGCAGTACTCGACTTGCAATTCGCCCAAGGAAGTGCACTACAAATCCTCAGACGCATATATAAAATGCCTGAGCAAAAAATTGTTGTACTTAGTGACTATCCGACTCAGCTTATCCGCCAGCTATGCATCTCTGCTGGGGCTGATGCGTTTTTTGACAAATCAACTGATTTTGAAGTATTTACAGATTACGTCAAAAACGAAGTAACGCTTTCTGGACCGATGCAATCTTGAGATTTACAAGACTCAAGCAGAAAGATTAGCATCTGCTTTCCACATCTAGCGTGGTAGGGCGTCACGGACTTGAACCGTGGACCAAAGGATTATGAGTCCTCTGCTCTAACCAACTGAGCTAACGCCCCTTTCCCACCCTTGCATTGTAATTGCTCTATTTGTGGTGGCTCAGAGCTGTACTGACCAACTTGGACGTAATGTCGACAATTTGGATCATTTTTTCGTAGGGCATCCGCATAGGACCTATCACGCCCAGCGTTCCTACAACTTTTCCATCGACCTCATAAGGTGCCGTGACAACGGATAATTCTTGATAGGGAATTACCTGGCTTTCGCCACCGATATAAATTCGGACGCCTTCGGCCCGGCTTGAAACATCAAGCAGGCGCATCAATTGAGCCTTTTGCTCGAAAAGATCGAACAATTTTCGAAGATTGCCCATGTCGCTGGAAAAATCACTGACCGCCAGAAGGTTGCGCTCTCCTGAAACAACGACCTCATCGCGCGACTCGATGGCTTCAGAACTTACCACGACGGCTTCCTGCATCAAGACAGCAATTTCCCCCCTAAGTGCCTCAACCTCAATTTTTAACCGCTCGCGCACCTCTTCTATCGCCATGCCCGCATAGTGCGAATTAAGAAAATTCGATGCTTCGATGAGCTGTGATTGGGTGTAATCGGCTTCGGTAAAAATAACCCGGTTCTGAACATCACCATCAGGCGAGACAATGATGACAAGAAAGCGTTTCTCGGAAAGACGCAAAAACTCGATATGCCGAAACACTGATGTCCGCCGTGGCGCCATCACCACACCAACGAATTGTGAGAGGCTAGACAGCATGTGCGCTGCATTGCTGATGACTTTCTGCGGCTGATCGGGTGCAATTCTGGCTATATTGCCTGCTGTAGAGAACGAGCCCTGCTGCGTCGTCAACATCGTGTCAACAAACAAACGATAACCACGTGCAGTAGGAATGCGGCCGGCAGATGTGTGGGGACTGACAATCAGGCCTAGCTCTTCAAGATCGCTCATGACATTGCGGATCGTCGCCGGAGACAACTCAAGTCCCGAAGCCTTGGACAGTGTGCGCGAACCCACTGGCTGACCATCGGCAATATAGCGCTCGACAAGCGCTTTCAACAACAAACGGGCGCGACTATCAAGCATGGGAACATTCTACGAAGCTTAGAAAGAATGTTGTGATGTAATTTGCCAATGAAGTCGCAATTTCGCCATGTCGCGCTGATCGGCAAGTACCAGGCCCAAGGCTCCCGTTGTGCTTTAGAAGACATTGCCCATTTTTTGGTTTCACAAGGATGCGAGGTCGCGCTTGAATCAGACACGGCACGCAACACTGGGCTCACCCAGTTTGCGACGCTGGACGGAGCAGGAATCGGTGCGCAATGCGACCTGGCGCTAGTTGTTGGTGGTGACGGCACCATGCTGGGCATTGGCCGGCTGCTGGCCCAGTTTGGCGTGCCTGTGGTTGGCATCAATCAGGGGCGGCTCGGCTTCATTACAGACATCGCTTTCGAGGACTACCAGAACACACTCGAACCGATGCTGCGGGGAGAGTTTGAGGAAGACCGGCGCTGGATGATGCAAGCCCAGGTCATGCGCGACGGTGAGTGTATGTTCCGGGCCACTGCAATGAACGACGTGGTGGTCAATCGTGGCGCCACGTCTGGGATGGTCGAACTGCGCGTTGAGGTTGATGGCCGTTTCGTCGCCAACCAGCGGGCTGATGGCCTGATCATCGCATCACCGACTGGCTCCACCGCCTACGCACTGTCTGCCGGTGGGCCTTTGCTACACCCGTCTATTCCGGGCTGGGTGCTGGTACCCATTGCGCCGCATACTTTATCAAATCGGCCGATCGTGCTTTCTGATGCAGGAGAGATTGCTATAGAACTTGTAGCAGGCCGAGGTGCTAGCGCCAACTTTGACATGCAGTCTCTGGCCAGCTTGGTCCATGGCGACCGCATCATTGTGAGGCGTTCGGAGTTTCAGATGCGGTTTTTGCATCCACAGGGGTGGAGCTACTTTGACACCTTGCGTAAAAAGCTTCACTGGAATGAAGGCGTTGCTTGAAACATATCTCTCCGAGATGACACCAACCGCGCTATGAGCCTTAAAAGCATTTCTCTTCGTGATTTTGTTATCGTCCGTGAAATGGATTTGGACTTGTCAGAAGGATTCACCGTACTCACGGGGGAAACAGGCGCTGGCAAATCAATATTGATTGGCGCACTTCAACTGGCATTGGGTGCGCGCTCAGACGCAGGTGTAGTGCGAGAAGGTGCCAGCCGCTGTGAAATCAGCGCGGAATTCGACAGCCCTGCCCCGTTGGCATCCTGGTTGGAACAGGCAGGCCTGGAGTCAGGAGACAGCTTGCTGCTGCGTCGCACGATCGATACGCAGGGCAGGAGCCGAGCCTGGGTCAATGGCAGCGCTGTCACGGTGAGCCAACTCAAGGAAATCGCCCCTTATTTGGTCGACATTCATGGCCAGCATGCCTGGCAAAGCCTGACGCGTCCCGAATCGGTTCGTAACCTGCTTGATTCCTACGCAACTATTTCCACTGGAGTGTTGTCACTGCGCTGGCAACAGTGGCGCTTGGCTGAGAAAACCTTGAGGCAGGCGCAAGGCGCCCAGGACAGTCTGCAGCGCGACCGCGAACGATTGGCATGGCAAATCGGCGAGTTGGGCAAACTGGCACCAAGTGCTGGTGAATGGCAGGAACTCAATGCCCAGCACGGGCGGTTGTCAAATGTGCAGGCTTTGCGCGAAGCAGTACAAACTGCCGTTGATGCCTTGCAGGAAGCCGATGACAACGCCACCACACTTCTCGGCCGGGCCATTACCACCTTGCAAAATCACGCCCACATAGAGCCTGAATTTAAACAGCTGACAGAGATTTTGAACGCTGCCCTTGCCCAAACGGAAGATGCAGTGCATACCTTGCGTGGCTATGCCAGGCATGCCGAGCTTGAACCCCAGCGACTCGCTGAACTCGACGACCGCCTGGCACAGTGGATCAGCCTTGCCCGGCGCTATAAACGCCTGCCCGCCGAACTGCCTGAACTACTGGCGTCTTGGCAGTCTGAATTGCAGACCCTTGATGAAGCTGCCGACTTGGTTCAGCTTGAAAAAAACGAGATGCAGGCCAAAACGGCCTACTTGGAAGAGGCCAGTCGGATTTCTCGATTACGCGGTGAAGCAGCACCACTGCTCGCACACTCCATTACAAAAGCCATGCAGGGCCTAGGTATGCAGGGGGGCAGATTTGAAGTGGCCCTCACCCCGCTGGATCAGCCGGCGCTGCATGGCCTTGAACAGGCCGATTTTTTGGTGGCAGGTCACAGCGGGAGCACGCCCAGGGCGGTTGCCAAGGTTGCCTCTGGTGGTGAACTGTCGCGCATTGCGCTGGCCATTGCTGTCACCACTAGCCAATTGGGACAGGCACAAACACTGATCTTCGACGAAGTGGACTCCGGGGTAGGCGGGGCAGTCGCAGAGACCGTGGGCCGATTGATGCGGCAACTGGGTAAAGACCGTCAAGTAATGGCAGTAACCCATTTACCTCAGGTTGCCGCTTTTGCCGATCAGCACCTTGTGGTTGCCAAGACAACGGAGCATGGTATGACTCGAAGCACCGTCGAGCATGTGCAAGGGGAGTTGCGCGTCACAGAAATTGCCCGAATGCTCGGTGGCGAACGCCTATCCGGTGCCACGTGGGCACACGCCAAAGAAATGCTCGAACAACGCCCTTGAGATCAATTAAACGGCTTGCCGTGGATACGATAAGACCAATGAGCTTTTATTTTTCAATTTATTTCAAAGAACAACCCTTGGAAATTTCATTAACGGATAAACAGTTGTTTTCTAACTGTTGAGACAGCTTGCATGGAAATAATTTTGATTACCGGCATGTCCGGATCCGGCAAGTCGGTAGCGCTGCATGCGTTGGAGGACACGGGCTACTATTGCGTCGACAACCTGCCTCCTGAACTACTGTCTTCTTTTGTTGCATTGAAGCAGCCGCACAACGCACAAAAAGTTGCGATAGCCATGGATGTCAGAAGCGCCACATCGCTCCCCCTGGTGCCGCAGCAGCTCAGGCAATTGCAGGTGCAAGGCCTAAAAGTCCAATCACTTTTTCTAGACGCCAATACCGACACTTTGGTACGGCGCTTTTCCGAAACCCGGCGCCTCCACCCCTTGTCAAGAATTGACTCCACCGACCGGCACAGGGCACTGGTCGATGCCATTGAGTTGGAGCGAAACTTATTGAGTGAAATGCGTGAACAAGCGCATGTCATCGACACGAGCATGATTCGCTCAGCGCAATTACAGGGCTATGTAAAGTCCCTCCTGCAAAACCCGAGTCGTCAATTGACATTGGTGTTTGAATCATTTGCCTTCAAGCGCGGCGTTCCGTTGGATGCGGACTATGTGTTTGATGTTCGAATGCTTCCCAATCCACATTACGAAAGTGAATTGCGCTATCAGACTGGTCTGGATCAGCCAGTTGCAAACTTTTTAAAGGCACATTCGGAAGTCGAGGACATGCTCAGGCATATCGAGCAATTTCTCAGCCACTGGCTGGAGGCGATGGTGCGGGATCATCGAAGTTATGTCACGGTCGCAGTGGGCTGTACGGGCGGCCAGCATCGTTCAGTCTATCTGGTGGAAGCGCTGGCAAGCGCTTTCAGTCAGGAGTGGTCCACCCTCAAACGGCATCGTGAACTTGAATCCACTTGATCTGACAGGCAAGGCATCCTTCATTCCCAGTTCAGACCGAGGCGACCTTTGCCAATAATTTACGAATCGGTGCCGGCAAACCCAGGGCGGGCCATTGGGTGGAGGTAAACCACCCACCCGTGGACATTTCGGAATTGCCGATGTCAGGCATGGCTTCATCGAGCTGAAAATTAGCAAGCCATGGCGACAGGTACAGATCTTTGTGCGTGAGCACATGGAGAAATGCCGGCAACGGTTTAATTTGTTCGTCCATGCCTTGCGGCAGGAATGCCCTCAGATCTTCGTCACTTTCAAATACAGGCAGGCAATAAAGTCCACCCCATATTCCCTTGACCGGACGCTTTTCGAGCCATACCGAACCGTCGATTTTTTGTGCCCATAGCAAGCTCATTGCTTGAGCACTGCGTTTGAGTTTTCGGATTTTCACAGGGAATTTCTCGGGTTCCCCGCTGACAGCACCATGGCACATCGCCTGCACCGGGCACAACAGGCATTTTGGCTGTCGGCTGGTGCAGATCGTAGCGCCCAGATCCATTAATCCCTGGGTATAACGTGGCATGGACTGCGTTAAATCATCCTCGGGTAACAGTTCAGTGGCTTTTAACCACAGAGCACGTTCATTCATGGGTTGGGCCAGATCAGCTGAAAAACCCAATACCCGCGCCAGCACCCGCTTGACATTGCCGTCCAGGATCGCCACCCGCTCTCCAAAACAGAACGCTGCAACAGCCGCGGCTGTTGAGCGGCCAATACCGGGCAAGGTCTGCAACTGCTCAGCTGAACGCGGAAACTGCCCAGCATGCAACGCCATCACATCCTGCGCGCAACGATGCAGATTGCGTGCCCGGCTGTAGTAGCCCAGTCCGCTCCACAATGCCAAAACTTCATCCTGCTCGGCAATGGCAAGAGCACCGACCGTTGGAAAGTGCTGCAGAAATCGGTCGTAATAGGCAAGCACGGTTGCCACTTGCGTCTGCTGGAGCATGATTTCGGACAACCACACGCGGTAGGGATCGCGCGTGTTTTGCCAAGGCAGGCTGTTGCGCCCATAGGCCTGCTGCCAGCGTGTGATTTCGTCAGAAAATATTGAGGAGGCATGCAGGTTTGGCATGGAAAGCGCATCTGCAGAAGTCAAAACCATTGGCGTCGAAAAGCCCATCAAGGTTATGCCGGTTCCGCCAGAACCGTGCGAGTATGCCCAGCCGCCCCGGCTGCCAGAAAAGGCATAGGCCGCGAATCCAAAAGATGGGAAGTCAATTCTGTCAGTTTGGCTTCCAATGCCTGTAGATGGGCTTCCTGATCATTAATTTCAGCCATCCGCTCATCCAGCCCTGAAGCTGCCTGCTCAATGCGTTCGACCGCTTCCAAGCGTCGGGCGAAGTTACGCCTTCGCTCACGCAGTTGCGCGTCGAGCTGAGCGGACGCCGACTTGTTCCATAGCTCTATGTCACCCAAGGCAGATTCGAAAACCACCCGCAACCGGTTGCTCAATGCACGCACCAAGCGCTCTGAAAATTCTGCCTGCGCCAGCCGGATGGCATTGCCCAGTCCCAAATACTGCAGATGGCTGCCTTCAATCAGATCCAGATCTTGCACGTACCTGGCCAGATCAGGGGCTTGAGGCACCTGCAGTAAAAAGCCGAAATCAGTGTTGAGTTGACGAAACGAAGACTCCAGCATGGAGTGAATTTCAGCGGTCAGCCCCTGGCCCTTGCGCAGTCCTTCGCGTAACCGGGAAAAGGCTTGGCCATAGGTCTTTTTCAGCCGCAACTTGATACCAGGCTGCTTGAGCGCATCGGTTAACTCGGCCAACTCGGCTTTAAGCGTAGGCACACTGAGTAAATTAACAATATCGCAGAGAAGGGTGTGGTGAACAGAGCGAACCGCATGTATTTTGGCGCCGCAAACCGCAAACTCGATCTGTTCCTGCTCGATGCGGGACCGCATATGCTTGATCACCGAGACATTTTTACCCCTCAGCCCGCGCAATTCGAGCATCTGCTCTGCCTGGTCGCGCCGACGGATGTGAAGCGCACGTCCAGCCTCGCTTTTAAGCTCGCCAATACCGGCCGTAACCGCAGCCTGAAGAATTTTCTGGCGCTGTCCCAGGACTCCCTGCCCCAGGGCCAGTTCGAGCGTTGGCAAGTGACTGGCCTGCAAAAGTGCCTCGTTTCCCGTCACCTTGGCGACCAGCCCCTTTTGCGCTGAAACAGGGATCACCTGCGACAACGGCAAGCCCAGTATGTCGGCAGATGTTGCCCTTTGCCTGTCGATTTGCGCCTGCACCTGTTCCGAGGTGTTCAAGGCATCCCATAAGGTATCTATCTTGTTGAGCACCACAAGCCGGGTCTCGTCCGCCTTGCCGACGGTGGCCAGATGCTCACGCCATATGGAAAGGTCCGACTTGGTGACACCGGTGTCAGCCGCAAGGATAAAAACGACAGCATGCGCCTGCGGGATCAGGCTGACCGTCAGTTCAGGCTCTGCCCCAATGGCGTTCAGACCAGGCGTGTCAAGAATGACCAACCCCTGCTTGAGGAGGGGATGCGCAATATTGATCAAAGCATGGCGCCATTTCGGCACTTCGATCAGGCCGTCCGCTCCAACCATTGGATTGTCCTGCGGCGTGCTGTCGTGCCAAAAGCCAAGCGCACGTGCTTCGTCCTGCGGCACATGCCGAACTTCAGCTACTTTCTGCAGCGCCTGCGCCAGCTGCGCCGGATCGTTCACGTCCAGGTTGATCTGCAGCCACTTCTCTGGAACCAGCCGCCATTCCATCAACGCCTGGGGCTGTAGCCGCGTTTCGATCGGCAACAGGCGCAAGCAAGGGACAGTGTCTGCGTCATACCCCAGCTCGGTAGGGCACATGGTGGTGCGGCCCGCGCTTGCTGGCATGATGCGGCGCCCATAGGCAGCAAAGAAAATGGCATTGATCAGCTCAGACTTTCCGCGTGAGAACTCTGCGACAAAAGCCACCATGACCTTGTCGGAGCGCACCTGCGACTCCAGCCGCGTCAGGCGCTCTTCAACTGCCGCGTTCAGCAAGTCCTGATCCTTCATCCAGTAAACGAGGCGTTTCAGACGCAACGCAAATTCACGCCGCCAAATACCATGCTGATCAAATTGTTCGTTGAAGGACATGCGCTGCCGTCATAAAGTTATCGAGTCAATATAGCATTGGCATTCATACACTGCGGCATTCACGGTTTCTGGCAAGCGGCGCAATAAAAAGTAGAGCGCTGCCCCTGCCGGATGCTTTTGATCGGTGCCGCGCACACCCTGCATGGCAGCCCCGCGCGGTCATACACCATTGCGTCAAGCTGAAAGTGGCCCGCTTCCCCGTGGGCATTGGAGAAATCCCTCAAGGTGCTTCCGCCTTTGGCTACAGCATTCGTCAATACCTGTTGAATGGCGCGGTGCAGCAAGGCAGCCCGGGGCTTGCTGATCTGCATCGCCTTGGTGGTGGGGCGAATTCCCGCCAGAAACAACGCTTCTGAAGCATAGATGTTTCCCACACCGACAACCGCTTCGCCAGCCAGCAGCACCTGCTTGATGGCTGTCTTGCGGTTTTTAAGCACGCCGTGAAAAACAAGCGCGTCAAACCCTTCGCTGAGGGGCTCAACACCCAGCCGCCCCAGCAGTTTTTGCGCCACCGCATCGTCCTCGGCTCCGGCAAAGACCACAGCGCCGAAGCGCCGCGGATCGTGCAGGCGCAAGGTGCCCAGGTTGGTCACCATGTCAAAGTGATCATGCTTGCCCGCAGCCGGCAGATCGGTGCCGAAACTCACACTGCCCGACATGCCCAGGTGCATCAACAGCAAGCCGCTGCTCAGGTCGATCAGCAGATATTTGCCGCGCCGACGAACCGCCAGCACATGCCGACCCTGCAACTGCTGAACATCGCACCCCAGTGCCCAGCGCAGGGGTTTGCCCACTGCAACGGATTCAATGCGCGCTCCCGCAATGCGGGAAGCAAAGCTCAGGCGGGTAACTTCAACTTCCGGCAATTCAGGCATGACTGGACGACTCCTTGAACACAGTAATGGCATCTGTAGGCATTGATGCCAGGCAACGGGCTGAGCGCAAAGTGTTTGCCAAGCCAGCAGCACCCGCAGGACGCTTCAATTATCATGGTCTGATGAAGAAAAAACTTGGCCATGCTTTTGCAGCCCTTTGGCTGGCAGCTCCGCTGATGCTGGCACAGGCTGCGCCTGCGGATTCATCCCCGGCTGCCAAGCCTGGTGCCCTGGGACTGGCAGAGGCCAAGGCCGCGCAGGAGTCGGCATTGTTGTCGGTGCTCGACAGCACCCTCTTTTATGAAGTACTTCTCGGCGAAATGACAGCGCAGGAGGGCGATGCGGCGGCTGGCTTTTCCCTGCTTTTAGACGCCGCCCGAAAAACCGGTGATGCCCAGCTTTACCAGCGTGCTACCGATATCGCTTTGCAAGCGCGCTCCGGCGACGCTGCACTGCAGGCGGCGGTTGCCTGGAAACAGGCGCAGCCCGCCTCGCGTGAAGCCAACCGGTATGTGCTGCAGATTTTGATTGCACTGAACCGTATCGCCGACACGCTGGAACCACTGAAAACTGAAATCCGGATGGCGCCTGACGCAGAGCGCATCGCGGTGCTTGCTTCCGTGCCGCGTGCCTATGCCCGTGCCACCGACCGCAAGCTGGCCAGCAGCGTAGTGGAAAGCGCATTGGCTGACTACCTGGCCAGTCCGGCAACCGCCAGCATGGCTTGGACTACCGCAGGCAGGATGCGACTGGGCGCAGATGACAAGGAAGGTGCCCTTGAGGCCGCCAAACGCGGCCAGGCAGCCGATCCGCGGGCAGAGGGCCCGGTCGTGGTGGCGCTTGAATTGATCGATCGAAAGCTGCCCCAGGCAGAGGCACTGGTCAAAAGCTACCTGGACAGCAAAGACAGCGCCACCCAAGTGCTGCCTGAAATCCGCATGGCTTATGCCAGGGTCTTGATTGATGCCCAGCGCTATGCAGAAGCCACGGCGCAGTTGCAGATCGTCACGCGCGAGAAGCCTGACGCGCCTGATGGCTGGCTGGTACTGGGCACCCTGCAATTACAGGACAACCAATTGGCATTGGCTCAAGTCTCGCTGGAGAGGTATGTCGCACTGGCTTTAAAGGCGCCGCAGCCGGAGCAAAGCCCCAACCTGGCCCAGGCTTATCTTTCCCTGGCGCAACTGGCCGAAAAACGCAAAGATTACGCTGCGGCAGAAAACTGGCTCGGCAAGATTGAAAACCCGGCGGCGCTGGCGCAGGCGCAAACCCGCCGCGCCTCTATCCTGGCCAGCCAAGGCAAGCTGGACGAAGGCCGGCGCCTGATTCACTCTCTCCCCGAGCGCTCACCGCAGGAAGCCCGCCTCAAGTTGAATGCCGAAGTCGGCCTGCTTCGAGAAGTCAAGCAGTACCGCCAGGCCCATCAATTACTCGCTCAAGCGCTGGTCAAAACACCCGAGGACACCGATCTGCTTTATGAGCAGTCCATGCTTGCCGAAAAGCTCGGCCTGCTTGACGAAATGGAGCGCTTGCTGCGGCAGGTTATCCAGCTCAAGCCCGACTATCACCATGCCTACAACGCGCTGGGCTACTCATTGGCCGATCGGAACGTCCGTCTGCCCGAGGCGCGGGAACTGGTTCTCAAAGCCGTCGCGTTCGCACCGGCCGACCCTTTCATCAAGGACAGCCTGGGTTGGGTTGAATTTCGCCTGGGAAACAAAGCCGAGGCAATGCAGATCCTGGAGGCTGCCTACAAAGCCAAGCCCGATGCCGAAATTGCCGCACATTTCGGTGAAGTGCTGTGGAGCATGGGCCAGCGCGATCGCGCCGTGGCGATCTGGAAAGAAGGCCGGCTGATGAATCCTGACAATGAAACCCTGCTTGAGACGCTTAAACGCCTCAAGGTGAAGCTGTAAGGCAGGACAAAGCCTTGCACCTTTCCGCTCGTCTACGCCTGCTGATCTCCTGCTGCCTATTTGCTACGTTTTTTATAGCTGGATGCGCACGTCCCATAAGCGCCACAGCACTAAATGAACAAAAAAAAGAGTCTTGGTCCGGGCGTATCAGCCTACAGGTGCTGAGCGAGCCTGCGCAGTCTTTTTCTGCAAGCTTTGAACTCAAGGGAAAGCCCGAAAGCGGCGAGCTGACCTTGATCAGCCCGCTTGGGAACGTGCTGGGCATCTTGCGCTGGTCACCAGGCGAAGCGCAATTGGATTCAGGCCCGCAACAGATTCAGCGCTTTGCTTCTGTCGATGCCTTGATGACGCAAGCCACCGGCACCGCCGTGCCGCTGAGCGCTTTGTTTGGCTGGCTCCAAGGCGACCATGCCAGTGTCAGCGCCAACGGCTGGATTGCCGATCTGTCGCGGCACGGGGAAGGCCGAATTTCCGCCAAGCGTGTGCAACCGGCTCCGCAAGCTGATCTTCGGGTTATTCTGGACCGATAGGCAGCGCTGGCTTGGCTGATTTATCGCGTTAAAGTGAATCGCATGACACATTCGTTGAGTTCTTCCCGGCCACGCAGGGCGTTGTATGACGTTCCTGCACCGGCCAAGCTCAACCTCTTTTTGCACATCACCGGGCGGCGTCCGGACGGGTATCACCTGCTGCAGTCGGTTTTCATGCTGATTGACTGGTGCGATACGCTGCATTTTGAACTGCGTAGCGATGGGCAGATCAGCCGCGCCGATCTGGACAGTCCCGCCGGAAACAATTTTGAGGCTCTTCCAGCGGAGGATCTGGCGGTGCGCGCGGCACAGGCCTTGCAGGCGGCCTGTGGCACGCCGTTGGGCGTTCACATCAGCCTTGAAAAAAAGATTCCTTCCCAGGCCGGCATGGGGGGAGGCTCATCTGATGCAGCCAGTTGCCTGATGGCGCTGCAGCGCCTCTGGGGGGTACGCCTGCCTCCGGAAAAACTGCAGGCGATCGCTCTTTGCCTCGGTGCAGATGTTCCTTTTTTCCTGTCGGGAGGGCATGCCTGGGTGGAAGGCGTGGGTGAAAAAATCACCCCTCTCACCCTGCCAGCGGCGAGCTTTTTGGTGGTCAAGCCTGCCGCAGGGGTGCCAACCCAGGATATTTTCACGGCACCGGCGCTTAAACGCGACACAGACACTGCTACAATGCTAGGCTTTGCTGCATATACAGACGGTCTTATTTTTGGATACGGCCAGAACGACTTGCAGCCGGTAGCGCAGAAGCTGTGTCCGCAAATCAGCCAGTCACTTGAGTGGTTAAAATCGCAACAGCTTCATGGGCGCATGACCGGTTCGGGAAGTGCTGTATTTGCCCAGATTTTGCATGATAATGATTTTCCGGCGCCTCCTGGCGGCTGGACAGTCCGCAAATGCAGAACACTGGAAATGCACCCTCTGAGGAACTGGTAGGCCAGGTATTGATGAGAGTGGGTTTTCAGGCAACGATTGATGGGTTGGTTGTTGGCAACAACAATTGTCCCGTGTAGGGGTGTCGCCAAGTTGGTTAAGGCACCGGATTTTGATTCCGGCATTCGCAGGTTCGACTCCTTCCACCCCTGCCAAATTTTCAGACTTGCCTGGAGCAGGTCTGTTGTGACAAAGAACTGCAGATACGTGCATCTTCAGCTCTTGCAGACCCGCAAATGGCGGGTCTGTGTATTTTTGGAATAGCTGCAGCGGCCTCACTGCCAAGTCCGTGTTGTGTTGTGTTTTCCGTGCGTATATTGCTTCGATAAAAACATTCATCCACCCCAAGCCCGACAGCAGCTGGGCTCCACATGCAAATGCACCATCCCGACTTCATGGTTTTTACCGGCAATGCCAATCCGAGCATGGCCGCAGAAATTGCCCAGCACCTTGGCATCTCACTGGGCGCGGCCCATGTGGGGCGTTTTTCAGACGGTGAAGTGACTGTTGAAATCCAGCAAAACGTGCGGGCGCGCGATGTGTTCGTGGTGCAGTCCACCTGCGCACCGACCAACGACAACCTGATGGAACTGCTGATTATGGTCGATGCGCTCAAGCGCTCCTCGGCCGACCAGATCGCCGCCGTGATCCCGTATTTCGGCTACGCCCGTCAGGACCGCCGCCCGCGCTCGGCCCGTGTGCCAATTACCGCCAAGGTGGTGGCCAACATGCTGCAGGCGGTTGGCGTGACCCGTGTGTTGACCATGGATTTGCATGCCGACCAGATCCAGGGGTTCTTTGATATTCCGGTTGACAACATCTATGCCTCGCCGGTGCTGCTGGGCGATCTGCGCCAGAAAAATTACAACGACCTGATGGTGGTGTCGCCCGACGTGGGCGGCGTGGTGCGCGCCCGTGCGCTGGCCAAGCAGCTGGGCTGCGACATGGCCATCATCGACAAACGCCGGCCCAAGGCCAATGTGTCCGAGGTGATGCATGTGATCGGCGACATTGAAGGGCGCAACTGCGTGATCATGGACGACATGATCGACACCGCCGGCACGCTGGTCAAGGCCGCCGAAGTGCTGAAGGAGCGGGGCGCGAAGAAAGTCTATGCCTACTGCACCCACCCGATTTTCTCGGGCCCTGCCATCGAGCGCATTGCCCAGGGCGACGCGCTTGATGAAGTGGTGGTCACCAATACGATTGCGCTCAGCCCCAGCGCGCTGCACTGCAAGAAAATCCGCCAGCTCTCGGTGGCGCCGCTGATTGCTGAAACCATGCAGCGCATCGCCAAGGGAGAGTCGGTCATGAGTTTGTTTTCGGACCAGGACCAGCCTGTGCTGATCTGAAGCAAAAAGCCGGCTGCACGGCACGCGCGGACTTGGATCAAGTTTTTTAGCGGCTGGGCAGTCTTTTTAAGTCAGGGTGAACTGGTCGCGGTCCACCCGTTTTGGAGAAGATTATGAAATTCGTCGCTTTTGAGCGCGCCATGCAGGGTACGGGTGCGAGCCGCCGTCTCCGCATCACCGGCCGCACGCCCGGTATTGTTTATGGTGGAACGGGCGAGCCCGTCCTGATCGAAATCGATCACAACGCCTTGTGGCACGCCATCAAGAAGGAAGCCTTCCACGGCGCCATCCTTGAAATGGAACTGGGCGGCAAGGAACACAAGGTTCTGCTGCGCGATCTGCAAATGCACCCCTACAAGCAGCAGGTCCAGCACATCGATTTCCAGCGCGTTGAAGCCCGCACCCGCATGACGGTGAAAGTGCCCGTGCATTACACCGGCGAGGCCGAATCGCCAGCGGTCAAGACCGAAAACTGCCTGGTCAGCCACGTGCTGACCGAGATGACGGTTTCCTGCTTCCCCGCCGATATTCCCGAGTTCATCGCCGTTGACCTCAGCACCCTGACCAAAGGCAGTTCGCTGCACGTCAAGGACATCATGCTGCCAAAGGGCGTGAAAGCTGTCGCCAAGGGCCAGGTCAATCCGGTCATGGTCTCGGTGACGCCGATCGTTGAAGAAGTCGAGGCAGCGCCCGTTGAGGCTGTCGATCCAAAAGCCAAGCCTGGCGCCAAGGGCGGCAAGCCTGCGGCAAAACCGGCCGCCAAGAAGTAATTCCTGGCCTGCGGCACCGGCCTGAAAAGGCTGTACATGCCCAGAATCAGCCCTTGGCCTCTCGCGAGGCCAAGGGCTTTTTTACGTGCGCAGGCTTCTGCTACCCTAGCCCCGCCTTCCCATCCTTTTTTACACACCATGATCAAACTGTTTGTTGGCCTGGGCAATCCGGGCCCCGAATACGAAGCCACGCGGCACAATGCCGGTTTCTGGTGGATTGACGCCCTGGCCCGCGAGTTGAAGGCCCCGCTCAGCCTGGACAAGAACTACCATGGGCAAGTAGCCCGCACCATGGTCAATGGCCAGACGGTCTGGCTGCTCAAGCCGCTGACGTTCATGAACCTGTCAGGAAAATCGGTTGCCGCATTGGCCCGGTTCTTCAAGGTTTCCCCTGCCGAAGTCCTGGTGGCGCATGACGAACTCGACATCGTTCCCGGGCAGGTCAAGCTCAAGTTTGGTGGCAGCCATGCCGGCCATAATGGGTTGCGCGACATTCATGCGCAACTGGGCTCGGCTGATTACTGGCGCTTGCGGCTGGGCGTGGGACATCCCGGCGTCAAATCGGAAGTCATCCACTGGGTTTTGAAAAAACCGTCGCCAGAACATCGCGTGGCGATTGAAGACTGCATTGAACGGTGTCTGAAGGCCGTGCCCGCGCTGCTGAAAGGCGAGATGGAAAAAGCCACCATGATGATTCACACCAGCCAGCCACCCCGGCTCAAGCCAGCACGGCCTGCCGTTTCCCCTGAAGTGACTGAAGGCGCGGCAGTAGCACAACCCAAGCTCAACTAGTTTTTGCTACCATTTTTATGGCAAACTTCTCCCGCTGTTCTTGCGCAAGAGGGAAATTCGATCATTAAATCGGCGCTCGAGGGCATCCGCAACCGTGCCCGCTCAGCGCGCCACCACGATCGGAATGACGGCCTGCAGGCGATGGTATTTTTGCCAGAGCGTTTCCTGGCTTTCGCTGTGCTGCGGATCAACCGGAATACAGGCGACGGGGCAGACCTGCACGCATTGCGGCTCGTCAAAATGCCCGACGCATTCGGTGCATTTGTTCGGATCGATCTCGTAGATTTCCGCGCCGAGGTAAATCGCCTCGTTCGGGCATTCGGGTTCGCAGACATCGCAGTTGATGCAGTCGTCGGTGATCAACAAGGCCATTGTCAGACTCCTGTTTTCGGATGAACCGAGGCCAGCGCAGCCGCCACCGCTGGGCTGACCAGCTGCTGGACATTGCCGCCGAGCTTGCTGATCTCCCGTACCAGCGTGCTGCTGATGCAGGCCAGCGGCGCATCGGGCAGCAGGAACACGGTTTCGACGCCGGGGCGCAGCTTGCGGTTCATGGCGGCCATCTGCGCCTCGTAGTCAAAGTCGGTCAGGTTGCGGATGCCGCGCACCACGGCACAGGCATGTTGCGCGTCGCAAAAATCCATGATCAGTCCGTCAAACGGCCGCACGGCAACATTTGCTATGCTTTTAGTAGCTTCTTGCGCATGGTGGACGCGCGCCTCAAGCGAAAACAGTGTTTTTTTATGGTGCGCGACCGCCACCGCGATGACCAACTGGTCAAACAGGCCGGCGGCGCGCTGCACCACGTCGCCATGGCCCAACGTGAACGGATCGAAGGTTCCGGAATAGACGGCAATGCGAGGGGTGGGCATGGCTGAATTATGCCCGTGCACCGCTTCCGGGCTGCCCTGCCCTGGCGTGACCCTAGGAGCTGCACGGACGCTGCGCAGCTTCAGGCGGGCAGCGGCTCGGGCGGCGTTTCGGGCTTGGCCAGCAGATGAAAATGCACCGCGCCGGCCTTGGCGCTGCGGTGAATCCTGAGGCCCAGCGGCAGCAGTTCCTCGTCTTGCCAGGCCCGCGGCGCTTCCAGGTACACCAGCCCGGTCGGACTGATCGCCTGCGCGGCAGCCCGCAGCGCCGGCTCGAACACGACGGAATCAAACGGCGGATCGATGAGCACCAGCTGCATGCTGGCGGCCTCCAGGCGCTTGAGCGCGCTCAGGCCATCGCCGCGCTCGATGCGCACCGCCTCGGCCTTGAGCCGAGCCTGCACCGCCTTGAGCTGGGTCACCAGCCCCGCGTCCTGCTCACATAGCAGCACCTCTCGGGCGCCCCGGGAGGCCGCCTCGAACCCCAGCACGCCGGTGCCGGCAAACACGTCGGCGCAGCGCCAGCCGGTCAGGTCCTGGCCCAGCCAGTTGAACAGGGTCTCGCGCACGCGGTCAGGCGTCGGACGCAGACCGGGATGGTTGGGCACCGTGAGCTTGGTGCGCCGGTACTGCCCGCCGATGATGCGGATTTCACCCGGCGGCTTGAGATGCGCAGTGCCCTTGGGCTTGACGGTATTGGCCTTGATCGAGGGCTTGGCAGCGGGTTCTGCAGTGATGGGTTTGGGTGTGTATTTCATGGTGCGGCTCCGAGAATAACAGTGACCATTCTGTCGGGCTGCAGCTTGCGCGCAAACGCTGCGCTGATGTCGGCAACCGTGACTTTCCCCACCTGCTGCGTCCAGGTGTCGAGGTAGTCGAGCGGCAGATCGTTCCAGGCGATGCCGGCCAGATTCGCCAGAAGCTTGCGGTTGCTGTCGATGCGCAACGCAAAGCCGCCAATCAGGTTGTCCTTGGCCGCCTTCAGTTCGGCCTCGGTCGGTCCGCTGGCGACAAAGTCTTTCACCACCTGGCGCACAAGCTGGACCGCCTGCACGGTCTGGTCGGGCCGGGTCTGCAGCCCGACGGTAAAGCTGCCCGCATGCAACCCGGGCGAGAACGAACTGGAAATGCCGTACGTCAGGCCGCGCTTTTCGCGCACCTCATGGGTCAGGCGCGAGACAAAACCGCCGCCGCCCAGAATGTAGTTGCCCACAATCAGGGGAAAGTAGTCGGGGTCGCTGCGTTTGAAGCCGGGCTGGCCGATCAGCACATGCGCCTGGGCGGCGTCGAACGGGATGATTTTTTCCTGGGCCTGCGCCAGCGCGGGCACCTCGGGCACGGCCGGCAGCGCCGGCAGGGCGGCGCAGGGCACCGGGGGAAGCCGCGCCAACAGCCGCGCGGCAATGGCGTCGGCCTGCGCCCGCGTGACGGCGCCCACCAGGCTGATGCGAGCGCGGCAGGCCGCGACGCCCGCGGCATGCGCATCCTTCAGGTCCGCCACGCTGATGCGGCCCAGCGTGGCTTCGGTCATTTCGTAGCCGTAAGGATGCGCGCCATAGACCGCCTGCCCGTAGGCCCGGCCAACCACGCTGCCTGGGCGGGTGTACGACTCCTTGAGCGCGGCCTGCAGCCGCTGGCGTTCGCGCTGCCAGACGGCATCGGGAAAGGACGGCTCGGCAATTTGGCGCGCCGCCAGCGCCACGGCCTTGTCGAGCAAACCGGGATCGGTGAGCGAACGCGGCGAAAAACTCATGCGGTCGGAGGAGACGCTGGCGCCAAATTGCGCGCCCAGGTCGGCCCAGGCTTCGCCCAGCGCGTTTTCATCCAGGGCCGGCGCGCCGTTTCTGGCCTCGACACCTTTTTCAAGCATGTCCGCCGTCATGCTCGCCAGCCCCGCCTGGGCCGGGGGGTCGCGCCGGCTGCCGGCATCGAAGTCCAGTTGCACGTCCAGCATGGCAACGGCCGGGCTCTCGACCAGATAGACCCTTGCGCCGCTGGCCTGCGTCCAGTGCTGGACGGGAATCGTCGCCAGCGCATATACATGAACAAAAAGACCTGCAGCGCATATGACTGCTGCGCGAGCAGCTATTTTTTTAGTAGCAAAAATCATAATTTGAGTGATCTGGTTCAACAATGCGATTCAGTGCAGTTCGCCGTTGCGCGGGCTGGCCGGCGGGCGGGGCTTGCGGTTCGGGTCTACCGGCTGTGGCAGCAAGGTGGACACGGTCAGCTGGTCGTCGCCGAAATACTTGGCGGCCACGGCCTGGACTTCGCTGGCGCTGATGGTGCGCAACTGGGCGATCAGGCGGGCACTGGCATCCAGCGGCAGGCCCTGCACCCAGTTGGCGCCCAGTTCCCGGGCCTGGCTGAAGACCGAATCGAGCTTGTAGGTTTCGCTGGCGACCCACTGGGTTTTCACGCGGTTGAGTTCGGCCTCGCTCACCCCCTCGCGGGCGACCAGCGCGACCTGCTGGCGCAGGGCATCGGCCACCTGCTGGGCGGTTTTGCCGGCGGCAGGAACGCCGTCGAGCACGAACAGCTGGGGGCCCCTGCCGAAAAGACCGTTCGACGCGCCCGCGCTGTCGGCCACGCGCGCCCCGCCCTCGCCCTGCACCAGTGCGCGCTCCAGCCGGGCGCCGCTGTAGCCGTCGAGCACGGCGGAGAGCACCGTCAATGCCAGGGCTTCGCGGCTGGCGGCGGCGGACAAAGAAGGGACGTCGGGATTTGGCGCCATATCGGCGGCCTCCGCCTTGGGCACCTTGAATGCCAGGCCCACATAGGCCTGGCTGGCCGGTGCCTTGAGGTCGATGCGGCGCACGCCGGCCTGCACCGGCTCGGCGCGCGGTTTGCGCTCGGGCACCGGGCGCGCCGCCATCCGGCCATAGTATTTTTCAGCCAGCTTTCTGACCTGGGCCGGCTCGACATCGCCGGCCACCACCAGCGCGGCATTGGCCGGCACATACCAGCGCTGGTAGAAGCTGCGCACATCGCCCGGCGTCATTGCCTCCAGGTCGCTCATCCAGCCCACGATCGGGCGCCGGTACGGCGATGCCAGGAAGGTCACGGCACTGGCCTGCTCATACAGCATGGCGCGGGGCGACTCCTCGGTGCGCATCCGCCTTTCCTCCTTGACCACCTCGATCTCGCGCTTGAACTCCTCGTCCAGCCACTGGCTGTTGGCAAAACGGTCTGCTTCGAGCCGCATGACCTCTTCGAGCCGGCTGGCCGGAATCTGCTGGTAGTAGCCGGTGTTGTCGCGGCTGGTGAAGGCATTTTCCTGCCCGCCCAGCGCGGCCACCCGCCTGGAGAATTCGCCCGCCTTCACGGTCGGCGTGCCCTTGAACATCATGTGCTCCACCACATGGGCCACCCCCGAGGTGCCGTCGACCTCATCCATGGAACCCACCCGCACCCACAGCATGTGGGCCACGGTCGGCGCACGGTGGTCGGGCTTGACGATGACCGTCAGCCCGTTGCCGAGCATAAACTGCTCGACCTGGGCGGGTGCCTGGGCCAGGGCCTGCTGGCTGGTGCCCAGGGCCAGCAGGCAGGCGGTCAATACGGCAGAACAACGGCCCGCCACGCGCGCAGAAAGGAATAGGCCAGGCCTGATAAAGCTTTGCTTGGGGTGTTTCATAGAATAGTGGACTCTACAAGACTAATCAATGTTCAGTTTCTTCAAAAAAAAATCACGGGCGCCTCTGCCCACCGTGCCCGCCGATGCGCCAGCGCCGCCGGATGCACCTGCCGCTGGCGCTGCCCCCGGCCCCTTCGGCGCGACCGATCTGCCGCCGGCCGTCGTCAAGCCGGAACCAGTTTCCGCGCCCAGCGCGGCAGCGGCTTCACCGGCGGCAACGCCTACTCCCGCGCCGGTGAAGGCCGCCATTGGCAGGAGCGGCTCGATGATCGGCAGCGCCCTGGTCACGCCGATCGACATTCCACAAGCGCTGGCGCTGGTGGTTGCACCAGAGCGCCAGCGCTGGTTCAGCAAACTGCAGGACGGCCTGCGCAAGACCGGCTCCAGCATTTCCACCGTGTTCACCGGCAGCCGGATCGACGAGCAGCTCTACGAAGACCTGGAAACCGCCCTGCTGATGGCCGATACCGGCGTGAGCGCCACCCAGCATCTGCTGGCCGACGTGAGGCGCCGGGTCAAGGAAGGCGGCATGACGCACCCGGTCGCGGTCAGGAATGCGCTCATCGAGTCGATCACGGTGCTGCTCAGGCCGCTGGAACGGCCGCTGGTGATCGGCGAATTCCTGCCCACGGTGATCATGGTGACCGGTGTCAACGGCGCGGGGAAAACCACGTCCATCGGCAAGCTCACGCGCCATCTGGCCAACGAGGGCGCATCGGTGCTGCTGGCCGCGGCCGATACCTTCCGGGCGGCCGCGCGCGAGCAGCTCAGCATCTGGGCCGACCGCAACACGGTCGAGATTGTCAGCCAGGAAAACGGTGACCCGGCAGCCGTCAGCTTCGATGCGGTCACCGCCGGCAAGGCACGCGGCCGGGACGTGGTGCTGGTCGATACCGCAGGGCGCCTGCCGACGCAGTTGCACCTGATGGAAGAGCTGCGCAAGATCAAGCGCGTGGTGCAGAAGGCCGACGCCACCGCGCCGCACGAAGTGCTGCTGGTGATCGACGGCAACACCGGTCAGAATGCGCTGGCCCAGGTCAAGGCGTTCGACGACACGCTGCAGCTGACCGGCCTGATCGTGACCAAGCTCGACGGCACAGCCAAGGGCGGCGTGCTGGCAGCCATTGCGCTGTGGGCACGCGAACGGGCCAAGGCATCGCCCGGGCTGCGGCCAGTCGCGGTGTATTTCATCGGTGTGGGCGAAAAACTGGAAGACCTCGAAACCTTCAATGCCCGGGAGTTTGCCCAGGCCTTGCTCGGCTGAGCCATGACCGCCAGCGCCAACCGGTTGAAAAGAGGCCGATCGACACCATCTGCATGGTTTAAAGGATTACCGACGTGCTTCCTTCTGTCAGCCGAATCTTTCGGTTTATCTTGAAACTGGTGTTAGGTCTGTCGGCCGCTGTGATCGCGGTGGGTTTGATCTTGATGACGGTCATTCTCTTTTCCCTGAGCCTGCTCAAATCGATGATCACGGGTCGCCCATCCCCGGCGGCCGTGGCGTTTGGGCGGTTCCGGCAATCTCCCGCGCCCGGCTTGTGGCCAAACCGCCGGCCCGCTCAGGGCGCGCCGAAAGCAGCCTCCGGCCAGGTGGTGGATGTGGAAGTACGTGAAATTCCTGAGCCCACGCGGCATTTTTGATTGCGGCCAAGCCCCAGGCGCGCAAGGTAACGCCAACGCTTCAACCGCTTGACGGGAAACAGGGTTGGGGCGGGGCCTGGTTCATGGCCGGGCTTCAAACTGCATGCCTCCTTGCCGCCGCCGTGTCTTGCGCTAGCCGCAACACCAAGTCAACCGCAAGTTTTAAGCATCAAACAAGGCTCTAGCGCAATACACATAAGCGCGTTCAGCTATTAAAACAGTAGTGTAGAAAATATATCGCCAAATCAATGTCAGACTGAACTGCGAAAATTTCTTATTTTTGCTGGCTTTACAAGCCGGTAACGCAAACGTCTGAACCAAGCGTTCATTGAACTGTCCTAATCGATCGTGACAGCCAAATACATTTAGCCTTACGCTATTTAGTCCATTGGATCTACTGTCTGGCACTCGCACTGACTGAGTGCTAATATTTGGCTTCAGAGAAAAGGAAAAGGAGTTTTGCCATGTCTTATGCCCTTTCACCCAAGCCCATGATGTCTGTCGGTGCTGCTCCCGCTGCAAACAGCAATGCCGTGGCTGCTGTCAATCCGTGGTCGATGGTGCCTCCGCTGGGCAATCTGGACGCGTATATTTCGGCGGTGAATCGGCTGCCGATGCTCACGCTCGAACAGGAGCAGGAGTTTTCCAAAAAGCTCAAGGAAAACAATGACCTTGATGCCGCTGGAAAGCTGGTGCTGTCCCATCTTCGCCTGGTGGTGTCCATTTCGCGCAAATACCTGGGCTATGGCCTTCCGCATGGCGACCTGATCCAGGAAGGCAATATCGGCCTGATGAAAGCGGTCAAGCGCTTTGACCCCGCACAGAATGTGCGCCTGGTGAGCTACGCGATGCACTGGATCAAGGCGGAGATCCATGAATACATCCTGAAAAACTGGCGCATGGTGAAGGTGGCGACCACCAAGGCCCAGCGCAAACTGTTTTTCAACCTGCGATCGATGAAGCAGGGGTACAAGGACGACGCCGACGTGGCTACCCACCGCGACACGCTGACCGAAGGCCAGATTGACGCGATGGCCAAGACGCTGAATGTCAAGCGCGAGGAAGTCATTGAAATGGAGCAGCGCATGGCTGGCGGCGATGTTCTGCTCGACCCCTCGCCGAATGACGATGGCGAAGAGGCTTTCGGCCCGATCGCCTACCTGGCCGATTCAATGCAGGAGCCTACCGCCCTCATCGAATCCCGCGAGCGCGATGGCCTTACCACCGACGGCTTGAGCACGGCACTGCAGGAACTCGACCCACGTGCCCGCCGCATTGTGGAAGAGCGCTGGCTCAATGTGAACGACGACGGCTCAGGCGGCATGACCCTGCACGATCTGGCGGCTGAGTACAAGGTCAGCGCTGAGCGGATTCGCCAGATCGAGGTGGCTGCCATGAAGAAAATGAAGAAGGTGCTGGCAGCTTACGCCTGATCCTTGAAATGCCGGAAACCGTTGCGGCCTTCCCACCCAGCTTACTCCTCAACAGTAGCGGGCTTTTTCAACCCGCTTTCAAAAGCAGGCGAATATCGGAAGCCAGCACCTCGGCGCCTGCCCCGTAGCGGTTGTACAGCCGGATGCGCCCGCTGGTATCGAACACATAGCTGCCAGCTGAATGGTCCATGGTGTAGCTGCCTGGCGTTTTGCCATCGACTTTTTTATAGTAAATTTTGAATTCCTTGGCAACTTCCGCCAGTTGCTCAGGCGTGGGCCGCAAGGCCACGAACGTCGGGTCGAAGCTGGTCATGTAAGCCGCGAGCACCTCTGGCGTGTCGCGTTCAGGGTCAACCGTCATGAAAACCGCTTGCAGCTTGTCGGCGTCAGGGCCAAGCAGCTTTTTGACCTGCGCCAGCTCGGCCATCGAGGTCGGGCACACGTCCGGACACTGGGTGTAGCCGAAAAATACCACCACGATCTTGCCAGCGAAATCCTTGAGGGTCCGCTGTTGCCCGTGAGCGTCGGACAGCGAAAACCCCTTGGCGTAATCGGCACCGGTCAGGTCAATGCTCTTGAACTGCGGCTTGTCGGGGGAGCAACCTGCCACCAGTCCAGAAAACACAGGCAGCAGCGCCAGGCTTGCCAGTGTTTTGGCAACCTGCCTGCGCCCGGGCGGGGTCGAAAATTTGAGGCTCATAGGAGATAGTGGTCCAGCAGCAAGGCTGCGAACAGGGCAGAGAGGTGGATGAGGGAAAAGCGAAACGTCTTGCGTGCCAGGGCATCAGAATAATTTCGCCACAGCCGCCAGGCATAAGCGCTAAAGCCAATGCTCAGCACCACCGCAGCGATCAGGTACAGCCAGCCGCTCATCTTGAAGATGAAAGGCATCAGGCAGGCAGCGAACAGAACCAGCGTGTACAGAAACACTTGCAGCCGGGTAAATTCATTGCCATGCGTGACTGGCAGCATTGGCAGCCCTGCCTTGCGATAATCTTCCACCCGGTAGAGGGCTAAGGCCCAGAAATGCGGCGGTGTCCATAGAAAAATGATGAGAAAAAGGATGAGCGCTTCCGGGCCGACAGAACCCGTCATGGCGGCCCAGCCCAGGACGGGCGGCATGGCGCCTGACGCGCCACCAATCACAATGTTTTGCGGTGTCAGCGGCTTAAGTATCACGGTGTAAACCACGGCATAGCCCACAAAAGTGGCAAAAGTCAGCCACATGGTCAGGGGATTGACCCAAACATACAAAATCCACGAGCCCAGGGCGCAGAGGACCGCCGAGAATCCCAGCGTCAGGGAGTTGCTGAGCTGCCCCCTGGCCGTAGGCCGCCAGGCGGTGCGCCGCATCTTGGCGTCAATCTGCTGCTCGACCACACAGTTGAAAGCCGCGGCCGCTCCTGCCACCAGCCAAATGCCGGCACAGGCAATCAAGGCGAGCTGGGCAGCGGCCCAGGTCGGAACGCCAGGAACCGCCAGCACCATGCCGATCAACGCGCAAAACACGATGAGTTGCACCACACGCGGTTTTGTCAGTGCGTAAAACTGACCGATCCGGGATGGAACGTGAACATCGGACACCGGCGCAGCCGGCGAATTACTGGGATTCATGCAGACAGTCTCGAAGCATTCAACTGGGACAAAGGGGCCGATTGAGGAGCCTTGCGGCTTGAAAAAATGATTCCGGTCATCACCACGACCAATGCGGCAGCACCGGCAGTATGCGCTACGGCAGCAAATAGCGGCCAACCCAGCACCACGTTACTCAACCCGGTCAGCACCTGCAACAGCGTTAAGGCAGCCAGCCAACGCGCCTGTTGACGAAGACCGTGAATGCGCTGCAGGCGCAACGCAAGCACCATCAGCATCACGAATACCGCATAGGCGGCCAGGCGATGCACATAGTGAATCGCGGTAAGCGCCTGAAAGCTGATGAAGCCGCCATCTTGCCCCGTGCCCAGTTCTCGCCACAGGGTAAAGCCCTGGCTGAAATCCATGGCAGGCCAGAATGAGCCTTGGCAACCGGGGAAGCTGGTGCAGGCCAGCACTGCGTAGTTGGTGCTCACCCAGCCGCCCAGCGCAATCTGCAGCCAGAGCAAGGCAAAGCCGACAACCAAAAAGTTCCTGCTTGCAGCGCTCAAGGCAATTGGCGTGATTTGTTCATGCGCTTGCGCATAGCGCACAGACTGGGCCCTTAGCAGCGCCAACAGCATCAAGCCACCGAGCAGGTGCAGTGTCACGATCGCGGGAAACAGCTTCATTGTCACCGTGAGCGCGCCAAAAGCACCCTGCAGGCACACCCATAACAGGGTAATTGCCGGCCACCAGGGCGACAGAAGGTGACCGCCAGGCATGACGGCCTCGCGCCTCGCACGTTGTTGCTCTCGCCAGGCTTTCCAGGTCACCAGCGCCAGCGTCAGGATCAGCACGCCTACTCCTGTGGCCAAGTAGCGATGAATCATTTCGATCCAGGCCTTGGAATGGGTCACGGGGCCAGTGGGCATGGCGTTTTGCGCCGCTTCGATATGCACTTGGGCACCCATCGGGGAGGCGCTGCCATAGCAGCCGGGCCAATCAGGGCAGCCTAGGCCTGAATCGGTCAACCGCGTGAAGGCGCCAAATAGAACCAGGTCAAAGGTAAGGAAGAGGGTAAACAAGGTCAGCAGCCGCAGCCGTTGAGCGACGGGAGCCTTCTGGTTGCGCGACCAGATCCAAGCCAATGGCCCGAGCGCCACCGCCAGGCCCATGAGCATCAGGCGCAAGGCCGGGCTTAGGTTATAGAGTTCTGGGGAAGACATGAGAGTGGAAGTCGTAGAACGGCCGCTAGCTGTTGGCTAACGTCCCTCCTTGTCCCAGCTGCCAGAAGCACGCAGCAAACGGTCTAGGTCTCGCTTGGCTTTGGCAGCCGCTGCCGCATCCATGTCTGCAGGAAAACGCATCATCAGGTTGCCCAGCGGGTCTACCAGATAGAGGTGGTCTTCGAGGCGCTTGCCCGAAGCAGGCTCCAGCCATGGGGCCAAGTCATCCGCTTGCACACGCAGCACGGTGGCATGCGTCAGGGCGGGCAGCAAGGCGGCACGTACAGCGGCGTTGTCGTTTACCAGCCAGACACGGTCCAGCCGCTCTTTTTCTCTGCCCAGCGATTCACGCAACTGGCGCTGGAAGTACAGATTTTGTTCACAGCGAAGGTCGCAGTTCCCCCCTGCAACGTTCAGCAGCAGCCACTGGTTTTTCAGCTCGGTCAGTTGCCCGGCTTTTCCGTCAAGTCCAAGGGTTGCTATTGCGGGCAAGGGACGCTGCGGATCGATCAGTTCACCAAAGTTCCGGCGCCCCTCCGGCTTGACGACATAGTAGGTCAAGTAGGACGCGATGACGGGGCTGGCGCACACCAGCAGGACAAGCATCATTTTCCACCGCCCTGACCGGGTGTCCGCCGAACGCGTCCCGGAGCCGTCCATCGCAGGCATGGTATGAATCGTTAAACCCAATGGTTCGTCGGGGGCTGCAGTGCCGGGGCGACCCGAACTGGGGTCATAAGAATTATTTATCACAGTACTCGGGCGGTTAAGGACGGCGTCGGGCGCGCAAGAAAACACGAAAAGGAACAATCACCTGAAACCATAAATAGAGGAAGACAACCCCACCGCACAGGCCGAACCACTGAAAGGCGTAACCGTAATGGGTGTCGACCCCTCGATCAGGTGTGGCCCAATCCCGTAGCAGGCCCTCGGTGGGTGCGCCTGTTTGCAGCAAAGAGGCCTCTAAGAGCGGCAGTCCGGTTTCAAGACGAAAAGCGGCCATGTCCAGATTTTGCCGTATGGAGCCGACCTCCATGCCACTGAACTCGTATAGCTTGGAAGGTGGCGGGGCAATACGGCCCGCGACTTCAACAAGGCCGGGCGGTGTCAGCACCTGTGGCAGACGGGTTCGATCGGCAAAATCGCGTGGCACCCAACCACGTTGCACCACAATGGTCTGGCCCGTCCCTTGCAGCACCAGCGGCGTCAGCACCCAAAAACCGGTTCGTCCACCCATTGGACGGTTGTCGAGGTAAACGGTGTGCCGGGGCTGCCAGACCCCTTGAAGCACAGCCTGTCGATACATGTCGTCTGCTACATTTTTAGTAGCTGCCAGTCCTTTGTTATCAAGCGCAGGAAGCCTTTTTTTTGCTTCAATGACAGATTGAACCGTTTCTTTTTGAGCGGCGCGACGCAATTGCCACTGGCCAAGAGAAAAAGTTAAGCCGGCCACCAGCACGGCAGCCAGCGTCAGCAGCCAAAACCGCCGAGAATGCAGAGGAAAAATCATGGGCAGATAATCGGTCGCATGAATTATCTTGTCGCATTGGCTTTTATCGCCATTCTTGCCAGTCTGGGGGCAGCGCTCTTTTTCATGATGAAAGATGGCACGGATGGAAAACGCAAAACCAGCAACATGGCGCGCGCCCTGGCCTTTCGCGTTGGATTCTCTATTGTCCTGTTTGCGTGCATTTTGATTGCTTGGAAAATGGGTTATATACAGCCGACTGGTATTCCACAGAGCAGGTAACGTCCGTCGGTAGGTAAATAAAAAAGGCCGCGTCAAGCGGCCTTTTTAAACACAAGTTGGCGGTTCAACATGGGCGGCTTCATTCGCCTGCCAGTGACCTCTACAACCAGTAAACCAGAATGTAGAGCCCAAGCCAGACCACGTCCACAAAGTGCCAATACCACGCAGCCCCTTCAAAACCAAAATGCTTGTCAGCGGTGAAATGCCCTTTCTGCAGGCGCAGGGTAATGAACAGCAGCATCAGCATCCCAACCAGCACATGAAAACCGTGAAAGCCCGTCAGCATGTAAAAAGTCGAGCCATAAACCCCCGAATTCATTTTGAGGTTGAGATCAGAGTAGGCATGAAAATATTCATACCCTTGAACAATCAGGAAAACAATACCCAGCAACACCGTCAACCACATGAATGCAATGGTGCGGCCACGGTGATTTTCACGCAATGCATGGTGGGCAATGGTCAAGGTGACGCCAGAAGTAAGCAGCAGCGCAGTATTGATCGTAGGCAGCCAGAACGGTGTCATGGTCGTAAATGGCTCAACGATATCGGCGGGCGATGCCGTTACGCCGGCAGCCAGGCTAGGCCAGATTGCCTTGAAATCTGGCCAGAGCAAGGCGTTTTCCAAACTACCCAGAGCCGGCACTGAATGTGAGCGAGCCCACCATAAGGCAGTAAAAAAAGCGCCAAAAAACATCACTTCCGAAAAAATGAACCAGCTCATGCTCCAGCGATAAGACAGATCGATGCGATGACCGTACTGCCCCCCTTCGCTTTCGTTAATCGAGTCGCGAAACCACTGAAACAGTGTGCCCAACCAGAACAGCATGCCAAAAGCAAGCGACCAAGCCCCCCAGCCGGCCCCATTTACCCACTGGCTGGCACCCAGAATGACAAAAAATAGACCAATGGCGGCCATGACCGGGTGTCGCGAAGGACCTGGCACAAAATAGTAAGGGGTTGCCCCGTGGGTTGCTGCTGACATCGCTCGACTCCTGTTTTCTCTCGAATTTTTACTGATTTTTAATTAAAAACCGTGGGAACTAATGCGCAACCGCCCAGTTCACCAGCAGCACCAAAATTGCCACAAATACAAAAATAGCCACTAATCCGATACCAATAATGTGCAACGGATTTAATTTTTTGATGTCTTCCTCATAGTCGCCTCGCGCACGCAACCCAACGAAAGCCCAGGCGATAGCCTTGACGGTTCGCCAAAGCGAGGATTGACGCCGAGGCGAGTCGGCCATGCTCATGCACCCGCAGGTTTTCCGGAAAGCTCAACATTCCAAACCGTTTTAGGCGACTCCGGCGCTGCAGGCGTTTTGCTACCGACTTCGAAAAAGGTATATGACAACGTGATGGTCTGGACATCTTTGGAAAGCTTGGGATCAATCACAAAAGCCACCGGCCATTGCTTTTTTTCACCAGGCGCCAGCGTATATTGACTGAAACAAAAGCATTCCAGTTTGTTGAAATGAGCCCCTGCCTGTGCCGGCGCGTAACTTGGAATCGCCTGTGCCGACATCGTCCGGTTTTGTACATTCTGAAATTCGTACATCACGGTGACCAACTCACCCGGATGCACCTGCATGGAGCTCTTGGCGGGTTTGAAATGCCAGGGACCACGTGAATTCGCATCGAACTCGATCGTGATGAGCCGACTGGAATCCACTTGCGTATTGGGTGGCAGCGAGGCTGTGGCACCAGGGATCTGCCTATCGACCAAGGCCAGGACATTGATGCCTGTCATCTCGCAGATCGCTTTGTAGATAGGCACCAGCGCATATCCAAAGCAGAACATGCCGAGCACGATCACGCCCAGCTTGCCTAACATGTTGAAATTTTCGCGCTTGATCATCTAGGTTTTGCCAAAAAAATATGACTGTGCTGGCTTAGCGGCCCAGAAAAATCATTTTGGTCATGAAACCGACAAAAAACACAAATGCCACTGAGGCCAGGATCAAAGCCAGTCGGCGATTGTTTTTTTTCTGTTCAGGTTTCATGGGGGTATGTTCGAACTTAACCAATCACTCGGGTGGCTGTCGGATCCAGCCGTGGTGGCGTTTCAAAGGTATGAAATGGTGCGGGTGATGGAACTTCCCACTCCAGACCTTCAGCCCCCTTTCCACCTTCATCCAGCCAAGGATTTTGCTTGGCAGGTGCGCCCTTGCCGCGCATGGCGGGCAAAACCACGAAAAAGAAGAAGTAGACCTGGGCAAAACCGAAGAAGAAAGCACCCACGCTGGCGATCATGTTGAAATCGGCGAATTGCATGGGGTAATCGGCATACCGACGCGGCATACCCGCCAAACCCAGGAAATGCATTGGGAAAAAAGTGACGTTGAACGAAATCAATGACCACCAGAAATGAATCTGACCGCGGGTTTCGCTGTACATCACGCCCGTCCACTTGGGACTCCAGTAGTAGTAACCGGCAAACATGGCGTAGAGCGAGCCCGCGACCAGGACATAGTGGAAGTGGGCGACCACGTAATAAGTATCTTGCAGTTGGATGTCAATTGGCGCAACGGCCAGGATCACACCGGTCAATCCACCAATGGTGAACACAAAGATGAAACCGACCGCGAACAGCATCGGCGTCTCAAAGGTCATCGAGCCCTTCCACATGGTCGCGATCCAGTTGAAAACCTTCACCCCCGTAGGCACTGCGATCAGCATGGTCGAGTACATGAAGAACAGCTGGCCCGTCACAGGCATGCCAGTCGTAAACATGTGGTGTGCCCAGACCACAAAGCTCAAGATAGCGATTGACCCCGTGGCATACACCATCGAGGCATAACCGAAGAGGCGCTTGCGCGAGAAAGCCGGAATGATCTGACTGATGATGCCGAAGGCCGGCAAGATCATGATGTACACCTCGGGATGGCCGAAGAACCAGAAGATGTGCTGGAACATCACCGGGTCGCCGCCGCCGCCGGGATTGAAGAAGCTGGTGCCAAAATGGCGGTCGGTCAACGTCATCGTGATGGCGCCTGCCAGTACCGGCATCACGGCGATCAGCAAATAAGCAGTGATGAGCCAGGTCCAGCAGAACATGGGCATTTTCATCAAGGTCATGCCTGGGGCGCGCATGTTCAGGATGGTGACGATGATGTTGATCGATCCCATGATGGACGAGGCGCCCATGATGTGCATCGCAAAAATACCGGCGTCCATCGACGGGCCCATCTGCAATGACAGCGGGGCGTACATCGTCCAGCCGCCCGCCATGGCGCCGCCTTCCAGGAAAAAGGAAAAGACCAGCATCAGGGCAGCAGGAATCAGCAGCCAGAAGCTGAAGTTGTTCATGCGCGCAAACGCCATGTCGGAAGCGCCGATTTGCAACGGAATCATCCAGTTTGCAAAGCCGACAAACGCCGGCATGATCGCACCGAACACCATGATCAGGCCATGCATGGTGGTGAGCTGGTTGAACAGCTCGGGGTTGACCAGTTGCAGACCCGGCTGAAACAGCTCGGCACGGAGCAGGAGCGCCAGCACACCGCCAAACATCAGCATCGTGAAGCTGAACAGCAGGTAAAGGGTGCCGATGTCTTTGTGATTGGTGGCGAACACCCAACGACGCCAGCCCGTAGGGGCATGGTGATCGTGGGCATCGTGCGCATGATCGGGATGGTCTAGAACTGCACTCATCTTGGCTTCCTTTGGTGGCTTATGCCTGTAGCTTTATCTTTTGGATGGACGACGGTTAGGTCAGCATCTGGTAATTTTCAATGTTAGGTATTTACTTGCGCGCCGCCAAAAATTCGGCAGGCTGCACAATCTGTCCAGTCTGATTCGACCAATTATTTTTGGTGTAACTTGCAACCGCCGCCAAATCCGTATCACTCAATGATTTCCAGGCCGGCATGGCACCACCTGCTGCGCCATTGAGAAGAATCTGTATCTGCTTGGTATGGTCTGCGTCCAGCACAATGGCCGAGCCGTCCAGCGCCTTGATCGGTCCGGCGCCCTTGCCATTGGCCTGGTGGCACGCAGCACAATTGGCAGCATAAACTTTTTCGCCACGTGCCTTCAAATCCACCAATGTCCATACCTTGGATGGATCATCGGCCTTGGCAGCGGCTTCCTTGTTCCTGTCTGCGACCCATGCGGTGTATTCCTGCGCAGAAACCACCTTGACATGGATGGGCATGTAGGCATGCTCCTTGCCGCACAGTTCCATGCACTGGCCGTAAAAATCACCCACCTTCTCGGCACGGAACCAAGTATCACGCACAAAACCCGGAATCGCATCCTGCTTGATGCCGAAGGCAGGGACCGCAAAAGCATGAATCACGTCATTGGCCGTGGTAATGATTCGGATTTTCTTGTTGACAGGAACGACCAGGGGCTTGTCAACCTTGAGAAGGTAATTGTCAGGGGCTGTCTCGCCGGCCTTGTGGCCGCCGTTGTTCGACATTTCCCGGTGCGCCGCGTCCAGAGTCGATACGAAGCCGATGCCTTCTCCCTCGCCATTGAGGTAGTCGTAGCCCCATTTCCATTGAATGCCCGTAGCCTTGATGGTCAGGTCGGCACCGGTGGTGTCTTTCTGGGCGACCAGCACCTTGGTGGCAGGCAGGGCCATAGCAATGACAATCACGAATGGAACCACGGTCCAGGCGATTTCAACCAAGGTGGATTCATGAAAATTGGCAGCCTTGTGGCCCACCGATTTACGGTGCTTCAGGATGGAATAGAACATCACACTGAACACGGCAATAAAAATCACCACGCAAATTGCCATCATGAACCAGTGCAGCCAGTTCAGCTCTTCAGCGATGCGGGTCACCGCAGGATGCAAATTGAGCTGGTTGACCGCCGGTCCGCCAGGGAGATCGTTGACAGCGTAAGCCGCAGTGCTAACCCAGGCTGCTGCAGAGACCCCAAATGCGGCTGCGCGCCGCAAGCCAAGCCGTGTCATTTTGCTCATGGTGTTGCTCAGGTTCATCGTGATCACTTTTTTCTGCTTCAATTACCGATTGAATTAACCGGTCATTATAAAGTTTGCGGCACCCGAAACTTTCAAAAACAGAAATGAAGAAACGATTCGTCGTTTTGGCTCAGCAGGTTCGCAAGGCAATCCGGATTTCGCGCGCCAGCAATGGACGCAACTCGGGCCGCATGTGCCGGCCCACCCGCACCAGCCGGCCCTGGCCCGAGACTTCAATCAGTGAACCGTCGCCATGCTTGGGCTCGACCCGGACCCATTCGCGGTTAAACGCCGCCCGCTCCGTACGGCCTGCGGTCTCAAGCTCGATGACCAGCTGCCCGCCTTGGAGCACGATCTTTTCCCCATCTCCGGCATGGCGCGAATAGACCACCAGGGCGGCCCCCAAGGCCAGCAGGGCCAAAGTCATGAGCAGTGCGGCATCTTGCGACCATGACACAGCGGCAATGCCCAGGCAACCCAGGCACAAAGTCAGGTAGAACCAGCCCAGCTGAGCCACCGAATGCGATCTGTCGCGCTTGAGACGCCAGAGCACGGTTGGGACCTGCGAATCAGCATCGTGTGCCGACAAAGTGGCAAAACGAAATTTTGGAAGTGATTGCAACACGTGAAAACCTTTACAAACGGCATGCAACGTGCCCGAAGACACTGAAAATCGAGCCAAAAAGCTGTGTGGATAGTCAAATGACTATAGATTTAAATACCGCCTGACGCAACCGCCCTCTGGAAACCATCGTTTCCCTAAAAGGATTATTAAAAATTTGCATGCGTTGGCTGGGCGCAAAGCGTCGGCAGATCGCGTCGCCATCGCGTGCAGCGCCAAAGGCTGAAGCCTTGACAAGGGAGGCAACGCGGCTATGTGCGGCAAGGCCCAACGAGACCCGGCAGTTTGCGCATGACACGCATGACGCAACACTAGCCGCCAGCGCCAGCGCTTCCCTGCAGCATGCGCCGCATGTCGTCCATCGACACTGCGCTCACCGGACTTACCTTGTGTTTTGGCTTGGCTTTCAGCGCATGGCCATAAATCACTTCAAACGTGAGCGACAGCCGGCCATCGCTGCCGGTCAGTTGCGTGGCCAGTTCATGCGCCAGCCTGGCTTTCCAGGCCTTCCCCCGCAATCCTGGAAAGCGTCCGGGATGAAAATTGCGACCCAACTCGGCCAGTTCCTGAAGCAGGCGGGCCGGCGTTTCATAGGTCAGGGTGATGCGCTCCATGTCCATCACGGGTTCGGCAAAACCGGTCTGGACCAGCATATCGCCCCAGTCGTGCATGTCGGTCAGCTCATGCCCGGCCGGCGGCCAGCCCAGGCGCGCATACAGGGCGCGCAGCTCTCTGGCGGTGTCGGGGCCGAGGCATGAAAACATCAGGAACCCATCGACCTTCAAGGCTTGATGCCATTGGGCCAGCAGCGCTTGCGGATCGGCGGACTCGTGCAGCGCCATGTTGGCCCAAAGCATGTCGACGCTGCCCGGCGGCGGCGTTTGAAAACGCACGGCGGCGCGCCACTGGCTCGGGTTCCACCAGGGCTTTGCAATACTTTTGATAGCAGCCCGCGCCCGATCTGCTTGCGATTCAACCACAAAACAGTCAGCACCGGAATAGATTTTCGACAACTGGGCATGCGCCTCGATGCCGCCGCGCAGGGCACCCCAATGCGCCCAGGCCTGCGGCTTGAGCCTGATCCACTGCAGGCGGTCCTGCATGCGGCGCGCCACTTCCTCATGCAGCCACGGCGATGCCAGGGGGGCGCTGCGTTGCCAGCGGCTGACGGCTTGCGGATCGAGCGTGGGCGGACGCGAGGTGATGGTCATGAAGGCCGATGCATGAAAAATCAGGCGAGTATATTGACATGGTGCTGAATCGCCTGCTCCCTCTTCGTCAATTCCTTCCCGCGCTCCCCGCCTTTGCCAGCGAGTGCGCGGTCTGCCGCAGCTGGCCGTCAGAGCAGGTATGCCAGCCCTGTCTGGCGCGTTTTACATCTCTACAGCCGCGCTGCACCGGCTGCGCACTTCCCCTGCCGGCTGACCTGTCGATGGGCTTGCGCGCTGCTCCGCCGCTTTGTGCCCACTGCATGCGCCAGCGCCCGCTGCCCGATGCCGTGCTGGCCGCCGTCCCCTATGCCTACCCGTGGTCCACGCTCATCACGCGCTATAAATTTGGCGAGCACCCCGGCTGGGCCGGCTTTTTTGCCGCCCTGCTGCTCAGGGCCCCGGGCGTGGCGCAGGCAGTGGGCGAACTGCAAGCCGAGGACTGGATCATTCCGATGCCCTTGTCAGCCGAGCGGCTGCAGCTGCGCGGGTTCAACCAAGCCTGGGAACTGGCCAGCGCCCTGGCCCGCCAGTCGCAGGCGCAGGGCCGGGCCGATGCCAGGCTGCTGCTGCGCGTCAGGCATGCGCCGCCGCAAAGCCAGCTCAAGCGTGAAGCGCGGCTGGCCAATGTCAAAGGCGCTTTCCAGGTCGATCCGCTGCGGGTCGCCGAACTGGAGGGCCGGCGCGTGGTGCTGATCGACGACGTGATGACCAGCGGCGCATCGGCCGGTTCCGCGGCACAGGCCCTGCGGGACGCCGGTGCGGCCAAGGTCACCGCCGTGGTGCTGGCCCGCACGGCAGCCGCCTAGAATCGCCGCTCCAGCCATCGCCTGCACCGCTGCAGGCCGCCGCGATGCGGCGGCGCGCTCCTTTTTCTTATTCGCAGCCTATGTTCAATATTGTTCTTGTCGAGCCTGAAATTCCGCCCAATACCGGCAATGTGATTCGCCTGGCAGCCAACACCGGCTGCCGGCTGCATCTGGTCGAGCCGCTCGGGTTTTCGATGGATGACAAGCACATGCGGCGCGCCGGGCTGGACTACCACGAGTATGCGCAGGTGCTGCGCCATGCCAGCTGGCAAGCGCTGCTCCAGAGCCAGCAGCCGCCCACCGAGCGGCTGTTTGCGATGACGACGCAGGGCGCCGGCAGTCTCTACGAGGCGCGTTTTTTACCGGGTGACTGGCTGGTGTTTGGCTCCGAAACCAAGGGCCTCGCGCCCCAGGTGCGGGAATCTTTTGCGCCGGCCCGGCGCCTGAAGGTGCCGATGCGGCCCGGTCAGCGCAGCCTGAACCTGTCCAACGCGGTGGCCGTGACCGTGTTCGAGGCCTGGCGGCAGAACAGTTTTGGCGAAGGGGCGGCCGCCCCTTCGGCGCGCCAGGCCCAATCGTCCCCTCACGGATAGTGGCGTAGCAGCGATTCGGCGACGCACACCGGCTTGGCCGAGCCTTCGCGCTCGACCGTGACCTCCCAGATCGTCTGCATGCCGTCGCCCGCAATCGCCTCGGCGCCCAGCAGTTTCATGCGGCCGCGCAGGCGGCTTCCAACCGGAACGGGCGCCATGAAGCGCACCTTGTTCAGCCCGTAGTTGACCCCCATGCGCGAGCCGGTGATCTCGAATGAGGAATCAAAAAACTGCGGCAGCAGCGACAAGGTCAAAAAGCCATGGGCAATCGTTGCGCCAAACGGTCCGGCCTTCGCCCGGTCGGGGTCGACGTGGATCCACTGGCGGTCGCCGGTCGCTTCGGCAAACAGGTTGACCTGCTGCTGTGTGATGGTGATCCAGTCGCTGACGGCGACCTCCTGGCCCAGGCAAGCATGCAGGTCAGACGGGGTTTGAAAGGTTTTCATGGATTGACTTTAGCGGCTTGGCCGGTAAACACCGACAAGGCCGTGTCGAATCGGCGACAGGGTTGAAAGGCTGCAGCCTCGTCCTCTGGCGCACTGCTTCGGGATTGCGCTATGGTCTGCCCATGGACAGCTCACTATTTTCCATTCCCAAGCCGCCTGCCGCCGCCGTTGACCCAGTTGCCATCCCCGGCGGACCGGCAGTCCTGCACTCGCAGCCATGAGCCACGCGCCTGCCTGGCTGATCAACAGCTTCATCTACCTGGCAGCCGCCGTGGTGGCGGTGCCGCTGGCCAAAAAGCTCGGCCTGGGCTCCATCATTGGCTACCTGGCCGCCGGCATTGCCATCGGGCCGTGGGGGCTGGGCCTGGTGACCAATGTGCAGGACATCCTTCATTTTGCCGAATTCGGCGTGGTGCTGATGCTGTTCCTGGTCGGCCTGGAGTTGCAGCCCCAGCGCTTGTGGAGCCTGCGCCGGCCTATCTTTGGCTGGGGCAGCGTTCAGATGCTGAGCTGCGCGGCCCTGCTGAGCGGCGCGGCGATGCTGTTCGGCATTGACTGGCGCACGGCGGCGGTGGCCGGGGTGGGACTGGCCCTGTCATCGACGGCGATTGCGCTGCAGTCAATGAACGAGCGCAACCTCATGCGGACCACCAGCGGACAGGCCGGCTTTTCGATCCTCCTGTTTCAAGACGTGGCGGCCATTCCAATTTTGGCCCTGGTGCCGCTGCTGGGCATGCTTTCAGTATCAAATGATGCTGTAGCGCAATACCACCCTGCACTGCAAGCTATTAAAACCATAGCGGTGATCGCCGGCATCATCGTCGGCGGCCGCCTGCTGCTGCGCCCGCTGCTGCGCTGGATCGCCAACAGCCGCACGCCCGAGATCTTCACCGCCGCCTCGCTGCAGCTGGTGGTCGGCATCGCGGCGCTGATGCTGCTGGTCGGCCTGTCGATGGCGCTGGGCGCCTTTCTGGCCGGCGTGCTGCTGGCCGAGAGCGAATACCGGCGCGAGCTGGAGACCGACATCGAGCCGTTCAAGGCCTTGCTGCTGGGCCTGTTTTTCATCGCCGTGGGCATGACCATCGACTTTGGCGTGCTGTGGAAATTTCCGGGCCAGATGCTGGCCATCCTGGCCGGCTTCCTGGGCCTGAAGCTGCTGGCCATCTACGCACTGGCCTATGCCATGAAACTCCCCTACCAGGAGCGGCCGGTGTTCACGCTGCTGCTGGCCCAAGGCGGCGAGTTCGCTTTCGTGGTGTTTCAGGCGGCCGCCGGCGCCAGGGTGTTTGCGCCGCAAACGGCTTCGCTGCTGATTGGCGCGGTGGCGCTGTCGATGCTCGTCAGCCCGCTGCTGCTGGTGGCCATCGACAAGCTGCTGCTGCCGCGCTATGCCAAGGGCAAGAAATCCACGCTCAAGGAAATCTCGGAGCCGCAGGAAGCGCCGGTCATCATTGCCGGCTTTGGCCGCTATGGCCAGATCGTCGGGCGCATGCTGCTGGCGCAGGGCATTTCAGCCACCGTGCTGGACCATGACGCCGAGATGATCGAAACCGTGCGCGCCTTCGGCTACCGGGTGTTCTATGGCGACGCCGCGCGGCTCGACCTGCTGCGCACGGCGGGCGCGGCCCAGGCCCAGATCCTCGTGCTGTCGGTCGATGACGTGGCGCAGTCACTGAAAATCGTCGATGTGGTGCGCGAGAATTTTCCACAGTTGCAGATCGTTGCCCGCGCCCGCGACGTGCCGCACTGGAACGCGCTGCGCGACCGGGGCGTGATGCGCGTCGAGCGCGAGCTGTTCGACTCCAGCCTGCGCAGCGCCCGCACCGTGCTCGAACTGCTCGGCCAGCCGCCGCAAGCCGCGCAGCAGGCCGCCGACCGCTTTCGCGCGCACAACCTGGAACTGTTCGAGCGCATGTACCCGCACCGCGACAACCGCGAAAAGGTCATCGCCGTGGCCAAGCAGGGCCGGCTGCAGCTGGAGGCGCAGATGAAGCAGGAGCGCGAGTTGTTGGCGCGGCAGGGTCGGGACGCACAGCGTTAATTATTGATGAAATAGGGCTCTTACGCAATATGGGCATGCCCCGCCAGCTATTAATTCAATAGCGTTCAAGTCAGTCCGTCCCACAGCAGCTTGACCCCGGTCAGAAACATGCCGCCGTACAAAATGCGATAAAACCAGAGCGGGCTGATGGTCTTGGCCATGCGCACGCCAAACCACACGCCGACCGGCGCCAATGGCAGCAGCACCAGCGAGGTCGCCATGTTGCGCAGGTCCAGCAGGCCCAGCCAGGCGTAGGGAAGCCATTTGGACAGGTTGATGACAAAGAAGAAAAACGCCATGGTGGCGGTGTACTTCACCGGGCTCAGGCGCAGCGGAATCACATAGGCGCTGATCGGCGGGCCGCCCGCATGGGCGACGAAGCTGGTGAAGCCCGAGGTCATGGTCAGCAGCGCGCCCAGCCATTTTGGCGGTGGCGCGCTGCCCGGATGCGGGGGAAACAGCAGGCGCTGGGCCAGAAACAGCAGCGTGAAACCGCCGACGACGGCCGCTACCGTCCGCGCATCCAATAGACGAAACAGCAACGCGCCCACCACAGTCCCGGCCAGGCCAAAAGGCACCAGGAAGCGCAGGAACCTGAAGTCGAAGTCCTTGCGAAATGCCGCGATCCCGAGCAGGTCCATGAGCAGCAGCAGCGGCATCAGGATGGCGGCCGCCTGCGGAACCGTGACGGCCAGGGCCATCATGGGCACCGCCAGCGAGCCAAAACCGGCGCCGAAGCCGCTTTTGCTGACTCCCAGCAGGAGCACAGCGGGAATGGCCACGGCGTAGAAGAAGGGGTCGGTGATCAGCGGCAAGTTCACACAGCGCTGTCCTGGCAACAGGCACGGCAGGGCACGGCAGGCGGTCCGAAGGACAACGCGGGCGCTGGATTCATACCCTTTCCAGGATCACGGCAATGCCCTGCCCCACGCCGATGCACATGGTGCACAGCGCATAGCGCCCGCCGGTGGCGTGCAGCCGGTTCACGGCCGTGGTGGCCAGGCGCGCGCCGCTGGCGCCCAGCGGATGGCCCAGCGCAATCGCGCCGCCCCAGGCATTGACCCGGGCATCGTCGTCTGCCAAGCCCAGCGCCCGCAGCACCGCCAGGCCCTGCGCGGCAAACGCTTCATTGAGCTCGATCACGTCCATCTGCGCGATCGCCAGGCCCGTTTGCGCCAGCACCTTGAGCGTGGCCGGCGTCGGGCCAAAGCCCATGATGCGCGGCGCCACGCCGGCCGTGGCCATGCCCACCACGCGCGCGCGCGGCGTCAAGCCGTTTTTGGCGGCGCTGGCCTCGTTGGCCAGCAGCAGCGCGCAGGCGCCATCGTTCACGCCGCTGGCGTTGCCCGCGGTCACCGTGCCGCCCTCGCGCACCACGCCCTTGAGCTTGGCAAGCGCCTCCAGGCTGGTTTCGCGCGGGTGCTCGTCGGTGTCGACCAGCAGGGCATCGCCCTTTTTCTGCGCAATGCGCACGCCGACGATCTCGCGTGCCAGGTGGCCCGCCTTTTGGGCGGCCACCGCGTTGAGCTGGCTGGCCAGCGCCATGCGGTCCTGCGCTTCGCGCTCGATGCCGAAATCGCTCGCCACGTTCTCGGCGGTCTCGGGCATCGAGTCAACGCCGTATTTTTCCTTCATCAGCTTGTTGACAAAGCGCCAGCCAATCGTCGTGTCGTACACCGCGTTGCTGCGGCTGAAGGCACTTTCGGCTTTGGGCATGACAAACGGCGCGCGGCTCATGCTCTCGACGCCGCCGGCGATCATCAGGCCGGCCTCGCCCGACTTGATGGCCCGCGCCGCCGTGCCCAGCGCGTCCAGGCTGGAGCCGCACAGGCGGTTGATGGTCGAGCCCGGCACTTCCATCGGCAAGCCGGCCAGCAAGCTGGCCATGTGGGCCACGTTGCGGTTGTCCTCGCCCGCCTGGTTGGCGCAGCCGTAGATCACGTCGGCGACGGCCTGCCAGTCAACCTGGGCGTTGCGTTCCATCAGGGCCCGGATGGGAATGGCGCCCAGGTCGTCGGCGCGCACGCTGGACAGGGCGCCGCCGTAGCGCCCGAAAGGGGTGCGGATGGCGTCGCAGATATAGGCGTGGTGGATGGTCATTTTTGAGTCTCGTTAAAAAAAGGGAACCCTGCGGCAGGGCCAAGGCGGTAAGGAAGTTTTGCGGTTCAGGCGGCGATGGGCAGGCCGACCAGGGCTTCAAGCTCGGCATGGGTGAGTCCCTCGACCCTGTCAATGCACTGCAGACCGTCGGGCGTGCACGCCAGCGTCGCCAGCTCGGTGTAGATGCGCCTGACGCAGGCAATGCCCGTGAGCGGATAGCTGCACTGCGCCACCACCTTGCTCTGGCCCTGCCGGGTCAGCAAATCCATCATCACCCAGGTCTGCCTGGCGCCGATGGCCAGGTCCATGGCGCCGCCCACGGCCGGAATCGCGCCGGCTTCGCCCGTGCTCCAGTTGGCCAGGTCGCCCGTGCTGGAGACCTGGAAGGCGCCGAGCACGCAGATGTCGAGGTGCCCGCCGCGCATCATCGCAAAGCTGTCGGCATGGTGAAAATAGGCGCCCCCCGGCAGCAGGGTGACGGGCTGCTTGCCCGCGTTGATGAGGTCGTAATCCTCGGCACCTGCGGCCGGCGCCTGTCCCATGCCGAGAATGCCGTTCTCGCTGTGCAGGATCACCTCGCGACCGGGCGGAATGTGGTTGGCGACAAGCGTCGGCATGCCGATGCCCAGGTTCACGTAGGCACCGCCCGGAATGTCCTGCGCCACGCGCCGGGCCAGGTCTTCCTTGCTTCGTTTTTGATAGCTACTCATGCATGATCCTTATGCGCTCGCGGCCAATTTGGCACTGGATTTGATGCCGCCCGCCTGGGTCGCGACGCGCTCGACCTGCACGATCTGGCTGACATGGATGCCCGGCGTCACGATGCTTTCGGGGTCCAGGGCGCCAAGCTCGACAATTTCATGCACGGTTGCCACCGTCTGCCTGGCCGCCGTGGCCATGACGGGACCGAAATTGCGCGCCGACTTGCGGTAGGTCAGGTTGCCCCAGCGGTCGCCGCGCTCGGCCTTGATCAGGGCCACGTCGCCGTAAATCGGGTATTCCAGCACGTACTGCCGGCCGTTGATCTCGCGCGTTTCCTTGCCCCGCGCCAGTTCGGTTCCATAGGCGGTGGGGCAGAAAAAGGCGCCGATGCCCGCTCCGGCGGCGCGGATGCGCTCGGCCAGGTTGCCCTGCGGCACCAGTTCAAGCTCAAGCTTGCCGCTGCGGTACAGACCGTCGAAGACATGGCTGTCGGCCTGGCGCGGAAAGCTGCAGATGATCTTGCGCACGCGCCCGGCCTGGAGCAGCGCGGCCAGCCCGGTGTCGCCGTTTCCAGCGTTGTTGTTGACCACCGTCAGGTCGCGGGCGCCTTGCGCGATCAGCCCGTCGATCAGCTCGGCCGGGATGCCGGCGGTGCCGAAACCGCCGATCAGGACGGTCGCGCCGTCCTTCACGCCGGCAAGCGCGCTTGCCACCGAAGCGGCAATCTTGTTAATCATTCACTGGTCTCCGAAAGGCGCCGTCAGAGGGGGCGCAGATAGGCCATGGGCCATCAATGCAGGTTCAACACCACACCCGTCAATTTGTTCGCAATATGAACAAGTGTTCGTATAATGAATTTTAGGAAATTAAGCTGACCTTGGCAACCGTTATGACCCCAATCTGTCCAGAAACGCCTGCCGCGCCCACGCCTGGCGACACGTACGTCCAGTCTTTCGCCCGGGGATTGGAAGTGATCCGGTCTTTCAGCGCCCAGTCGCCCCGCCAGACCCTCTCCGAAGTGGCCGGGCGTACCGGGCTCACCCGCGCCGGCGCCAGGCGCATCTTGCTGACGCTGCAGACCCTGGGCTATGTGGACAGCGACGGCAGGCAGTTCCGGCTGACGCCGCGCATCCTCGACCTCGGATTTGCCTACCTCTCGTCGCTGCCGATCTGGAACCTGGCCGAGCCCATCATGGAGGCGCTGGTCAGCCAGCTCAAGGAATCGTGTTCGGCCGCCGTGCTCGACGGCACCGACATCGTCTATGTCATGCGCGTGCCGACCCACAAGATCATGAGCATCGGCCTGGGCGTGGGGTCAAGGCTGCCGGCGTATTGCACCTCGATGGGCCGCATGCTGCTGTCCTCGCTGGCGCAGGAGGACATGATGCGGGTGCTGCACGCATCCAACCGCGTTGCCCGCACCCGCTACACCGCGACCGACCTGGACGAGGTGGTCGCGCGAATTGCCCAGGTGCGCCGGCAGGGCTGGTCGCTGGTCAACCAGGAGCTTGAGGAAGGCTTGGTGTCGGTCGCCGCACCGATCACCGACCGCGCCGGCAGGATGGTCGCGGCGCTCAACATCAGCGGCCAGGCCAACCGCACCAGCGCCGAGGTCATGCAGGAAACCATGCTGCCCCCGCTGCTGGCTGCGGCGCAGGCGATCTCCAGTCGGCTGGCCGTGCAGCGCCTCTGAAGCCGCATGCAAAACCATGCGCGGGCAGCCGCCAAAGCCGCGTGCTACGCTAGCCGCCATGTTTACGCCTTCCCAAGCCGATGTACGCCGTTTTTTCTGCTCCGTTCATGCCAAGTCCCGCGCCGGTCAACCCTTGGAAGCTATAGAAACAATAGCAGCGCAGTGGCTGGACGACCACCCGGAACACCATGGCGACTTCAGTGACGCGGCTGCCGCGCTGGAAAAAATGTACGACGTGGAAGGCGGCAAGACCAACCCGTTTTTGCACCTGTCGATGCACCTGTCGATCAGCGAGCAGTGCTCCATCGACCAGCCGCGCGGCATTCGCCAGGCCGTTGAACTGCTGGCGGCCAGGCGCAACTCCCTGCACGAGGCCCACCATGAAGTGATGGAATGCCTGGGCACCATGATGTGGGAGAGCCAGCGTTCGGGCCGTCCGCCCGATGGCGCGGCCTACATCGACTGCGTGCAGCGGCACGCCACGCGGGATTGAGCCCGGACAGGGCCTGCCCTGTGGTGCCTGTGGTGCAACGATAAAAAAAGCCGCTGGTCCAGCGGCTTTTCATTGCGACTTCAACGAAGGGCTAGTTCAGCGAAACCGGCTTTCAGAGACCACCTTCAGGTCGCCGGGCAAGGACGCCAGGTAGCCCGACATGGCCTTGAGCTCGGCATTGGTGTACTGCTTGGCCATGGCGCCCATGATGGGGTGGGCACGGCCAATTTTGGCATTGTTGTCGGTCTTGTAGGCTTTCAGCGCGACGAACAGGTAGTCAGCATGCTGGCCCGCAATCTTGGGGTAGCTCGGGTCGATCGGCTTGTTGAAATTGGCGCCGTGGCAGGAGGCGCAATTGGCCTTGTTGAGCAGCGCCTGCACCTCGGCCGAGGCTTCCTTGGCCGGTTTGGCAGGCGCCTCTTCACCGGCGACCACGCCATGCTTGCTGTAATAAGCGGCCAGATCGGCAATGTCCTGATCGGTCAGCGAGTCGGACAGGTTGCGCATGGTCGGATGCTTGCGCTCGCCCTTTCTGTAAGCATGCAGCGCCGCCGAAATATAGCTGGCGTTCTGGCCGGAGATCTTCGGCACTTTGTACACCTCTGGAAACGAGGACTGGTAACCCTTGATGCCGTGGCAGCCGATGCACATGGCATTCTTGGTTTGGCCGGCTTTTTCGTCGCCCTTGATCTCCTGAGCAACGCTGGCCATCGTCACGGAGGAGACAGCCAGAGCAAATATCGTAGTGAACAGCTTATTCATTTTGCGCGCACAATCAAGTGAGAAGTCATCGTTAAAACAGCGTTGGATTATATCTGGGCCGCCACATCGCGGGCCCTTTGTCCCTAATCCCGCCAGACATCCCCAATTCAACACGTCCATCCCAAACCATGAAATTTCAAGGCTCAAAAAACTACGTTGCCACGCCCGACCTGATGCTTGCGGTCAATGCCGCCTCCACCCTGAAAAGGCCGCTGCTGGTCAAGGGCGAGCCCGGCACCGGCAAGACCATGCTGGCCGAGGAAGTGGCCCAGGCGCTGGACCTGCCGCTGCTGCAGTGGCACATCAAATCGACCACCAAGGCGCAGCAGGGCCTGTATGAATACGATGCGGTGTCGCGCCTGCGCGACTCGCAGCTGGGCGACGAGAAGGTCAAGGACATCCACAACTACATCGTCAAGGGCGTGCTGTGGCAAGCCTTCACCGCCGAGCAGCCAGTGGCGCTTTTGATCGACGAGATCGACAAGGCCGACATCGAATTCCCGAACGATTTGCTGCGCGAGATCGACCGCATGGAGTTCTATGTCTATGAAACCCGGGAATTGATCAAGGCGAAGCACCGGCCGCTGGTGTTCATCACCTCGAACAATGAAAAAGAGCTGCCCGACGCCTTTTTGCGCCGCTGCTTTTTCCACTACATCAAGTTCCCCGACGCCGACACCATGAAGCAAATCGTCGCGGTGCATTTCCCGACGCTAAAAAAAGACCTGCTGGCGGCGGCGATGAAGACGTTCTACGACGTGCGCAACCTGCCCGGGCTGAAAAAGAAACCCTCGACCAGCGAACTGCTCGACTGGCTGAAATTGCTGGTGGCCGAGGACATTTCGCTCGAAGCGCTGCAAAGCGGCGACCAGAAGGTGGCGGTGCCGCCGCTGATCGGCGCGCTGCTCAAGAACGAGCAGGATGTGACGCTGTTTGAAAAGCTGGTGTTCATGCAGCGCAACAACCGCTAAGACGAAAGCACCCGATATATGAAGCAGCTCCCCTTGTGGATGCAGGGCGTGTCCGACGCCGTGGGTTTTCTGGGCGGCGCCCTGCTCGGCTTCTGGGCCGGGCGCCTGCTGGGCCTGGACATTTTTGCCGAAGGCTACGGCAACAGCGCACTGGGCGGCATTGTGCTGGTCGGCCTGGGCGGCGGCCTGGGGCTGCAGCTGGCGCGGCGCTGGCAGCTTTCCAGGCAATCGGGAGGTTCGAAAAAACAATGAGCTTCGTGCAGCCCGTCACCCTGGCCGCGCGCGGCATCGAACTCGTGCCGCTGGCCCTTGAACACGAAGCCGGGCTGCGCGCCGCTGCCGCCGACGGCGAACTCTGGACGCTGCGCGTCACCTCGGTGCCCGAGCCGCAGCAGACGCTGGCCTATATCGAAGCTGCGCTGGCGGCCCGGCAGGAAGGCCACCGCTTTGCCTTCGCCGTGTGTGACCAGGCCAGCGGCGTGGTGCTGGGCTGCACCAGCTACCACGACATCCTGCCAGCCGTCAGGCGGGTGGAGATCGGCTACACCTGGTATGCCGCCCGCTGCCAGCGCACTCACGTCAACACGACAGCCAAATTGCTGCTGCTGACCCATGCGTTTGAAACCCTGGCCTGCAACGTGGTTGGCTGGCGTACCGATAATTTCAATTTTGCATCCCAAGCAGCCATCGAGCGGCTGGGCGCCCGCAAGGATGGCGTGATCCGCGGCCATGCGTTGCGGCGCGACGGCACCATCCGCGACACCGTGATGTACAGCCTGCGCGCCGGCGAATGGGCAGAGGTCAAGGCGCAGCTGCTGTACCTGCTGGACAAGCCGCGTTGACTTTTTCCCGGTGCCGTATTGCGAACCAAGGAATTCCTCATGACCACAGCCGCCGCATTTATGTCCGCAAACAGCCAGACGCTGCGCCTACCCAAGGAGCTTCAACTGCCATCGAAGCGCGCGCATGGTTTACCCGTATGCCAGGGCTGAAGCCGAAAAAACTGGATCAACCCATGAATTCCACATCAATTGCTACATTTTTAATAGCTAACTGCGCATACACCACCTGCGCTGGAGGCACAAATCATGCTAATTGACTTCTTCTACACCCTGCGCTCGGCCAAACTGCCGGTGTCGGTCAAGGAATTCCTGATGCTGCTCGAAGCGCTGCAGGCCGGCGTGGTCGGCCCCCGCAGCGGCCTGGCGGACGGAGCCGATGGCGCCACGGCCGAGGTCGGCGAAGGCGCCTACAAGATCGACGATTTTTACTACCTGAGCCGCACCGTGCTGGTAAAGGACGAAAAGCACTACGACAAGTTCGACCGCGCCTTCGCCAGCTATTTCAAGGGCGTCGAAACGGTGGCCGACTTCACGAAAGATATCCCGCTCGAATGGCTGCGCAAGAACCTGGAGCTTGAACTGAGCCCGGAGGACAAGGCGAAGATCGAAAAAATGGGCTGGGACGAGCTGATGGAGACGCTCAAGAAGCGTTTTGAAGAGCAGAAAGAGCGACACGAAGGCGGCAGCAAATGGATAGGGACCGGTGGCACCTCGCCTTTCGGCGCCAACGGCTTCAATCCGCAGGGCATCCGCATCGGCCAGGAAAAAAGCCGCAACAGGAGCGCGGTGAAGGTCTGGGACCAGCGCGCCTACAAGGACTATGACGACACGCAGGAGCTGGGCACCCGCAACATCAAGGTCGCGCTGCGCCGGCTGCGCAAGTTCGCCCGCCAGGGCAACCAGGAAGAGCTTGACCTGGACGACACCATCCGCTCGACCGCCGCCAATGCCGGCTGGCTCGACATCAAGATGGTGCCCGAGCGCCACAACAATGTGAAGGTGCTGCTGCTGATGGACGTGGGCGGCACCATGGACGACCACATCCACCGGGTCGAGGAAATGTTTTCCGCCGTGAAGGCCGAATTCAAGCACCTGGAGTTCTATTACTTCCACAACTGCGTCTATGACTTCATGTGGAAGAACAACCGCCGCCGCTTTGCCGAGAAGTTTTCGACCTGGGACATCATCCGCAAGTACAACAAGGACTACAAGCTGATCTTTGTCGGCGATGCCACCATGAGCCCTTACGAAATATTGCAGGCCGGCGGCAGCGTGGAATACAACAACGAGGAAGCCGGCGCCGAATGGCTGCAGCGGCTGACCAATGCCTTTCCAAAGTTCGCCTGGATCAACCCGGAACCGCAGGGCGTGTGGCAATACCGGCAGAGCATCAGCGTGATCCAGCAGCTGATGGGCCAGCGCATGTATCCCCTGACCCTCAAGGGACTTGAGGAAGCGATCCGGCTGCTCTCGAAATAATGTCAAAGTAAACTCGGGCGCGTGACCCATCCCAGTACCCACCCTGCGCAGCCAAGCGCCGGGACGGCGCATCCGTCCTGCCGGCTTTCGCTCATCTCGTTCACGTTGATGGCCCTGCTGACCGGACTTTCGGTCCGGGCGCAAACCCCCGGGCAAGCGGCGCCGGGCAGTTCCTCCATGTCTTCCGGCTCGACGCCGCCTTCGGGTGTTCGGCAAACCGCGCCGCCGCCCGAGGCGCCGCCCGCAACAATCGAGCCCGAGCCGACACCGCAGGGCTCTGTCGGCCCGACCAGCGCCACGCCCGAAGTGACGGCCTTTGACATTGCCGTGCGCGCCCCGGCGCCAGTGCGTGAAATGCTGGAAAAACACCTCGAACTACAGCGCTACCGCGCGGTAACCGACCTGGATGAAGCGGAGCTGGAGCGTCTGGTACTGCTGGCCGAGCGCAACGTGCGCAATCTCGTCGGCACGCTGGGCTACTTCAGCCCTGTCATCCGCATCACGCGGGAAGGCGGCGTCAATGAGCGGCCCGTCATCGCGGTGGCGGTGGAGCCGGGCCAGGCCACGCAGATCGGCCCGGTCGCCATCACCTTCGCAGGCGATATCGCCACCTCGGCCGACACCGATGCAGCTGCCCAGCGCACCGAGATCGAGCGCAACTGGCGCCTGCCGACAGGCCAGCCCTTCACGCAGGATGCCTGGAGCGGCGCCAAGACCCAGGCCCTGCGCCAGCTGGTGGCGCGCCGCTATCCGGCTGGCAAGCTGGCCGGCAGCCTGGCGGACGTCGATGCCGCCAGCAGCACTGCCAGCCTGCGGGTAGACCTGGATTCAGGCCCGCTTTACCGCCTGGGCCCCATGCAGGTCAGCGGCGTGGAACGGTACGATCCGGTGCTGGTGCCGCGGCTGGCGCGCCTGAACCAGGGCGATGTGTATGACCTGGGCCAGCTGGTCGAAGCCCAGCAGCGGCTGGCTTCCAGCGGGTATTTCGATTCGGCCTATGTCTTCATCAACCCGGAGAACGACCCGCTGGCGGTTCCCGTGCAGGTGCAGGTGCGTGAGGCGAAGCTTCAAAAAGTGGTTCTCGGCGTCGGCATCACCACCGACAGCGGCCCTAGAGCCTCGGTCGAGCACACCCATCACCGGCTGCCCGGCATCGGCTGGCGCGCGGTCACGAAGCTGCAGCTGGAGAAAAAATCTCCCTTTGCGCAGACCGAATGGACAGCCATTCCCGACGCGGCGAACTGGCGCTGGGGCGCCCTGGGCCGCGCTGAGCGCATCAATGACAAGGAACTGATCACCCAGGCCCAGCGGCTGCGTTTCGGCCGGTCGCAGATCGGCGACCGCATCGACCGCAACATCTACCTGCAGTACGACCGCGCCAGCGTGCAGGGCAGCGGTCTGGCGGGCAATTCAGCGGGCGACACCGGCGACGGCTCGGCGCTGACGGCCAATTACGTCTGGACCGGCCGCTATTTCGACAGCCTGCCGTTTCCCAGCCGGGGGTACGCCCTGGGATTCGAGCTGGGTGGCGGCACGACGCTTGGCCAGGACCGCCAGCCGTTTACGCGCACGGTAGGCCGCTGGCTGGGCATTAAACCGCTGGCGCGCGGCCGCATTGCCATGCGTGCAGAAGCGGGTGCCGTACTGTCCAAGGACACCGCCCGCATCCCGGCCACCCAGCTCTTTCGTACCGGCGGCGACAACACGGTACGCGGCTATGGTTACCGGGACATCGGCATTCCCCTGGCCAACGGGGCGATCGGCCCCGGCCGCTACGAGGCGGTTGGAAGCATCGAGTGGCAGCGGCCCATGACGATCAAGGGCCAGGTCAGCGAGTTTGAGAACACGCTGTTCATCGATGCCGGTGCCGTCGCGGACAAGGCCCAGGACTTGCGCCCGTCGTTTGGCATCGGAACCGGTTTGCGCTGGCGAAGCCCCATCGGGCCGCTGCAGATTGATCTGGCTTACGGCCTCAAGGCCAAGCAGGCGCGCCTGCACATCAGCGTGGGCTTTGTCTTTTGATGAATGCATCTACCACGCCCAGAAAACAGCCGGCAAAGCAAGCGGCACAGCCAGCGCGGCGCTGGCTGAAGGTGGCGGCCAACGTCGGCGTGGGCCTGATCGCCCTGGCGGTGGGCACCACGGGCGCCCTGTGGTGGTGGGCGGGCACCGAGGGTTCGCTGGCCACTGCACTGGACTGGGCAGGCCGGTCGCAGCCGCTGACCGTCGAGCGGGCCAGCGGGTCGTTGCGCGCTGGCGGCCATATCGACGCCTTGCACTGGCAAAAGGATGGGTTGACCGTGGATGCACGCGATGTCAGCCTGGCGTGGCGGCCCTGGTCCTTGCTGCATGGAACGCTCAGCCTTGACCGTCTGGCCGTGGGCAGCGTGCAGGTCAAGGACGAGCGCTCGCCCAACGCAACACCGCCTTCGCCCCCCGCTGCACTGGGTTTGCCGGTGCGGGTGGCGCTGTACGATTTTTCGGTGGGCCAGTTGCAGTTGACAGGCAAGGCGCCCTTTGCCGCGTCGGACATTGCGGGGAACTACACCTACACGGGTCTGGCGCATCAGCTCGACTTGAGGAGTGCGCAGGTGGCGAGCGGCCGCTACAGCGGACACGCCAGCCTGGCGTCGGCCGCGCCGCTGGTGCTCGACGCCGCCCTGACAGGCGCCGTGACGGTAGCGATTCCCGGCAATCCTGCGCCGCTTCCCCTGGTATTCGAGGCTACGGCAAACGGGCCCCTGACGGAACTGAGGGTCAAGGCCGAGTTACAGGCGATCGCAGCGGCTGCGCCACCGGTAGCCGGTGCCCAGACTCCCTCAGTACAGCCCCAAGCCAGCGCCAGTGCCCGCGTCACCCCTTGGGCGGCGCAGCCTTTGCCCGAGGCCGATGCCAGTTTTCGCGACCTCGATGTCGCCGCTCTCTTGCCGCAAGCCCCAAGCACCCTGCTGACCGGCAGCGCCGTCGTCCGGCCGGTCGAAAGCGGCACCCCGGCTGCGGGCAGCCCAGCCTGGGCCTTGCAGCTGCAGCTGACCAACGCGCTGCCCGGCCCCTGGGACCAGCAGCGCCTGCCGCTGGAACAACTGGAGGCGCAGGGCGAGTGGCGAAGCGGCACGGCCATGGTGCGCAGCCTCAAGGCGAAACTGGGCGGCGGCGAGCTGCTTGCCAGCGGCGAATGGACGCAGCCGCCTGCCACTGCCAGCGCCACTCAGCCTGAGGCGACGGACAAGCCTGTCCTCGCACAAAACTGGAACCTCAAGGCCACGCTCAGCCACATCAACCCAACGCAGCTGTACACAAAACTGGCCCCAATGCCACTGGACGGCCGGGCCGACGTCAGCGCCGAAGGCGCCCTGACACGGTTTGATGCCAGCCTCCAGGCGGCTCCGGGCGCGGGCAGCGCCCGCAAAAGGCCCGCCGCCAGAACCCATTCAGGCCGGAACAATTTCCTGGAGCAACTGCATTTGCGAAACGCCAAGGCCACGGGCAGCTGGCATGCCCAGCAGGCCGGCGGCACGCTGGCGCTGTCAGCCCTGCAGATCCGCACCGACGATGGCAGGCTTGAAGGCCAGATCGAGGTCCAGCCAGCCGCAAAAAGCGGCCAGGGCCGGCTGGTCTTGGCCGCGCCGGGCCTGGATGCGCAACTCGACGGCCAGTTGAAGCAGACCAGTGGCGGCGGCGAATTGAGCGTGCGTGGCCGTGACGCTGCCCAGGCGCTGCGCTGGCTGCAAAAGCTGCCCGGCATTCCCGCCCCGGTACTGAATGCTTCTGCCAGCGGCAGCGCCGAGCTGCAGGCCAAATGGCAAGGCGGCTGGCAGGACCCGGCCCTGCAGGCACGGCTGGACGTTCCTTCGCTCGACTGGCTTGCGGCCGCGCCCAAAACGCCACCGACGACCAAAACCACGCCCGCTACGCCCCTCCCTGCCACCACCGCCCCCCCAGCCACCGCGGACACCAGTGCCAAATTGCTGAAAGTCCGTGAACTGCAGGTCACGCTGTCGGGCCGCTTAAGCCAGGCGCAGGTCACGGCGCAAGGACGCGTCGACATCGACCAGCGCCGCTATGCGCTGCAGCTGGCGGCCGACGGCGCACGCTTGAAGCCTGCAGGCGCCTCCCGCCCATCACTGGGCGAGTCCGCCTGGCAGGGCCTGGTCAGGCAGTTCAGCCTGAGCGTTGAGGACCCGGCCCTTGGCGCCGGTGCCTGGCGGCTTGCCACCCGTGGCGCAGTGCCGCTCCAGTGGCGCCCCTCACGCGTCGGCGGGGCTTTTGAAAGTGGGGCTGGCGAGGCGCTGTTGACGGCGCCACCCGGCAATGCATCCGCCGCAACCCCCTCCCAGGCCACGCTGTCATGGCAGCCGGTGCGCTGGCGGCCGGGCGAGCTCATGACCGCCGGCAAAATCACCGGGCTGCCGCTGGCCTGGGTCGAATTGCTGGCCGGCCCGCAGATGAAGGGCGCCGGCCTGGGGGGCACGCTGGTGTTCGACGGCCAATGGGATGCGGTGCTGACGGATACCCTCAACATCAAGGCCCGCCTGGCCCGCAGCAGCGGCGACCTCACCGTGCAGGCCGAAGGTGCGCAGGGCAACCCGGCACGGCTGGCGGCCGGCATCAAGGAGGCCTGGCTTTCCGTTGAAACGTCGGGCGATGCGGTGACGCTGGCTGTGCGCTGGAACAGCGAACGCGCCGGCACGGCCGATGGGCAACTCAAGACACGGCTGGCTCGCATGCCAGCCGTGCCAGGCGGGCAAGGCGCAGGCGGCTGGGAATGGCCGCTGGATGCGCCGCTCAGCGGACAATTTCGCGCACAATTGCCGCGCATCGGCGTGTGGTCGCTCCTGGCGCCGCCGGGCTGGCGCCTGCGTGGGTCGCTGGGAGCCGATGTGACCATCAGCGGCAGCCGTGCGGCGCCCAGCCTGACAGGCGAGCTGCAAGCCGATGACCTGGCGCTGCGCTCGGTCGTGGACGGGATCGAATTGGGCAACGGGCGCCTGCGTGCCCGGCTGGACGGCACGCGCATGCGCATCAGCGAATTCACCCTGCAGGGCGCCGGCGAAAAAGGCACAGGCGGCACCCTGACGGCGCAAGGGGAGGCGGGATGGATCGACGGCAAACCGCAGGTCGCGCTCGAAGCCAAGCTCCAGCAGCTGCGCGCCAGCATCCGCACCGACCGCCAGGTGACGGTTTCAGGGGATGTGCAGGCCAGCCTCAGGGGCAGTCAAACTGAGCTCACCGGCAAGCTTTTCGTCGACCAGGCCCGCATCATCCTCCCCGACGAGGGCACGCCGCAACTGGGCGATGACGTGGTGGTGCGAACGGCCAGCGGCGCGGCAGCGGGCCAGAAAGCGCCCGAAAAAACCAGCACCGCACCGGCGGACAAGGTCAGCCAGCTCAAACTTGCCGTGGATATCGATCTGGGGCGCGATTTCCGGGTGCAGGGCAAAGGCATTGACACACGGATTCGGGGCACCCTGGCACTCAACGCCACTTCGCCAAGCAACCCACGGCTGACCGGAACCGTCCGCACCTTTGGCGGGCAGTACCGCGCCTACGGCCAGCGGCTCGACGTGGAGCAAGGCGTGATCCGCTTTACCGGACCGATTGACAACCCGGCACTCGACATTCTGGCAATCCGCCCCAACCTCACGCAGCGCGTCGGCGTGCAGATCACCGGTACCGCCCTGCTGCCCAGCGTGCGCTTGTACGCCCAGCCGGAACTGCCCGATGCCGAAAAACTTTCCTGGCTGGTGGTGGGCCGCGCATCGGCTTCGGGCGGCGCGGAATCAGCCCTCCTGCAGCAGGCGGCCCTGGCGCTTCTGGGCAGCAAAAGCGGCGGCATGTCGGGTGGCCTGGCGGCTTCCCTTGGCCTGGATGAGCTGTCATTCAGAGGAGCATCAAGCAATGGCGACGGCACTGCCACCGGCGGGGCTGTCACGCTGGGCAAGCGCTTTTCCACCAACTTCTACGCCGCTTACGAGCGCAGCATCTCGGGCGCACTGGGCACGCTGTTTGTTTTTTATGACCTTTCGCAGCGCTTCACGCTTCGCGCGCAGGCCGGCCAGCAAAGCGCAGTCGACCTGATATTCACCGTGCCTTACGACTGAACTGGCACGCCCCAGGTTTCAACCTGCGACCATGCTGCGCATACAATTCCAGTACCTTGCAATATGCCAGGGCAAGCCGCCATAGTTCAATGGACAGAACGAGTGCCTCCTAAGCGCTAGATACAGGTTCGATTCCTGTTGGTGGTACCAGATGCCAAGCCTTTTTCTTAAACCCGCATGCTCAACCCATGGCGGGTTTTTTGTTGGCGCACCCAGAAACGGCTTCATCCTGAGTGGCAACAGCGAAGCCTGACAGCAAGAACGCTCCTGAATTCATAGCTGTATGCGCAGGCGCTGCTTGCGCTGGAGCCACTTTTTACTTGATTCTTTACGTGCTTCAGACGGAGCGCAATAAATGAATTTTTACTCCAGCCGCCAGGCGCGGAAGTCATGCATCCATGGCGGGAGGCGCTTGAATGCACCCCAGAAAAATCGCTGTGAACTGACCGGTGCTGGTCTGCCTAGCCCCCCGCAGCCAAGCGGTGTTGTCAGGAAGATATCCGGCGCGGCACGGTTTATCTTTGCATGCTTTGCATTTTCCAGATCAGCGGAAGGCTGGGTTATTATTCCGCGCAAAATAGCAACACGCAGAAACAACAAGATGACTTCTTTTGGCTCCGATATCGCTCAAAAAGCTGATATTTCGCATCCGCCGAAGCTGGAACGCTCATCCATGCTGTTGCCGCTGCGGGTTTTGCTGCTGCTGTTCATTGCCGCGCCCTTGTTGGCCTACATTGCCGGAGGAGCCTACCTCTATCAGCAGATGCGGGCCGAAAGCGAACTGCGCCTGGACCGGGCTGTGCGGCTGGCCCGGGAACATGCGTTAAAAATCTTCGAAACCAACGAGATCATCCTCAACCGCATTCTGGACGCCGTGGGAAACGAAGACGCTGCGACGCTGCGAAGCCGAGAAAAATCACTTCACGAGCAGTTCCAGTCTTTTTCCCGGGATAAAGCGCAAACGCAATCCATCTGGATCTGGGATGCCCAGGGGCAGCCGCTGGCCAATGACCGCAGCTACCCGGTGGCATCGAATCTGAATATTCGTGACCGTTCTTTTTTTAACTGGCACGCGCAAAAGCGCGGCGGACTGCACATTGCGGAGCCGATAACAGGCTATACCACGGGCGAGACGTTTATTACCATGAGCTATGGACGGTATGCGCCGACCGGAAGCTTTACGGGCCTGGCGTCCATCGGCTTGCACCCGAGCTACTTTCAGAAGTTTTATAAGGACATCGTGGACGAGGAGCCGGGCATGGCCGTCACCTTGCTGCACGAGGACGGAAGCATCCTGGCAAGGTGGCCGTTGATAGCCAATCAGCCGACCCGGCTCGCGCCCAACAGCCCGGTCATGAGCCAGATCCGTTCGGGAAAAAAAAGCGGCAACGCGCATGGCGTGTCATCGGTTGACGGGCGCAACCGCCTGCTGACCTATAGCAAGGTCGGCAACTACCCGGTGTATCTGGGTACCGGAATGGACACAGCGCAAATCAGGCAGCGCTGGATGCGCGAGATGGCCTGGCTTGCCGCTTTCGGGCTGCCGCCGATGCTGGGGTTGTTTCTGGCAGCGCGTATTGCCTTGCGCCGTACCCGGGACGCGCTGGATTCGGCGCAGCGGCTGAAAGAGGAAACGCTCAGCCGGCGACAAGTCGAAGAAGCGCTGCTGCAGGCGCAAAAAATGGAAGCACTGGGGCGGCTGACCGGCGGCGTCGCGCACGACTTCAACAATGCGCTGATGGTGATCAACACCAACCTGTACCTGCTCAAGCGCAAGCATCCGTCTGTCGACGGCAAGCACGTGGAGTCGATCAGCCGGGCCATCCAGTCGGCGACCAAGCTGACCCGCCAGCTGCTGGCCTTTTCCCGTCGTCAGCCTTTGGTGCCGGAGTACCTGAATTTGCAGGAACGGCTGGCCACCGTGCATGACCTGCTCACACCCGTGCTGGGCAAACAGATCCAGATCGTGGTCGAGGCGTCTGCCGACACAAAAACCATTCTGGTCGATTCGGCCGAGCTTGAGCTGGCCCTGATCAATCTGGCCATCAATGCGAAAGATGCCATGCCGTCGGGCGGACGCTTCAGCATTGTGGCCCGCAACGCGACGACAAACCTGCCGGCGCAACTGACTGGCGACATGGTGGTGGTCGCGGTGAGCGACACCGGCATGGGAATCAAGCCCGACCTTGTGGACAAGGTATTCGAGCCATTTTTCACGACCAAGCCTGTCGGCGAGGGAACCGGCCTGGGCCTGAGCCAGATTTACGGCCTGTGCCAGCGGGCCGGAGGCCTGGCCACCCTCGAAAGCCAGGTGGGGGTCGGCACGACGGTGAACCTGTTTTTCCCGGCCATGGCCGACAAGGTGGCTGCGCCGGCAAAAGCGCTGGCAACGTCAATGCATCATCTTGCAAGAAATCTGCTGCTGGTCGAGGACAACGACGAGGTGGCGACCGCGCTGATTCCGGCCCTGGAGGCAATGGGCTGCAAGGTGACGCATTTTGACCGCGCCATCCATGCCGGGGACTGGCTGGCGCGCCAAGCTTGTCTGCCAGACCTTTTGCTGAGTGATGTGGTCATGCCCGGCGCTATCGATGGACTCGGGCTGGCGCTGCAGGTTGCCGAACGCTATCCCGAACTCAAGACGATCTTGATGACTGGCTACGCGGAGCAACTCGATACCATCTCGCGGCTCGGGTTTGAAGTGATTCCCAAGCCTTGCTCGCCCGAACTTCTGGCGGACACCATCGAACGGGTGATGGCCAAGCCCCATCGCCCGCTGGCCGCGGCACCGGTCTGAAGGCCTGCCAACGCGTTTGCGATGGCTGAGCTGCAAAGTGACGCTAGAGGCTATTTTATTTATAGCATCAAACGCTTATAGGTAAAGCGCCAGACGGCATTTTGACCATGAAAACTCGTCCAACAGCATGCCCAATGAAAAAATCCCGGCCTGTCTGCACAGCACCGGGATTTCTATCTATCGGCTTGAAAAACCCGCCGAGTGACATGCCATCAAATGCCAATTACATATTGAACTTGGCTTTCGCTTCTTTTTGGCAGGTGTCCTTGGCATTGCCTGCCAGGCTGTCGCAACGCTCTTTGGCCGCCTTGTAGTTGGCTTCGCGCGTTTCCGCACTGGCGTCCTTTTTCGCCTCGTTCACCTTTTCGGTCCTGTTGGCGCTGCCTTCGGCCGAGGCCTTGACCACCTTGGCGTCTTCCTTGGCCTTCACATGGGCAGCCTTGGCGTCCTTGACGCAGACATCCTTGGCATTGCCAGCCAGGTCGTCGCACTTTTCCTTGGCCACGTCGTAGGCGGCATCGCCCTTGGCCATGGCCACATCGCGCGAGTGCTTGGCGCTGGGCTTGTACTGGGATTCGAGTTCGGCCTTGGCCACTTTTTCGGTGCCCTTTGCCTGCGCCATGCAAATGTCCTTGGCGTTGTCCTTCATGGCGCCGCACTTGTCGCGGCTGGCTTTGTAGTCGGCGCTGATCTGGTCTTTGTGGGTCTTGTATTCGTCTTTGGTCAAGGCCACGGCGTTGCCAGCAAACATGCAGGACATCGCGACAGTCAGCATCAAAAGTTTTGTTTTCATCATGATTCCCCGATCTTTAAAGAAATGAATGGATAGGCGCCACAGGCAGCCGGTGCTCAGTAGCGTTCGAATAAATTCGTGGGATTGTGCTGATGCCAGTTGTCAAGCTGCTTTTCAGCCTCCTCCTGGGTTACGCCATGGCGCTCCTGGATCTTGCCCAGCAAGTGTTCCCGCTTGCCGGCGATGACATCCAGGTCATCGTCGGTCAACTTGCCCCACTGCTCCTTAACATTGCCCTTGAACTGATGCCAGTTACCTTCTATGCGATCTTGGTTCATACAAGTCCTTTCCGAACTAATGTCCATCTGCCCGAGGATTCGGGATACTCCGCCAGGACTTTCTTCTGGACCGGAGCTTGCAGCCTGCAAATCCTAGCGCGGCCATTGTCAAAATGGGGTAAGCATTCATTCATGCCATGGGTAGTCGCCTGCCTACATCGGGGCGGGTGGTAGACCGGCTGATTATTTTGCACGCAGGGTACGGCTCAGCAGGGCCACCGGCATCAGGCCGACCAGCACGAGCACCAGCGCCGGCAACGCGGCCTCGCCCAGGCGTTCATCCCGGGCGAGCTGGTAGGTCACCACGGCCAGGGTGTCGCTGTTGAACGGGCGCAGCACCAGCGTGGCCGGAAGCTCTTTCATGACGTCCACGAACACCAGCAAACCCGCTGCGGCCACCGAGCGCTTGAGCAGCGGCCAATGCACCCGCGCCAACAGGCCCGCGCCGGTGGTGCCCAGCATCCGTGCGCTGTCGTCAAAGCTGGACGGAATGCGTGAATAGCCGCTTTGCAGGCTTTGCAGCGCCACCGCACAAAACCGCACCAGATAGGCCCAGACCACGCCAAGCACCGTTCCGGTGATCCAAAAACCCACCCCGGACTGCGGCGCCGCCGCCTGCAGCCAGCCGACGGGCAGCAGCAAGCCGACCACGATCACCGCGCCCGGAACGGCATAGCCCAGACTGGCCAGCTGCACCGCCCCCTGGGTAAGCCCGCTGGGCTGGCGCCGAACCGCAAACGCCAGGCCCAGCGCCAGCGCGGTGGCCAGCAGGGCGCTCAGGCCAGCCAGCCACAGGCTGTTGAACGTCCAGCGGAAAAACTGGTCCCACAGCAAGTTGTCCCAGCCCAGCACCAGCGGGCGCAGCATGAACAGCACCGGCAGCACAAAGCCGAAAGCGATGGGTGCGGCGCAAACCGCCCAGGCCAGCGCCGCCTGTCCGCCGCGCAGCTGAACCGGCACCGAGTCAGCCGACCCCGCGCGCCCTCCCCGTCCGCCGGCAAAGCGCATGCGTTGCTGGGCGCTGTGCTCCACGCGCAGCAGCACGGCGACGAACAGCAGCAGCACGGTCGCCAGCTGCGCCGCCGCCATGCGGTTGTCCATGGACAGCCAGGCCTTGTAGATCCCGGCGGTGAAGGTCTGGATGCCAAAATAGCTCGACACCCCAAAGTCGGCCAATGTTTCCATCAGGGCCAGCGCCACGCCGGCAGCGACCGCCGGGCGCGCCAGCGGCAAGGCGACCTGGCGGATTCGGCGGGACAGCGGCGCGCCCAGCAGCCGGGCCGCCTCCATCAGATGCACGGCCCGCTCCGACAGGGCGGTACGCGCCAGCAGATACACGTAAGGATAGAGCGCTGCGGTAAACACCCCCACCGCCCCGCCCAAACTGCGCACCTCGGGCAGCAGGCGGCCCTGCAGTCCGAATGCCGTGCGCAGCGATGACTGCAGCGGCCCGCCGTACTGCAGGAAGTCGGTATAGGCATAGGCCACCACATACGCCGGCATGGCCAGCGGCAGCAGCAAGGCCCACTCAAAGACACGGCGGCCGGGAAAAGCGAACAGCGTCACCGCACTGGCAGTTGCCATGCCAATGACGGCCACGCCCGTCCCCACCAGCAGGCACAGCAGCAGCGACGTCCAGGCATAGCTGGGCAGCACGGTCTGCAGCATCTGCGTCAGGATCGAGCCTGCCTCGCTGTCGAATGCCAGCCATGACAGCAGCACGGCCAGCACCGGCAAGGTGAGAAGGCTGACCAGCAAGATCAAAAAAGCCGAGGGCAAAAATCGGGAAAAAAGGCGACGGAGCATGAGAACCCAAAAAAGGCTGTTAGTTAGCCGGTGTGAGGCCGACCACCTGCTTTCGCCCTGGTGTCTGCGGCTGGTGACTGCAAATGAGAATTGTAAGCATCTACAATCGACCCATGTTCCTGGAAGTCTCTCAACTTGGCGTGCATTACGCGGGACACGCCCACATGGCGGTCGATGGCGTCTCCTTCAACCTGCAAGCCGGCGAGATTGGCGTGCTGATCGGCCCATCGGGTTGCGGCAAGACCACCTTGCTGCGTGCGGTCGCCGGGCTCGAGCGCGCACAGGCCGGCACCATCCGGCTGGCCCGGCAAACCGTCAGCAGCGCGCAGGTGCATGTCCCGGCCGAGTCGCGCCAGATTGGCATGGTGTTCCAGGACTACGCGTTGTTTCCGCATTTGAATGTTGCCCGCAACGTGGCTTTCGGGCTGACGCGCTCAAGCCCTGCGGCCCGCAGCCAGCGCGTCAATGAAGTGCTGGAGCTCGTGGGCATGGGCACGGCCCATCAACGCTTTCCCCATGAACTGTCGGGCGGCCAGCAGCAGCGCGTCGCCCTGGCGCGGGCCCTGGCCCCCGGGCCGCGCCTGCTGCTGCTGGACGAACCGTTTTCCAACCTGGATGTGGACTTGCGCGAGCGGCTGGCGCATGAGGTGCGGGCCATCCTGAAAGCGGCCGGCGCCACCGCCCTGTTCGTCACCCATGACCAGCTTGAAGCGTTTGCCATCGGGGACCGTATCGGCGTGATGCACGAGGGGCGCCTGCACCAGTGGGATGAGGCCTATGCGCTCTACCACCGGCCGGCCACCCGGTTCGTGGCCGACTTTATCGGCCATGGGGTCTTCATTCCGGCCACGCTGCTGCACCAGGGCGGCGGCGTGGTGGCGCGCACCGCGCTGGGCGAGCTGAGCGGACAGGATGAATGCCCCTTGCCGTCGAGCTATCCCGGCGGTGAATGCGATGTGCTGCTGCGGGCCGATGACATCGTGCACGACGACACCGCGCTGGTGAAGGCAAAAATCATCCGCAAGGCGTTTCGCGGTTCGGAATTCCTTTACACGCTGCAACTGGCCAGCGGCGAGGCGGTGCTGGCGCATGTGCCCAGCCACCACGACCATGCGCTTGGCGAGTGGGTGGGCATTCGGGCAGAAGTCGACCATGTGGTGACCTTTGTGCGCCAAGCGTGAAGCATTTCAGCATCAAAAGCACTGCCAGCGCAGGCTGGTCAAGCGTGACCAGCTATTTATTTCATAGCAAATGCATCCAGGCCGTAACGCCCGGCTCACCCCGGCAGTGCCTGCGTCAGCTTTGGCGCAAAGCGTCCACCGTGCACCGCAAATGCTCGCTCCAGGCACGGCGGTCGCGGCTTGCGGCCGGTTCCGGTTCGCCGAAATGGACCACCGCGGCAATCGGGGGAGCGCACAGGGTGCGCCACAAAGAGTTCCACAGTGTCTCGTTGCCGAGGTAGCTGGGTGCATGGCTGGTTTCGCCGCTGGCGCGGTCGATAAAGCGCAGGCCGACCGGCTGAGCGGACACATCGGCTGAAATCGCCGCTTGGAGCAAGTTGGCATGAAAAGGCAGCAGCGCGCGCCCGTCGCCCGTTGTGCCCTCGGGAAACACGGCCAGCACCTCGCCTGCCTTCAGCGCGTCGCGCATGAGATGGACGACCCGCAAGGCATCGCGCCGTGAGGTGCGCTCAATGTAGAGCGTCCCCGCAGCGGTCGCCAGGGTGCCGATGAGCGGCCAACTCCGCACGTCCGCCTTGGACACGAACCGGCAATGGCGCGCAGCATGCATCACCGGAATGTCAAGCCAGGAGATGTGGTTGGCCACCAGCAGCATCGGCCCGGCCACGGGCGGCTGGCCGAAAACCTGCAGCGACACGCCGGCATGGCCCAGCAGCGCCAGGGACCAGGCCTGGACCTGCGCGCTTTGCTGGAGCGCAGGCAGGCGCGGCAGGCGCACGGCCGCAATCCACAAGCCCGAAATAATATGGCCCAGCATACGCAGCAGCCGGAGGCAGCCGGTCAGCCGCCGCATGCAGGCACCTGGAACAGGGCTGGCGGGCAAGGAAAAAGGCGGCTCAGCATCCTTCAGGCACGCTCGAACGCCAGCTGGCCGCCCACCAGGGTGTAGCGCACCCGGACCGGCAATTCATAACCCGAAAAAGGCGTGTGCTTGCCCTGGCTGCGCAGTGCAGACGGCTCCACCGTCCAGGTGCTGCCCGCATCGAAAATGCAGATATCGGCCATGCCCCCCTTGACCAGGCGGCCCGCGCTGGCCTGCAGGGTGCCGAGCGCAGGGCCCAGCACCCGCCCCGGCTCGCTGGTCAGCACGGCCAGCGCCCGGCGCAGGCCTGCCTGGCTGTCATTGCCCCATTTGCAGGCCAGGCCCAGCAGCAGTTCGAGGCCGGTGGCGCCCGGCTCGGCTTCGGCGAACGGCAAGGTCTTGGCGTCTTCGCTGACCGGGTTATGGTCGGACACCAGGGCATCGATCGTGCCGTCGGCCAGCCCCTGCCGCAACGCATCGCGGTCGCGCTGCTGGCGCAGCGGCGGGTCCAGGCGCATCCGGCTGTCGAAGTAGCCAATGTCCAGATCGGTCAGGTGCAGGCTGTTGATGCTGATGTCGCAGGTCACGGCCAGCCCTTCGGCCTTGGCCTGGGCCACCAGCGCCACGCCGGCGGCGCTGCTGATGCGGCACAAATGGACCCGCGCACCGGTGGCGCGCATCAGTTCAAAAATCGTGTGCAGGGCGATGGTTTCGGCCGCCACCGGCACGCCGCTCAGCCCCAGGCGGGTCGCGAGCGCACCGCTGGCGGCCACGCCCTTGCCCAAATGGATTTCCTGCGGGCGCAGCCACACCGAATAGCCAAACGTGGCCGCGTACTGCAGCGCACGCAGCAGCACCTGCGTATTGACCAGCGGCACTTCGGCCTGGCTGAAGGCCACGCAGCCCGATTCGGTCAACTCGACCATTTCGGTCAACGCCTCGCCTTTGAGCTCGCGCGTCAGGGCACCGAGTGGAAAGACGCGCGACTGGTGCAGTTTTTCCGCACGGAACTTGAGCATTTCGACTAGGCCGGGCTCATCGAGCACCGGGTCGGTGTCGGGCGGACACACCAGGCTGGTCACGCCGCCGGCCACTGCCGCGGCCAGTTCGCTCTCAAGCATGCCTTCATGCTCATGGCCGGGTTCGCGCAGCCGGGCGGACAAATCGATCAGGCCCGGCGCCACGATGCAGCCGGCCGCATCGATGGTTCTGTTGGGCACGAAATCGGCCACCGCCCCCCCAAGGGATACGATGCGGCCGGCGGCGATCGCCACGTCGCCCACCTGGTCGAGTCCCGAAGCGGGGTCCATCACGCGGCCGTTCTTGATGAGAAGTTTCATTCAAATTTTCCAGAAAAATGCTGCCGTCCCCTGCCATCCCGGACAAGGCCACTTCCTTCAAAAGGAATCACAGCACACGAGGCGGCAAAAGATCCAAACCAGCCAGGGCCGCGGAACCGGCTCAGCCGGGCCGCAGGCGCAGCAGCCCCGTCGGGGGGCAGCGCAGTACGCGAAGCGACAAGCGTGGGGGCCGCATTCATGCTTCATTTCCTGCGACGATGCTCATGACGGCCATGCGAACCGCAATCCCGAAAGTGACTTGCGGCAGGATCACGCTCTGTGCGCCATCGACCACGGCCGAGTCGATTTCCACTCCCCGGTTGATCGGGCCCGGATGCATGACGATGGCATCGGGCTTGGCCAGCTGCAGCTTTTCAGTCGTCAGGCCAAAGCTTTTGGAAAACTCCTGACTGCTGGGCAGCAGCGCGCCGGTCATGCGCTCGTTTTGCAGCCGCAGCATGATGACCACGTCAGCGTTCCTGATGCCCTCTTCCAGCGTATTGCAGACACGCACACCCATCTGCGCCATATCGGCCGGCACCAGTGTCTTGGGGCCGACCACCCGCACGTCGGGGCAGCCCAGCGTGGTCAGCGCATGGATGTCGGAGCGCGCCACGCGGGAATGCAGCACATCGCCCACGATGGCAACCGTCAGGTTGCTGAAATCCTTCTTGTAGTGCCGGATGGTGTACATGTCCAGCAATCCCTGGGTCGGATGCGCATGGCGCCCGTCGCCTGCATTGACGACATGCACATGCGGCGCGACATGCTGGGCGATCAGGTAGGGCGCGCCCGATTCGCCGTGGCGCACCACGAAAATGTCAGCCGCCATGGCGCTCAGGTTGGCGATGGTGTCGAGCAAGGACTCGCCCTTGGATGCCGATGAGCGCGCAATGTCCAGGTTGATAACATCGGCCGACAAGCGGGTAGCGGCAATTTCGAAAGTGGTGCGGGTGCGGGTCGAGTTTTCAAAAAACAGGTTGAACACGCTTTTGCCGCGCAGCAACGGCACTTTTTTGACATCGCGGCTGCTGACCGAGACAAAGTTGGCGGCAGTGTCCAGAATTTGGGTCAATGTCGCCTTGGGCAAGCCTTCGGTTGACAGCAGATGGATCAGTTCGCCATGCTTGTTGAGTTGTGGGTTTCGTCGATACAGCACGCGGTAGGTTCCTTTTACGCTTGGGAATTCAGACGGGAAGTGGCAGGCTCTGCAGCTGAAAGCTGAAGCGGCCGTCGGCGGCGCGGGCCAGTTCCAATGTCTGTGAAGCCGGCAAAGTCACGCGGGCAACGGCCAGATCAGCCTGCACCGGCAGTTCGCGTCCGCCCCGATCGACCAGGACCATCAGCCTGACACTGGCCGGCCGGCCGTAGTCGAACAGCTCATTGAGCACGGCGCGTATGGTTCGCCCGGTATAGAGCACATCGTCAATGACGATCAGGTGCGCGCCGTTCACATCAAAGGGCAGCAGGGTCTGGCCGCTGCAGGCCAGCCCGCGCTGCGAAAAGTCATCGCGATGCATCGAAGACGACAACACCCCGATGGCTTCGTCCAGGCCCAGGTCTTTTTGCAGCCGCTGCGCCAGCCAGGCCCCGCCCGAGGCAACACCCACCAGGCGCGGCGGCTGCCTGGACACCGTCAGCTGCTGACGCACGCCGCGCAGCAAATCGGTGTAAAGCGCCTCGGCATCAAGGACCAGGTTACTCATGGGGAAGACTCCTTAAAAACTGCTCCAGAATGATGCACGCCGAGGCGGCATCCGCATCCCGGGCGCCGCCGGCCAAGGCTTCAGTGGTGCTGTAGCGCTCATCAACCTCGAAAACCTGCAGGCCAAAGCGGCCGCGCAGCTGGCGGGCAAACTTTTGCGCGCGCAGGGTATTGTCGTGGCTGGCCCCGTCAGGATGAAACGGGATGCCAACCACCAGCGCGTCGGGCTGCCACGCCTCGATTCGGGCCTGAATGTGGGGGAAACGCGCCATTCCTTCTGCAGCAATGGTGGCTTGCGGCGAGGCGGTGCGGGTCAAAATGTTGCCTGACGCCACGCCGGTACGCTTGAGTCCATAGTCGAAGGCCAAAAAGGTCTGCATGGATGCCGGCAGGCGTAATTTAGCCGTCATCAACGCTTCAGGCTGGGCGTGGCTGGGTTCCGCACGCGCCTTCAGGCTCATGCATGACCAGCGGTGGGAGAGATCATCCAGCTTTCCAGGCCCAGCAGCAGCAGCGCCTTGTCGTAGCGCTCTTCCACCGGCGTGTCGAAAATAACCGCCAGATCGGCGGCCACGGTCAGCCAGCTGTTATCCAGCAATTCCGATTCCAGCTGGCCTTCACCCCAAGCCGAATAGCCGAGCGAAACAAATACCTTACGCGGGCCGGCCCCCGTCGACAGGGCTTCCAGCACATCCTTGGAAGTGGTCATTTCCAGACCGCCAGGAATCGACATGGTTGAGGCATAAACCGATTCATTGCCCGGCATCATGGGCTCGTGCAGGACAAACCCGCGTTCGGTCTGCACCGGCCCGCCCTGGAACACCGGGGTTTGCGTCAGATCGTCGCGGCGCAGGGGCAGCTCGACCTTGTCGAACAGGCCCTGAACGTTGATGTCGCTGGGCTTGTTGATGATCAGGCCCAAAGCACCGCGTTCGCTGTGCTCGCACATATAGATCACACTTTTCGAAAAGGCTTCATCCTCCAGCCCGGGCATGGCGATGAGGAAATGATGCGTGAGGTTGATCGAAGGGGGGGATTCCGTGGCCATGGATCGATTTTACGCGTTCGGGCGCGGATGAGCGGCGGCTTCACGGCATGAATTCCCGTCTTGCAGCCGGCCCGATTCGCTGGCGCAGCCCATTGGCCCGGCCTGTTTTCACTACCATCAGCGACATGCATAAAAAATACAAAACAGGCCTGATGTGGTTCAGGCGGGACTTGCGGGCCGAAGACAATGCTGCGCTCTACCATGCATTGAAATCCTGTGACCAGGTCTTTTGTGCCTTTATCTTTGACCGTGCGATTTTGGATCAGCTGCCGCGCGTGGACCGCCGTGTGGAGTTCATCCGCGAATCCCTGGTCGACCTGAACCGCCAACTGCAGCATCTTGGTCCCGCATATTTATCCGCACCAGCCGGCTTGCTGACCTGTCATGCGACCGCGGTGGACGCTCTGCCTGTATTGGCATCCAGGCTGTCGGTCGACGCGGTTTTTGCCAACCATGATGACGAACCGTACAGTCTGGCCCGCGATGCCGAGGTACAGGGTTTGCTGGAAAGCGCTGGCATCGCATTTCACACGTTCAAGGACCATCTCGTCTTTGAACGAAACGAGCTATTGAACCTGGCGGGCAAACCTTACACCGTCTACACGCCCTACAAAAATGCCTGGTTGAAAAAAGCAGAGCCGTTTTACGTCAAGCCCTATGCGGTTGAGCGTTACGCCTCTGCATTGGCCCCCAGGCCAGCGAATGAACCAATTGGCGTGCCTTCCTTGGCAGAGCTAGGGTTTGGATGCACCAATTTATCCTTACTCAAGATGCCCACCGGCAGTCAGGGCGGCGCCCGGCTTTTGGATGACTTTTTGCAGCGCATGCAACAGTACTCGAAGACACGTGACTTTCCGGCGGCCAAAGGCCCCAGCCACCTCAGCGTGCATTTGCGCTTTGGCACCGTCTCCATCAGGAAATTAGCTTCGATTGCACTTGCGCAGGCACATGAACCTGGGGCAGCCATATGGCTGAGCGAGTTGATATGGCGCGATTTTTACGCTCAGATTCTGTCGAATTTCCCTCATGTCGCCGGCAGCTCTTTCAAACCCGCTTACGACGCAATTGTGTGGGAACAAGGGGAAAAGGCCGAAACGCTGTTTCGTGCCTGGTGCATTGGGCAAACCGGTTACCCGTTGGTCGACGCGGCCATGACCCAGCTCAACCAGACGGGCTATATGCATAACCGCCTGCGCATGGTGACCGCCAGTTTCCTGGTCAAGGATCTAGGCATCGACTGGCGTTGGGGCGAGCGTTACTTTGCCGAAAAACTCAATGATTTCGATCTGGCTTCAAACAATGGCGGCTGGCAATGGGCCGCCAGTTCAGGTTGCGACGCACAGCCGTACTTCCGAATCTTTAACCCTACGAGCCAAAGTCAAAAATTTGATGATGAGGGCAAATTCATCCGGAAATACCTTCCAGTCCTGCACAAGCTGCCTACCCCAGCTTTGCACAGTCCCTGGCTGGCCACCCCAATGGAGCTTGCAGCAGCAGGTGTACAGCTGGGCGACAACTATGCCATGCCTGTCATAGCCCATCCGCAAGCGCGCGTGCTTACTTTGCAACGCTACGCGATTGTCAAAAGCCCGAAGCAGTTCTCAATTGATGGCGCTATCACTTAAATAGCTGCTTGAGCACGCCCCTCCTGCGGTACAGGCAGTTTTAAGCCATAACTTCGGTTTTCAGTGAGCAGTAATGTCGCACCAGCCGCAGCAACTCATCTTCTGAATAAGGCTTGCCGAGGTAATGGTTAACGCCAAGCTCCATTGCATGTTCGTTATGTTTACCAGCAATACGCGAAGTAATCATGATGATTGGCAAGTCTTTGGTACGTTCGTCTCCCCGAATGTTGCGCGCCAAGTCGAAACCGTCCATGCGCGGCATTTCAATATCGGACAGCACGACGGCAGGCAGTTCCTCCTGCAACCGTTCCAGCGCTTGCAGCCCATCGGCAGCCATTGCCACACGGTAACCATCACGCAGCAACAAGCGCTGGGTAACACGTCGTACCGTAATTGAATCATCTACAACCAGGATCAGCGGCAGTTTCGGCGTTGCTGAAGCATCTGAAATTGTTGTTCCCTTGCGGCCAGGAGCACCAAGCGCATCAGCACCCATGCGCTCTTGGGTCCAAGCCCGTGCTTGCTCGCCATAAACCGCCGACAGGGCGACAGGGTTGTAAATCAGGACCACAGCGCCAGAAGGCAACACGGACATGCCGGTCAGACCAGGCAAACCTGACAATTGAGGCCCCAGATTTTTAACCACCACTTCTCGGTTGCCCAAGACCTCATCTACGTGCATTGCGATACGCTGGGCTGCACTCCGGAAAATAACGACCGGGATATGTTTACCCTGTGGTTCACTGCTGGAATGCGATGCCTGGAGCAAAGCTCCTGACCAGAAGAAAGGCACGGCCTCCCCTCCAAAATCGAGCATGCCTGTACGGTATGCCTGCTGCAAGTCAGCAACCGGGAGGCGCCGAACCATCTCTACTACATTGGCGGGAACACCAACCGACATCGTTCCAGCACGAATCATTACCACCTGTGTCACGGCAGTGGTCAGCGGCAATACCAGTGTGAAATGCGTGCCTTTTCCAGCAACGGTCGAGGTTTTAATCCTGCCCCCTACTCCAAGCACATCCGTACGAACCACATCCATGCCGATGCCTCGCCCTGCAAGTTCGGTCACTTCTTCTGCTGTGGAAAAGCCCGGGAGGAAAATCAAGTTGGCAGCTGCTTCGGCATCTGCCACTTGGTCAGCCGTTACCAAGCCAAGACGAATACCCTGCTTGCGAATGCGAACCAAATCCAGTCCAGCGCCATCATCGCTGAACTCCACAGATACGTCATTCCCTTCCTGGCGAACGTGGATAGTGATCAAACCGACAGGCTCCTTGCCTGCCTCCATGCGAACCTGTGGCGCTTCAATCCCGTGCGTCACGCAATTTCGCAGCAGGTGCTCAAAAGCCGGCATCATCCTGTCCAGCATGCCGCGATCCATCTCCAGACTGCCACCTAACAGATCCAGCCGTACCTGTTTACCAGTCTCCTTAGAGGCTTGCCGGACAACACGATACAGCCGTTCGGAAACACTTTCAAACTCGACCATCCGCGTACGCAGCAAATCCCGCTGCAGTTCACGTGTCTGACGAGACTGGGCGATCAAGTCATCTTCGGTTGCTTCAATTGTGCGCTGCAAGGTACGCTGCACAGTGGCCACGTCGTTAACTGACTCAGCCATCATTCGCGTCAGTTCCTGAACACGGGTAAAGCGGTCAAACTCAAGCGGGTCAAAACCCGCTTGCGCCTCTTTTGCCAAGGCCAGGCGCGATTGCATCTGCGTTTCAGCTTGTAGCTCAACATCGCGCAACTGCTGACGCAGCCGGACCAAGCTTCCTGTCATGTCATTGAGCGATATTCGCAACTGGCCGATTTCCGCTTCCAGACGCGAGCGGGTAATCATGACCTCGCCCGCTTGGTTGACCATGCGGTCAAGCAATTGCGTACGTACCCGGATAGATGCATTGGCTGCTTGCCGCAGGGGCTGCATGACCATCCCCTGAGGGGCGGGAATCTCGATTTTCTTGACGTCGCTATTCACATGTACCGTGTCGCTTGCGCCTGCTGCATCCTTGGCAACCTTCTTATTTGCAACTTCGGACTTGAGAATATTGACCTTATCCGTAGCTGACTCAATGACAGCTATAGGTACCGCGTCAACCATGGTTACCGGCAACACTTGAGCCCCTGCCGTATCAGAATGACGCAAACCTTCAAAGGCTGTCTGCATTCTGTCAAAGCGCGTCATCATTGGTTCAAACTCTTGACTTGACGCAGATTCAGAACTGACAAATGCGATTTCCGATTCAATACGGTGGGCCATTTCTCCAAGACGCATGGCTCCTGCCAAGCGAGCACTCCCTTTTAGGGTGTGCAGCACACGCAGAACTTCCAGTCGCGGCCCTTGACCGGCAGGGCTTTCGGCCCACTGGCGCAAGGCTGAGCCCAGACGAGGCATTAATTCCGCACATTCCTCTTCGAAAATCGGGAACAGGTCAGGATCAATCGCATCGACAGCGTCGATATCGTCATTGAGGTCATCATGAAGTTGAATGCCTACAGTTTTTACACTGGCCGAAACCATGACTTTTTCCGCCAATACGCTTGCCTGAACAGACTGGATTACCACTAGCGGCTTGGCTTCTGGAATAGGTACAGCTTGTGTCTCAGGGATTTTCGCAACTTTCACAGCATAATTTTCACCTGCTGTCTGTGTGGACTCAGAAACAAGTTCAACAGCGGTCTCCTCATAAGTCTGAGGTAAAACAGAATCAGCAAATTCCAACTTATTCAAGCGATCAAGAATGTCAGGTTGAGGCTGTTTCAGGAACCCTGCTGCAAACTGATGAAGCAAGCGGCGTATGTCTTCGGCAGCCTCAATAAACAATTGGCCATAGGCAGAAGCACCATGATTGTGGTGATTGCGCGAGTTTTCCAACGCATGCTCCAATGAGCGAGCCATCTCAGACAATGCAATAAAACCGACAGTGGCAGAGCTTCCTGCCAATGAATGCGCGAATGCCACAGTAGAGGCACTTATCGGCTGATGACTCTCAAGGGCCCACTCGGCGATTTCATTTGCCAAGCGACGCGACCATTCATCGGCCTCGTTTAGATACACGTTGTAAAGTGGTAGGCCTATTCGCAAGCCATCAATAATTTTAACTGCATCTTCTTTTCCATCATCGATATGCTTGGCAGCTTCAGCAGCCAAAGCAAATTCTGATTCCCCTGGAACGTTAATCTTCAAGATTCCATCAGCATCAGCCACAGATCCAGCAATTTCAGTCTCCAAGTATTTCTCGAATTCAGCCTCTGGCAATTTAATAGGCTGTGCAGATTCCATCGCAACGGATAGCGCCTCAATATCATCAGACTGAGCAAAGAGATCATCGAAGTCAAACTCGTCCAGTTCAGTCCCGGTTTTCCTTTCTTGCTCAACAGTTGCGTCAACGGATGCTGAGGTATGTTTGCTATTGGAAATGATGTCAAATTCCATCGCAGCATCGCGATCCGCATTGGCCTGGAATCTATCTTCAACAGCAGGCACAGCAGCTGAGGCTGATGAAGCAAGCAAATTAATGGCTGTTTCTGACAGGTTCAGTGTGATGTACTGACCTTCGATACGCATCGCTTCTGCGCTCTTACAGAATGGAGCGGCTAACCATTTGCCATCCTGGCTCGACGCAATATCAGCGATCCAGCCTTCAAAACCTGTAATAACTTCAAAGCACAGATTGCGGAATTCCTTTGTAGGTGTTTTTTGGTCAGCCAGCCAACTATTGAGCAGCTGCTCCATTGCCCAAGCTGCTTCGCCAAACTCTCCAAGCCCAACCATACGCGCACTGCCCTTGAGAGTGTGAAATGCACGGCGCAGTACCGTTAATTGTTCACTGTCTTCAGGATCACTCGCTAACGTCTGGATTGCTTCGACTGCATTAACAGCTACTTCACGAGCTTCCTCAAGGAAAATATCCCGTAAATCGTCTTCTTCAAAGTCCATTGAGGTGAGCTGATCAACTGGAGCAGCCGGGATCGACACTACGGCGGGAACCGTAGCGCTATTTGGGGTAGCAGCTTTAGTGTCCGCACAAAGCTCAAGAATAGTTTCTTGTTTAACCGCTTTGGCTTGAACCAACATTGGCAACTCAGCAGGAATTGCGCTATGTTCTATGTCTTTTGTGACTGTTTCTGCAGTCGCAAGAATTTCAGCCTCGCGAAGATTGAATTCAGGCAACGGCTCATTATTAACAGTAATTGTGGATGCAGCGGTGCCTGTATTTTGCGAACGGCCCATCATCGGTTTGAGTTCGTCCTTTTCTTCATCGTAGACGAACAGCTTTTTAGCTAGTGCAGGCTGGTAATCAAGCATGTCGATCAGAAAGCTTAAGGCACCGAGGTTGTTGCCGAAATGATCGAATGTCCCTGTACTCTGCACAATATTTAAATCAATTTCTGCAGCAAGCAGCTTCTCGACGCTGTTCTTCATATGCAAAACAGCTCTAGATGCCTGATCTAGTCCTAGCACCGACAGCACTCCGCGCATCTGAGACAGCTGTCCCGGTACCGGCTGCAAACTAGTTTTGTCTTTCGGATTACGAAAAAATAAGTCGAGCGATCCTTCTAGTTCATTAAGTGACACGCGTAATTCGCTCACTACACTGCCCATCGTCTGTTTGTCGCTGACCCGACGATACAACTCCTCCATCCAGGCTTCAAGTGGTTGTGGCTCACCACCATTTCTCACTCCTTCGAGCCGCTCTGCCAAACTAGCGGTTCTTATCGCCAATTTTGGATCAGCTGGGTCTAAATCATCAAACACGGCTTCCAGATACAGTATTGAGGTAGCAACTTCCATTGCCAATGGAATAGCAGGTGCTTGGCCAGTATGCACAGTGACTTCAATTGCTTGAGTCAAAGCCTGTGCAAGCGGTTCACTGGCGGCATGCAATTTTCGCAACGAGTCCGTCACTAGACTAAACTGATCCGCCACCAGCTTAATTTTGCTGATGTCTCCAGCACAAAGTGAAGACCATGCATCTTTGGCTAGAACAATACGTTTGCGAGCTTGTGCCAATAAAGCCGGATCAAAACGACCAAACTGCACTAACTCGTAATCCACTGGCTTAAATTGAGTCAGCCTATAGGCTAAACGTACAGCTGACAATACGGGTGTATTACTGACACGTTTTGCCACAGCCTGGACACAGAAAAAAAGCAAATCGAGTGCCAAACGCTCGGAAATAGACGTATCGCCTTTGGCCAGTGAAGAGTATTGAAGAAGAATTCGGGAAGCTGCGCGTTTGACATATAAATCAGAACTTAGCAGGTTGTGAGCGACTGCTTCAAAATATCCCGCCGCAATCAACCAGAAAATCCTGGGTTGGCGTTCGATTTGATTGGCTGCGAATCCAAGACTTAAATCCCGCAGGTTCTGAGCCGCTTGTGGGGCTCCTCCCTTCATAAGCTGGAGAACAGATTGGTCTAAAACAGCACGCGCTTCAGAGTCATAGTGACGAGCCTTTGGCAGCACAGAGAGTTGAGGCTCCTGCCATCGCCATTCATAAGACCACAAATCAGCCGGATGAATACGTTCTGCACGTACCAATTCCTGGACATCGCGATACTGAGGAAAAAGTGACACCGCAGACACCGGCTTGTCTGCAAGCACTCCTTCAAGATATTCAGTAAGCGCGAAACTGGCGTATTCGATTTTGGCAACTGCATCCTGATTACAAAGTTCGGGCTGCTGTACAAATTTTTGCACGGCAGCTTCCATGGCCCGGAGAACCAATGCAGGGCCCACCAAACCGATAACCTCCAATGCTCCAACTGCCTGATGAAGCTGTTGCCGCGCTATCCGCAATTGACTTGCATCTATTGCTGCCAGATCCGAGCCACGAGCAAGGCTCGCATCTGAAGTGAATCGCTTGAGGGCCTTGGAAGCACTTTCCAACGACTTACGGAGCTCATCAAGCACCCAGGCCAAAGGCCCTAAGTCATTCATGGCAACATCAGGTTCGGAGGCGATGGGGGTTGTGGCCATGGAGTGCATAGATTACAAGCAGGTTCAGAAATTGAAATTCTTAGTCAGGACATATGGACAAAAGAAGGTTACGCAATTTTGAATCGCGACACCGATTGCCGTAGCTCTTCCGCCATGCGGGAAAGATCACGTACCTGCTGCGCAGTAGAACGGGTACCTTCTCCGGTTTGCTCCGTTACCACAAAAATATGCTGGATATTGTCGGCCACCACATTGGCCGATGCTGCTTCCCTAGAGGCGGAATCAGAAATCTGTTCAATCAGGTCCGCAAGATGGCGTGAGACCTGATCAATTTCCGTCAGTGCCGTACCCGCACTATCAGATAGCTTAGCGCCTTCAACTACCCCCTGTGTGGATCGTTCCATCGCAGCCACTGCATCCTGGGTATCAGTTTGAATCGCTTTCACCAGCGCTGAAATCTGCCGCGTTGCATCAGCAGAACGTTCAGCAAGGCGCTGCACTTCTTCTGCCACCACCGAGAAGCCACGCCCAGCCTCGCCTGCCGAAGCAGCTTGGATAGCGGCATTAAGTGCCAGCACATTCGTTTGCTCAGTAATGTCTGAAATCAGCTCGGTAATTTCTCCAATTTCCTGTGACGATTCACCCAGCCGCTTAATGCGCTTGGAAGTTTCCTGAATTTGATCCCTAATGGAATTCATACCGCCAATGGCATTCTGCACCGCCTGAAGACCAGACTCGGCAGCTGTCAGCGACTGACGAGCCACCAAGGAAGATTCCTGGGCCTGGGTTGATACTTCGTTGATTCGAGTCGCCATGTCAAGCACGGACTGGCCAGTTTCTCGAATTTCGCGCAGCTGCTCGGTTGAGGTAGCCAGCAACTCCGTAGATGTGTTTTCTACCTGTGCTGTTGTCTGGGCTACTCGAGTTGCCGTACTTTGCACGTTACCGACCAGCTGGCGCAGTTCTTCGACCGTGTAGTTGACTGAGTCGGCAATAGCGCCCGTAATGTCTTCGGTAACAGTGGCTTCTTGAGTCAGATCACCTTCAGCAACTGTTTGCAACTCATTCATTAAACGCAAAATAGCTGCTTGGTTAGCGTCATTGACACGCTTTGCATCTTGCTCCTGGCTTTTAGCATCTTGGCGTTGGCTTTCTGCCACAGCCTGGCGCTTCTGGCTGTCCTTCACTTGCAAGCGCGCCAAACCTGCGGCGCACAGCAATGCGACGAAAGCCGCTGCCACCAATGTTGCCAGCGCACTTGCACCCAAACCAGTTTGGGATGACAGTTTGCCTTGTAAATCCTCAAGATCACGACGCAAGGGTTCGCTATCGGCAATGATTGAAGCCTGTGCTTCACGGGCTGAAACCAGACCCTGCAGATTGCCCAAAATGGCACCAGCCTGAATACGTGTCTTTTCATAAACCGCCATCAGGGCCTCAAGACGCTCACGTGTCTGCGGGTCTTTCGATGCGCCAAGGCGCAACTCAGGACTACCTTCTAGCAGACCTTGGGCAATTTCCTTAAATGAATTCAAATCCTTACCCAGCAAAAATACAGCCTCAGGACTGACACCCTCCACCGTAAGAAATTCATTGGCAGATTTACCAATCCGCTGTGTAAGCATCACCAACTGTCCAGATGCAGATATCTCTGTCGGAGCGGCATTTTGCTGAAGCTTAAGCGACGACACAGTTTCAGCGATTTCGAGCAAATCTGAAGATTGCTTATTGATCGTACGCAATGCTTCGCCCACTTGTAACAGAATTAATTTCTGCCCCATAACAATATTTGCATTTTCCTCAGCCCGCTCCACCAAAGGCGTAACTTTTTCCACTTCAGGCTGCAATGCATCATTGACTGGATGTAAACGTAAACTTTCGTCGCCAGATTTCATGCCACGTACGGTTTTAGCCAGCACGTCGGCACTCTCGCGCACGTCAGGAAAGGCCTGAGGGCTACCTACTAATGCCTGGGATGCAGACTTAGCCAAGCGCTGCGATTGCATTAAGGACTGTCCGGTTCCTGCCATTTGTTGTGCAACCCGGTCTGACTTCCTAAGTGCAAAAAATGTCACAAGCGCGAGAGCAATAACAGCAAAAGTCAACAATACGACAAGGATTTTCTGGTGTTCGCTCAAAGTTCGCTTGCCTAAAATAGGCAAGCTCAACATCTCAACCTCACCTATCTGGCCATCTTCAGAGACTACTAGGTCATTAGGCGGAAAAACCTCTTCATGTGCACCGCCCCGTGAAAGGCCGCTTTCTTTGTTTGCTTCATCACCTCTAAGGGAGGTTTCCATTACCTCAGAAGAGGTGCTTTTCTTACTGCGATCAAGTCGATATGACTTAACTTGAAGCATTTTCTGGATATTTTGAATAACAGACATGGATAAGCCTTCGAATAAAACGGGTGGCAAAATGCACTATGCGGCTATGGTCAAAAAATTAACTTGCTGTGCAAGCAACTGAAGATTGATTTCCTGCCATCTTGCGCCATTGAGATCAACATACTGATTTCCGAAAAACTCCGGCGCATCAGCCTCTGGTGCTGAAAAATCGACAAAGGCATCCTGTTTTCGCAACCCTGCCAACTTATCGATCAGCAAAACCGCATTAACCTCAAGGGCGCTATTAAGCGATACCAGACGCGAATCAGTACGCACAAGCTCATTTCTGACTGGGGAAGCCTGCCCACCGACGTAATAAGCCAAGTCCACTACCCCATAGAGACCGCCACGCAAATTAGCAACGCCTAAAAACCAGCCCTGGGCATATGAAACAGGCTGAACACCAACCCAAGGAAAAATTTCACCTGACTGAGCCAAAGGAAACAGGTATTTTTTACTGCCGGCTTCGACTGCCAACCACAATGGCGCAACACCTTGCGTACGGGCAAGACGCAACCGCTCCGCCAGCCGTGTCTGCAGCTCTTTAAGGGCTTGTCTGTTTGCCATGTCTTTATATGCCGCAGCTCAGGAAAGAGCCTTGATTTTGGCCATCAGCTCGGCTGCATCAACCGGCTTGGTGATGTAATCGCGCGCACCCTGACGCATCCCCCAAACCCGATCGGTCTCCTGATTTTTGCTTGTGCACATCATGATAGGAATATCCGAGTAAAGCGGATCACGCGCAATGGCACGGGTTAATTGAAATCCGTTTTGCCCAGGCATAACCACATCCATAAGGATTAACTCAGGCTTATCTTCAGCAAGACGACGAAAAGCGTCCTCAGCATTTTCTGCCGTCTTGACAGTGAAACCATTTTTCACCAATAAATCGGTTAGGAACATCAATTCAGTTTTTGAATCGTCTACCACCAGTACTTTTTTAATCGTCATCACACTTCCTTTTGTTTAATGGCACCCAAGGCCTTGACGGTTTGTAACAACTGATCTTTGGTAAAAGGTTTAGTCAGGTAATCTTGAGAACCCACCATACGGCCGCGCGCCTTGTCAAACACACCGTCCTTGGAGGACAGCATCACAATGGGAACATCTGTGAACCTTGCATTTCGCTTGATGATGGCGCAGGTTTGATAGCCATCCAAACGGGGCATCAATATGTCGCAGAAGATCACATCGGGTTCGTAATCATTTACCTTGGACAAGGCATCAAACCCATCTTCGGCCAGCAATACATCATGCCCACCCTGCTTCAGAAAAATCTCAGCACTACGCCTGATCGTATTACTGTCATCAATAACCAATACCTTTACTCCGGAACTGGGAATGCTCACTATCTACTCCTCTATTTGCAGTTACCGAAGCGCTCGGATTCACTGAAGTGAATTACTCGAAATTCCAACCCTGAGTTTTTACATTTGAACCATTTCGAAATCTTCCTTGCGCGCCCCACATTCGGGGCAGGTCCAATTCATGGGTACCTCACTCCAGCGAGTGCCTGGGGCGAGACCATGCTCAGGAGCCCCAATACTTTCGTCATAAATCCATCCACAAATCAAACACATCCAAGTCATTAATTGAGTCCCAGCTTAAATTGCCTTCGCATAGAATGCAACAATTGTATCGGGATGGCGTTGTTAATACGAGTACAGTTAAAAATTCAAAGCCTATGACAAACCCCAATACAGCTCAAACGGACAGTCGACAGGACGATCTGGAAAACAGCGATGCATCGCCGGCATGCGTCATGACATTCAATGCCAACGACCCTAGCGGTGCAGGTGGCCTAACAGCGGATATCGCTGCCATTGTCTCGGCCGGAGCGCATCCGCTGACAGTTGTAACAGGGACTTATGTTCGTGATACGGCAGAGATTTTTGATCATTTTGCTTTTGACGATGAAGCGGTAACCGAGCAGGCACGCTCGGCCCTGGAAGATATGCCGGTGGCAGCCATCAAAGTAGGCTTTGTCGGTAGTCCAGAAAACGTCAGCACCATTGCGGAAATTGCGTCAGATTACGCAGATGTGCCGCTGATTGCGTACATGCCTAGTCTTTCTTGGTGGGATGAAGGCGAGATTGACAGCTATCTTGATGCTTTTCGTGAGCTGATGCTGCCACAGGTTACCCTCTTGATCGGCAACCACAGCACCTTATGGCGATGGTTGCTGCCAGACTGGCCCACCGAGCGCCACCCATCGGCTCGGGATATCGCCAAAGCAGCGGCCAGCCTCGGTGTACCCTACACATTGGTTACGGGTATTCCATTGCCTGATCAATTTATTGACAATGTTCTCGCCACGCCGCAAGCGGTGCTTTACAGCGAAAAATTCGAGCGCTTTGAAGCGGTGTTCGAGGGGGCAGGAGAAACGTTGTCAGCGGCCCTGTGCGCGTTGCTTGCCAATGGTCACGATCTGCAAGCCGCCACTGCCGAAGCCCTGACCTATCTGGACCATAGCCTAGACGCCGGTTTCCATCCCGGCATGGGCCACATCGTGCCGGATCGCCTTTTCTGGGCACAGGCTGAACTCGACGAGGAATCTGATGATGAAGCGGCCAGCATGAGCTTGCCAGGCGACGATGAGGCCAGTTCGATTTCCAACAAAACTCTTTTCGAAATTCCCCCTGATGGAACAACCAAACATTAATGCTGTCACTCATCGAATGACCTCCTGCAACACCACCTTGTTTGAGCGCGCCCAAAAGCTCATACCTGGCGGCGTCAATTCGCCGGTTCGGGCGTTCAAGGCAGTGGGAGGAACACCCCGGTTTGTACAGCGCGCACAGGGGGCTTATTTCTGGGATGCCGATGATCAGCGTTACATTGATTACATCGGCTCCTGGGGCCCGATGATTTTGGGCCATGGGCATCCCGCAGTGGTCGAGGCCGTACAAAAATCGGTACTTGAAGGCTTCTCCTACGGTGCACCGACCGAACGCGAGGTGGAGCTTGCAGAAGAAATCGTCAAGCTCGTGCCTTCCATCGAAATGGTGCGTCTGGTGAGTTCAGGCACTGAAGCGACGATGAGCATCATCAGACTGGCACGGGGCGCCACCGGGCGCCACAAAATCATCAAGTTTGAAGGCTGCTACCACGGGCATTCCGACGCATTGCTGGTCAAGGCCGGCTCGGGTTTGGCCACTTTTGGCAGCCCGACAAGTGCAGGGGTGCCTCCTGAGGTCGTTCAGCACACCCTGGTTCTTGAATACAACCATATTGCACAACTCGAAGAAGCGTTTTTGCTGCATGGCAAAGATATTGCCTGCCTGATGATCGAGCCCATAGCGGGCAACATGAATTTTGTGCGTGCCACTACGCCCTTCATGAGGCGCTGCCGGGAACTGTGCACCCAACATGGTGCCCTGCTGGTATTTGACGAAGTAATGACCGGGTTTCGCGTTGCGCTGGGCGGTGCGCAGAGTCTGTATGCCCAAAGCATTCCCGGCTTCAAGCCTGACATGACTGCGCTGGGCAAGGTCATTGGCGGCGGCATGCCGATGGCCGCATTTGGCGGAACACGTGCCGTGATGGAGCATCTCGCACCTTTGGGCGCGGTGTATCAGGCGGGTACGCTGTCCGGCAATCCAGTGGCCACGGCCTGCGGTCTGGCCACACTTCGAGAAATTCAGAAGCCCGGCTTTTACGAAGCGTTGGGGGCGCAAACCCAACGCCTGGTTGCGGGCCTCACGCAGGCAGCTGCAGCGGCCGGCGTACGGTTTTGCGGCGACAGCGAAGGCGGCATGTTTGGCTTTTTCCTGCTGGCGCAATTGCCGAAAAACTACGCCACCGTGATGACTACCGACAGTCCATCGTTTAACCGCTTTTTTCACGCCATGCTTGCCAGCGGCGTCTATTACGCCCCTGCGCTCTATGAGGCCGGTTTCGTAAGCTCTGCGCATACTGCGGACGACATTGATTTCACTGTCGATGCCGCAGCCCGGTTTTTTGCAAAGGGCTGATGCGCTCCAGCTCCTTTTCTCGATCGATCGAGTACGCGAAGACGAAGCGCAGCAAGTGCCCTGGCACGGCAAGCGAAGCCGAAAAATCATCGTTTGATTGAGAAATGCAATAGGGCAGCATCACTCCGGCTGGCAACAGCAGAGTTCGAGGCAAGCTCTGATTGCTATTTAATATATAGCTGCTTGCGCACTGCCGGTCTGCGCCAGAGGCATATTTGGTGCTAAAAATAAGTGGCTGGCCAAACGAAACCGCTCGAATGCCTCGGCGATCCCGCCGGGCCGTCCCGTGCGGCCTTTGCAAGCTCAGCGTGCAGCCCGGCGCTCAGTGCCTGAAATGCCGAACGCCAGTCAATACCATGACCACCTCGCGTTCATCGGCCGCATCGATGACCTCCTGGTCGCGCATGCTGCCGCCCGGCTGAATGACACAGGTCGCGCCCGCATCCACCACCACATCGAGTCCGTCGCGAAACGGGAAAAAAGCATCGCTGGCGACGGCGGTGCCCTGCAGCGACAGGCCGGCATGCTGGGCCTTGATACTGGCAATGCGGGCGGAGTCCAGACGGCTCATCTGGCCTGCGCCCACGCCCATCGTCATGCCGCCGGCGCAAAACACAATGGCGTTGGATTTGACGTATTTGGCAACCTTCCAGGCGAACAGCAAATCCTGCAGCTGGGCCGGCGTCGGCTGCCGCTTACTGACCACCTTTAAATCCGCCATGGCGAGTTCGTGGTTGTCGGCGGTTTGCATCAGAAGCCCTGAGCCGACGCGCTTGACGTCCATCAGGTTGCGGCCCTGCAGCCAGGCGGTATTGCCGCCGGGCGGCAGATCAATCTGCAAAATCCGCACGTTGGTCTTGGATTTGAAGACTTCGAGCGCCTCGGACGTGAAGCCAGGCGCCATCAGCACCTCGACAAACTGCTTCGAAATTTGTAGCGCAGCACGCTCGTCCAGCGTGCAGTTCAGCGCAATGATGCCGCCAAAAGCCGAGGTGGGGTCGGTCTTGAAAGCCTTGCCATAGGCGTCTAAGGCATCCGTCCCCACAGCCACGCCGCAAGGGTTGGCATGCTTGACGATCACGCAGGCCGATTCGGTGAAGCTCTTGACACACTCCCAGGCGGCATCGGCATCGGCGATGTTGTTGTACGAGAGTTCCTTGCCCTGCAGCTGTTTGGCCGTGACCAGCGAACCCGGCGCCGGGTACAAATCGCGGTACAGCGCGGCGTGCTGGTGTGAATTTTCACCGTAGCGCAAATCTTGCACCTTGAGGAAGCGGCCGTTGGACTGACCGGCAAACAGGCTGTGCGCGCCATCGGGTTGGATGCTGGAGAGGTAGTCGCTGATGGCGCCGTCGTACTGGCTGATGCGGTTGAACGCCGCCACCGACAGCGCAAATTTCGTTTGATCGGCCAGTTTGCCGTTGGCCTTGAGTTCGACCAGCACGCCGGCGTATTGCGACGCGTCGGTCAGCACGCCGACATCCTTCCAGTTCTTGGCCGCCGAGCGCACCATGGCCGGGCCGCCGATGTCGATGTTTTCGATGGCGTCTTCCAGCGTGCAACCGGGCTTGGCAACCGTGGCCTCGAATGGATAGAGATTGACCACCAGCAGGTCCACGGTCGCAATGCCGTGGGCCTTGAGCGCCGCCATGTGTTCCGGCACATCGCGCCGGGCCAGCAGCCCGCCATGGATTTTCGGATGCAGCGTCTTGACGCGGCCATCGAGCATTTCCGGAAAACCGGTGTGATCCGCCACTTCGGTCACGGGCAGGCCGGCGTCGGCCAGCAGTTTGGCGGTGCCGCCGGTGGACAGCAACTGGATGCCCAGCACATGCAGCGCCTGGGCAAATTCGAGAATGCCGGTTTTGTCGGAAACGGAGAGGAGTGCGTTCATTTGAATCATGTAAGGAGCAGCGGACGGGGTTGCATTGATTGAGTTTTTATTGTTCCGGCCGGTCATTTCGTGCCAGAGCTGGAAGACTATTTGGTGATGAGCTTGTGATCCACCAGCTTTTTTCGCAAGGTATTGCGGTTCAGGCCCAGCCATTCGGCGGCGCGCGATTGGTTTTGCTCGGCATGCTGCATGACGACCTCCAGCAGCGGCTTTTCGACGACCCGCACCATCATGTCGTACATACCGCCGGGCGCGGTGCCGTCCAGGTCCTTGAAATAACTCTCCAGACTGGTGCGGACGCATTCTTCCAAATGGTTTTTGCTCATAGTGCAGCTTCCTCCTGATTTTTATGCTTGTTCATCTGTTCTTTTTCCAAAGCGCTTTGACCATGACCAGCGGCCGGAATGCGCTCCATCCGCAGGCCCAGGCCATCAAAAAACCGACCCACCGCCTGCAGCTGCGCCTGGGCATCTTGCAGCAGGTTCATCTGCGCGCGAAACGCTTCGCCACCCGGCAGCGTCTTCACGTACCAGCCGATGTGCTTGCGCGCCGTGCGCACCCCCGTGAATTCACCATAAAGCCGGTAATGGTCGAGCAAGTGGTCCATCAGCAAATGCTTGACGTCGACCACCAGCGGTGGCGCCAGATGGGTGCCGGTTGCCATGAAATGCGTCAGTTCTCGAAAAATCCAGGGACGGCCTTGCGCGGCGCGGCCAATCATGAGGGCATCGGCACCGGTGTAAGCCAGCACGTCGCGGGCCTGCTCGGGGGTGTTGATGTCGCCATTGGCCACGACCGGAATCGTGAGCGCCGCTTTTACCTCGGCAATCGTGTTGTACTCGGCAAACCCTTTGTACCCCTGCTCGCGGGTGCGCCCGTGGACGGCAACCATCTGAATACCGGCGCTTTCGGCGGCGCGCGCAATTGCCAGTGCATTTTTATGGGTTTGCGCCCAGCCGGTCCGCATTTTCAGGGTCACGGGAACGCCATGCGGCGCACAGGCGCCAACAACCGCTTCAATAATTTGCAATGCCAGGGTTTCGTCCTGCATGAGCGCTGAACCAGCCCATTTATTGCAGACCTTCTTGGCCGGGCAGCCCATGTTGATGTCGATGATCTGCGCGCCCCGGTCCAGGTTGTAGGCCGCGGCCTCCGCCATCATCAGCGCATCGGTGCCGGCGATCTGCACCGCAATCGGAGCGGCTTCGCCCTCATGGTTGGCGCGGCGGGAGGTCTTGAGGGTATCCCACAAATCGCGCCGCGAGGTCACCATCTCGCTGACCGCATAACCCGCCCCGAGCTTTTTGCACAGCTGGCGAAACGGCCGGTCCGTGACACCGGCCATGGGCGCGACAAACATGTTGTTTGCCAAGGCATAAGGGCCGATGTTCATGAGGGTAGAAGTGGGATTGCTGAAAAAGGAGGCACAATTGTAGCTGCCCAAAATTTCAGCAGCTGAAATATGGCGGCCTGCCCTGCCAGCATGCAGCCGTCGAGCCAGGCATCGCCCAGCCCTATACTCGCTTTCCTATGGAAGCCTGGATGCAACACCTGATCGAACTGCTTGCCCTGCCTGAATTCGGGTTGAGCACCGTCTTCATCGTGTCTTTTATCTCGGCCACCTTGTTGCCGCTGGGCTCCGAACCCGTCGTGTTCGGCCTGGTCAAGCTCAATCCGGCCATGTTCTGGCCGGCTGTCCTGGTGGCCACCGCTGGCAACACGCTGGGCGGCGCGCTCGACTGGTGGATAGGCTATGGCGCGCACAAGGTGGTGGACAAGTATCCCCACGGCTCGCATCATGGGCGCGCCGTGCGGTGGCTGGAAAAGCTCGGCCCCAAGGCCTGTCTGCTGGCCTGGCTGCCCGTGGTCGGCGACCCGCTCTGCGCCGTGGCGGGCTGGCTCAAGTTTCCGTTCTGGCCCTGCCTGGCCTACATGGCCATTGGCAAATTCATGCGCTACTTTTTGATGACCGGCAGCCTGATCTGGGCATTTCCAGGCGTGATCGGCGCTTAACGCTCGCTTAAAAGCGTTCGTAGGGCATCAAATACCGCCATTGCCCGAGCGGCAGCTGGCTCAAGGGAATGCGGCCAACGCGCAGGCGCTTCATGGCCTCTACCTTGAGCCCGACGCTTTCGCACATGTAGGCGATCTGCCCCGGCACCTCGCCCTTGAGGGCAAAACGCAAGCGCGCCTCGCTTTGCCAGCTGACCTTGGCGGGCGGCAACAATGCGCCCTTGAAGGTAAAGCCATGGTCGATGCGGTTCAGCCGCTCCAGGCCGCCGGGCTTGAGGTCGCCGCTGACCTCGACGACCACCTCGTGCTCCAGCACGCGCGCGTCTTCCCGCAGCTTGCGCAGCACACGCCAATCCTGGGTAAACACCACCAGGCCACTGGCAGGCGTGGCTAGCGGCGTTGCCAGCTCGGAGGTGGAAAAGTGTTTTTTGAGCGGCCGAATGCCGGAGCGGTCGGCAGTCGAGCGATTTGCCAGCGCCAGCAACTGGATGGCCGTTTTGCCGGCGGCGCCGCTGCCGGCAGGGGCAGCCTCGGCGGCCTCGTAGCCTGCAGGCTTGTGCAGCAGCAGGGTGACCGGTGTGAGCGCCAGCAGGCTGGCATCCGGGGACAGCACGACGGCCTGGTCATGCACCCGAAATTGCGGCTCCTCCACCACCACGCCGTCAACGGTGACCCAGCCGCCTTCGATGTACTGCTCGGCCTCGCGGCGCGAGCAGGCGAGCATGTCAGCCAGGCGTTTGGCAAGTCGTACCGGTTCAGTCATTTCCGTGGTGTCCTGGAGAATCCGGTTGAAATACGGGTGAATGCTATGAAATAAATAGCTACCCGCGTAGGTGGGTGCTGCGCAAGAGGCCTAAAACGCTTAAAAACCAGGCCTTTCGGCACCTTTTGCACCATGCGGCCTGAATTTTCATTCAGGAGCTGAACAGGAAATTCATCACATCGCCATCCTTGACCACATAGTCCTTGCCTTCGGCGCGCATCTTGCCCGCGTCCTTGGCGCCCTGCTCGCCCTTGAAGGTGATGAAGTCGTCATAGGCAATGGTCTGGGCGCGGATGTAGCCTTTTTCAAAGTCGGTGTGAATGACACCCGCCGCCTGCGGGCCGGTGTCGCCCACATGGATGGTCCAGGCGCGCACTTCCTTGACGCCGGCGGTGAAATAGGTCTGCAGCCCGAGCAGCTTGTAGGCCGCGCGAATCAGCCGGTTCAGGCCGGGTTCGGTCTGGCCAAGCTCTTCGAGGAACATCTGGCGGTCTTCGTCGCTCATCTCGGCCATTTCGGCTTCCATTTTTGCGCTGATGGCCACCACCGGGGCATTTTGCGAGTCGGCAAACACCTTCAGGCGGTCGAGAAAGGGGTTGTTTTCAAAACCATCTTCCGCCACGTTGGCCACGAACATGGCGGGTTTGGCGGTGATCAGAAAAAACTGCTGCAGCAGGGGCAGCTCTTCCTTGCTGAACTCGACGGTGCGCACCGGCCTGGCCTGGTTGAGCGCGGCCTGGCATTTGTCCAGGATGGCCACCAGCTTGGCCGCTTCCTTGTCGCCCGAGCGGGCCAGCTTGGTTACCCGGTGCTGGGCTTTCTCCACCGCGAACAGGTCGGCCAGGCAAAGCTCGGTCTGGATCACCTCGATATCGGAAATCGGATCGACCTTGCCGGCAACGTGGATCACGTTGTCATCCTCGAAGCAGCGCACCACATTGACGATGGCGTCAGTCTCGCGGATGTGCGCCAGGAACTTGTTGCCCAGGCCCTCGCCGGTGCTGGCGCCGGCCACCAGGCCGGCAATGTCGACGAACTCGACAATCGCCCGTTGGATTTTTTGCGGATTGACGATGGCCGCCAAGGCATCGAGCCGCGCATCGGGCACTTCGACAATGCCCACATTGGGCTCGATGGTGCAGAAGGGGTAGTTTTCCGCCGCGATGCCCGCTTTGGTCAACGCATTGAACAGGGTGGATTTTCCGACGTTAGGCAAGCCAACGATGCCGCACTTCAAACTCATGACAAACCTTCAAAAACAGGGATGGAAGTGTATTCGATGCAAGCGGAATCACCCGAAATGGTAGCTTGCCGCGACCGGCTGGCCGACCTGGAGCAGGTGATCCACGCCCTGCAGCACGATGGCATTCATGCCGAAGCTCACCGCGCCGTTCAGCCGCGCATCCTGGCGGTAGCTTTGCAGCAGATCGCCGACCTCGGTGGTGCTGACGGCGGTTGCCGGGTCGATATTGGGAATCGGGCAGCGCGGGCAGGGCTTGACCGGCTTCAGGCAAACAGGCCCCTGCCCGGTGGCAATGTGCACCGAATCGAGCCGGTCCTCATCGTGCGGCGAGAGTTCCAACGCCTGGGCCGCATGCCCGAGCACGAGGTTCGGCCGAAACCGCTCCATGCCGACCGCGGGATGCCCCCGTGTCGCCAGCTTTTCATTGAGCTGGTCGAGCGACGCTTCGCTGATGACCAGCACCGGATAGCCGTCATTGAACTGATTGAGCGCCTCGATGCCGTCTGTCCATTGCAAGCTGCTGATGCGCTTGTGTTCAGGGTCGAAGCGGACCAGGCGCGCCGGAAGGCCCAGAAAGTCGCTGAACCACTGGGCCGCGACCGGTCCCATGTCGTAAGCCGCCACCTCGTCGTTCCAGAGCTGCACCCGCGCCGGCGCCTGCACCTGGTCGAGTGCGATATGCAGCGCCAGCATGCCGGGGGCGCGCAGCACCATCTCGAAATGCTTGAGCTGCGGCTGGATGAGCGCCAGGCGCGGCAGTTCGCGCTGCGTCAAAAAGTTGCCCCCGCCGTCCACCACCATCCAGGCGCGGTCGAATTCCAGGCCGGTTTGCGTCAACACCGCCTGCGCCACCCGAACCCCGGCACAAGATTTGACAGGGTACACATAGAGACGGGAAATGACCGCCGCCACGTCGGCAGGCGCATCGGGCGTGGGCGGGCTTGCCGTGCCCGGCAGGGCGTCCTTGTATAAATCGGTCACGTTGTCCGGTCCTTGTTGGCGCGGGGCAATGCGCTGGCCTTTGCCAGTTGGCCACCCAAAACCTTTGATTTTGCACTCACTCCTAAAATGCGCCATGCCCAAAACCTTTGATGTCTGTATTCGCGGCGACGGCGTGGTCGGCCGCGCCTTGGCCCTCCTCCTGGCGCGCGAACGGCTGCGCGTGGCGCTGGTCGCCCTGCCCTCCGGCTCCCCTGCCAACGATGTGCGGGCTTATGCCTTGAACAGCGCCTCCCGCCATGTTCTGGACACCCTGCGCGTCTGGCCCGAGGCGCCCTTTGCCACGCCGGTGCAAGAAATGCGGGTCTGGGGCGACCACGGTGGCCGAATCGATTTCACCGCCGACAGCCTGGCGCAGGACGCGCTGGCCTGGATCGTGGATGTGCCTGCATTGGCGCAGCAGCTGATTCAGGCGGTGCGCTACCAGCCGCAGATCGACCTGGTGGAGGCGCCGGTCAAGGCCGCGCTGACGGTGATTTGCGAAGGCAATAAAAGCAGCAGCCGCGATGAATTCGGCGTGCAGTGGACCGTCAAGCCGTATCCCCAAAAAGCCATTGCCGCCCGGCTGGAGGCCGGCCTGTCCCATCAGGGCGTGGCGCGCCAGTGGTTTGCCAATGGCGACATCCTGGCGCTCCTGCCGCTGGGCGGCGCCGGCGGGAACTCTTTGGCACTGGTGTGGTCAGTCCTGCTGGAACGTGCGCAAGCACTGGAGCAGCTGCCGGCCGAAGACTTCTGTGCCGCGCTGCAGGCCGTTTGCGGCCTGGAGGCGGGCACGCTGCGGTTGACCAGCGAGCGCGCCAGCTGGCCGCTGGCGCTGTCCAGCGCCAATCATTGGGTCGGCACCGGCTGGGCGCTGGCGGGCGATGCGGCGCACACCGTCCATCCGCTGTCGGGCCAAGGGCTGAACCTGGGCCTGGCCGATGCGGCCTGCCTGGCAGAGGTGCTGGGCAAGCGAGAATACTGGCGCGCACTGGGCGATGAAAAACTGCTGCGCCGCTACGAGCGGGCGCGCAAGGCCGATGTGGCCGCCATGGGCACGGTGACCGACGGGCTGCATGGCCTGTTCGCACAGACGGACGACCGCTGGCAGATGCTGCGCAACTGGGGCATGAAGGGGTTTGCGCAGAGCAACCTGCTCAAGCGCTGGGTCGCGCGTCGGGCCGCCGGGCTGTAAATTGGAATTATCGGAAATAGATTGAAAGTCAGGAACACCATGAAACCCCATCCATTGACCGCCGGCCTCCGGATCGCCGGGCTTGCCGGCCTGCTGGCCTGCAGCCTGGGCAGTGCTTTTGCGCAGGAGGCGGTGATTCGCAAGAACCTGGCCGAACGGCTGGCGGGGTTTCCTAAGATCGACGAGGTCAGCAAGACCCCGATGAATGGGCTGTATGAACTCCGCGTCAACGACAGCGATATTTTCTACACCGATGCCGAAGGCAATTTTCTGTTGCAGGGTAACCTGATCGACACCCGTGCCAAGCGCAACCTGACCGAGGAGCGGGTGGAAAAGCTCAGCGCCATCGACTTCGCCGCCCTGCCCCTGAAAGATGCGTTTACCCAGGTGCGCGGCAACGGCAAGCGCAAGATGGCGGTGTTTGAGGATCCCAACTGCGGCTACTGCAAGCGCTTTGAGCGCGATCTGCAAAAGGTGAACGATGTGACGATACACACCTTCCTGGTTCCCATCCTGAGCGCGGACTCTGTGGAAAAGTCGAAAAACATCTGGTGTGCCAAGGACAGAAACAAGGCCTGGCTCGACTGGATGGTGCGCGACCAGCCGGCCGCCAGCGCGAGTTGCGACACGGCCGCGCTGGATCGCAACCTGGCGTTCAGCAAGAAATACAAAATCACCGGCACGCCGACCATATTCTTCGCCGATGGTTCGCGCGTACCCGGCGCCATTGGTGCGGACCAGCTCGAAAAAACGCTGGCCAGCGTCAAGGGCCAGTAATCCCGTGCGCACCCGCCCGGCGCCGTCGTTTATTAGCAAATAATGGCTTTTCCGCAAGCGGGGCGTGCCTGAACAGCTCATTTTTTAATAGCAAACATTCATTTCCTTTCGCAGACCAGCCAACCCCTTCACTTTTCCCAGATGGCCACCTCGACCCGAAAACACCCTGTGCCGCTTCACTACCTTGTCGAGATTGGCCATCTGCATGCCCACCTGTTTCGCGTCACGCTGACCATCGCCCAACCCGAGGCGCTGCAGCAGGTGGCATTGCCCGTATGGATACCTGGCAGCTACCTGGTGCGCGAGTTCGCTAAAAACCTGCAGGGTCTGCAGGCACGCCAGGCCGGCAGCCCCGATTTGCCTGCCGTGGAGCAGATTGACAAATGCAGCTGGCGGATTGCCTGCTCGCCGGCCAGCGCGCTGGTGCTGAGCTACGAGGTGTATGCCCACGACAATTCGGTGCGCACCGCCTGGCTGGATGCAACCCGTGGTTTTTTCAACGGCACCAGCCTGTGCCTGAAGGTCGAAGGCCAGGAAGCCCTTCCGCATGTGCTGGAGGTGCCCGTTTCCAGCGCCGTGACCGGCTGGTCGGTGGCCACCGGCCTGACGCCCCAGAAAATCGACCGCCAGGGTTTTGGCCGTTACCAGGCGGCCGACTACGACGAGCTGGTTGACTGTCCAGTGGAAATGGGGCCGTTTTGGAGCGGCAGTTTCACAGCGCGGGGCGTGCCGCACCGGTTTGTCGTGGCAGGCGCTGCCGCGACTTTCGACGGGGCCCGGCTGCTGGCCGATACGCAAAAGATCTGCGAGACCGAGATCCGTTTTTGGCACGGCAATAAAAAACCGCCCTACGCCGGCTACCTGTTCATGCTCAATGCCGTCGACGACGGCTACGGCGGCCTGGAGCACCGCAACTCCACCGCGCTGATCTGCACCCGCAAAGACCTGCCGCGCCTGGACGACGCCAAAACCTCCGACGGCTACACCACGCTGCGCGGGCTCATCAGCCACGAGTACTTCCACACCTGGAACGTCAAGCGCCTGCGGCCGGCCGAATTCGAACGCTTGCGCTACGACCGTGAGAACTACACCGAGCTGCTGTGGTTTTTTGAAGGCTTCACCAGCTATTACGACGATCTGCTGCTGCGCCGGGCCGGGCTGCTGGACAACGCCGGCTACCTCAAGCTGCTCACCAGCACCATCAACCAGGTCCTTCAGGCGCCGGGCCGGCTGGTGCAGTCCGTCGCCGAGGCCAGTTTTGACGCCTGGGGCAAGTACTACCGCCCGGACGCAAATACGCCCAACGCCACCATCAGCTACTACGCCAAGGGGGCGCTGGTGGCGCTGTGCCTGGACCTGACGCTGCGTGCCGAGGGCCGCACCACGCACGGGGCCACGCTGGACGATGTGATGCGCGCGCTGTGGCGCCGCTGCAAGGCCGGCCCGATGCGCGAGGCCGATCTGGCCGCCGTGCTCGGCACAGCGGGCCTGCGCTCGTTTGCCCCGGAACTGGCCGCCTGGGTGCATGGCCGGGAGGAACTGCCGCTCAGGGAATTGCTGCAGCAGCACGGCGTGGCCGTGCTGGAAGAGCCGGCCCAGCTGGCGCAACAGCTGGGCCTGCGGGTGACTGAAGGCCAGGGCATCCAGATCAAAACCGTGCTGCGCGGCGGCGCCGCAGAACAGGCAGGCTTTGCGGCGGGCGATGAATGGCTGGGACTGGAGTCAGGCGGCATGCCGGCCAGGCGCGCTTTTCCTGCCGACGCCGGCTGGCGGCTCAACAAGCTCGACGAGCTGCCCCTTTATGCAGGCAGTGAGAAAAAAGTGACGGCCCTGGTCGCGCGCGACAAGCGCCTGATGCGGCTTGCGCTGACCTTGCCGCCCGCGCAAACCACCTGGCGCCTGGCGGTCAAGAACGAACTGCGGGTGAATGAATGGCTGGCGCCGCAGCCGTAAGCCTGCGCGAAACGGCGACTCGCCCTTGAAGGCCGCAGGCCGGTTTCGGGGTTTGGGCCCACCGTTCAATGCCCTTCGCCACGCAGCGCAAAGCGCGGGTTTTCACTGGAACGTGGCATGATTCAGGGCTTCTAAAAGGACCGCGCCATGACCTATGAAATGATTGTGACCTCGACCCAGGGCCCGGATTCGCGCAAGGTGGGCATCGTGACCCTGAACCGTCCCAAGCAGCTCAATGCCCTCAACAACGCGTTGATGGACGAGCTGGGCAGTGCGCTGAAAGCATTTGACGCCGATGACAGCATCGGCTGCATCATTCTGACCGGCAGCGAAAAGGCCTTCGCCGCCGGCGCCGACATCGGCGCCATGGCGACCTACAGCTTTGCCGATGTCTATAACAACGACTACATCACCCGCAACTGGGAGCAGATCCGCAGCATCCGCAAGCCGGTGATCGCGGCCGTCAGCGGCTTTGCGCTGGGCGGCGGCTGCGAGCTGGCGATGATGTGCGACTTCATCATCGCCGCCGACAACGCCAAATTCGGCCAGCCCGAGATCAAGCTGGGCATCATCCCGGGCGCCGGCGGCACACAGCGGCTGCCCCGCGCAGTCGGCAAGGCCAAGGCCATGGACATGGCGCTGACCGGTCGCATGATGGACGCGCCAGAGGCGGAACGCGCCGGCCTGGTCAGCCGCGTGGTGCCGCTCGACAAGCTGATGGACGAAGCGCTGGGCGCGGCCTTGATGATCTGCAGCTACGGCCAGCCCAGTGTTTTTGCGGCCAAGGAAGCGGTCAACCGGGCATTTGAAAGCGGCCTGAGCGATGGCGTGATGTTCGAGTGGCGCCTGTTCCATGCGCTGTTTGCCACCGAGGACCAGAAGGAAGGCATGGACGCCTTCGTCAACAAACGCAAGCCGGCATTCACGAATCGCTGAAACTGGCCCGATAAATCGCTATAATTTCGGTCGCATGGTGATATAGCTCAGTTGGTTAGAGCGCAGCATTCATAATGCTGATGTCGGTGGTTCAAATCCACCTATCACCACCACTTCAGACAAAGGCCGCTAAGGACATATCCCTAGCGGCCTTTTTCATTGGCGAATCAGTCGCTACGTTGCATTAGCGGACAAAGCGCGACATTGACTTGCATATCAAAACGGGGAACAAGTGGAGGTAAGCCGGGTTTTGGGGTAGTTGTTCCCTCATTCCCAGCGGCAACCCCTGTTTTCCGTTCCCCTATCGCCTGGAGTTGTTCCCCCATGCTGACCAATGCCGAATGCAAGAATGCGACGTGCCCACCTGGAAAAAAGCTGGAACGACTGGCCTGCTCAGGTGGGCTTTACCTTGAAGTCAGCCCGGCAGGCTAATGTCCCGCAAGGTGGAAAAGCTCAAGGCTGTGGCCTATACGCTGAACACCAGACCGCGCAAAACGCTCGGCTGGAGGACGCCGGTCGAAGCCCTGAACGAGGTCCTGCAATCTGTCCAACAACCATGTGTTGCGACGACCGGTTGAATCCGCCCAGTACACCAGCATTACCTTTGTCAACCGATGCAAGGAAATGGGCGTCCGCCCTTCCATGGGCACGGCGGGAGATGCCTATGACAACGCTATGGCGGAGAGCTTCTTTGCGACTTTGGAGTGCGAACTTATTGCCCGGCGCACCTGGAGAACCAAGACCGAGGCACGCCTGGCCGTATTCACCTGGATCGAGAGCTGGTACAACCCGCATCGGCGCCACTCGGCTTTGGGCTACCTCTCGCCCAATAACTTTGAAGGAAAACATCACGACAACACCATCAACCCCGAAACCCAGATAATCCTTGAGCTTCAATGAGCAAGCTCATAGTGTCCGTAGAAACGGGTCAACTCCACAGAGATTCGCAATGCCAAGAAGAAATTTAGCAGTCTTTAAGCTCAACCATGACGCAAGGCTGTAAGCAACTGAACAAGTAGCCAACAGTCGCTCACTCCTCCTTGTGAGTATTCAGCGTGCAATCTCGTCAGGCTTGATTCCATAGCTTTTTTAAGACGTAAGCTTAAGCTCAACCCCTTTTTGCCCGGCTTGCGCGCCTCCTGCTGCCTCCCAGAGGGTAAAGTAAAAGCTGGCACCTTCTTCTAGCGCCGCTTCGGCCCAGATCCGCCCTTCATGCCGCAAAATGATTCGGCGCACCGTTGCCAAGCCAATGCCCGTACCCTCGAATTCAGACGGGCTGTGCAGGCGCTGGAAAGAGCCAAACAGCTTGTCGGCGTACGCCATATCGAACCCTGCGCCATTGTCCCTGACAAAGAAAATTGCCTGTCCGTTCGGCCCCGGCTTCATCCCGACCTCAACTGTGGCATCGGCCTGCCTGGAAGAAAACTTCCAGGCGTTGCCTATCAAGTTCACCAGCACTAGGCGAAGCAGGCGTTCATCTCCCACACATTGCATCGCCGCCTGCACAGAGCTGTGCACCATGCGCCCAGGATGCTGCATACGGCAGTCCTCAAATGCCTCTTGCGCCAGCCTGCTCAAATCGACCTGTTCATGCTTGAGAGCGATCTGCGAAAGGTGCGTGAGCGACCGCAATGCTTCGATGAGGTCTGCCATCTTTTTGGAGTTGTCCCTTATCCTCGCCACGTAATGAAGGCCCTTGTCGGAAAGCGTGCCTGCGGCAGGCTTTCCAAGCAGGCCGCAAAAGCCTCCAATACTACTGATCGGGCCGCGCAGATCATGCGCCACCGCTTGAGAGAACGCTTCGAGCTCCCGAACGGTCTCCTGGAGTTGCTCGGTGCGTTTGAATACGCTGGCTTCCAGTTGCGTATTCATTGCTACAAGGTGATCGGACTGCTGGCGTATCTGCCCATTGGCTTGCTCGAGCTGGAGCGACTCCAGGCGCAGCTTTTCATTGGCCTGCACAAGATGCTCGTTATGCAGCCCGGCACGGCTCGTCAGATGTGCGTCATATAGAGATGTGATCAGCGCGATTGCAAGGATCAAGAGCGTGAAGACGGCAATCGCACTGGCAAGCCATGCATTGTTCACATCTTCACCGGGCGTCGTGCAGATGCTACCCGGCGCAAACCGGGCTGCGGCCATGCCGGTGTAGTGCATCCCCGCAATGGCCACGCCCATCACCAGTGCGCTGGCTCCGCGCTTGACCAAGGGATGCGTGATGGCTGAGGAGCGCAGCAGGACGAACAGCTTCAGCGCAACGAACGAGGCCAGAACCGCAATCAGTATCGACACAGCGACCAGGACAGGATCAAAACCAATGGCTGGGCTGATCTGCATGGCCATCATCCCGGCGTAATGCATCGAGGCAATCCCGCCTCCCATGACGACTCCGCCAATGGCCAAGCTGAGATGGTTCAGCTTTTCCTTGCGTACAAAAAAGAGCGCAAACCCGGAAATGGTGACCGCAATCATCAGCGACAGCAGCGTCCACCAAGGCCCATAAGCCATTGGAATACCAATGCTCGAACCCAGCATTCCCACGAAATGCATGGACCAGATGCCAGTGCCCATGCTCAAGGCGCCGCCTACCAGCCATGCCATTGATGCCAGCTTGCCGCGTGAGACTGAAACGCGGGAGGCCAGGTGTAGCGCTGTATAGGAGGCCAAAACTGCCACCATGATGGAGGTCAAGACCAGTGAGAAGTTATAAGTGATAGTCAAAAAAGCGTGCCTGTCGAGGTATCGGGCAACATCATGACAGCAGAGCGCCAAAGCGCTCAGGGCAATAACCTTCAGATCCGGGAAAATCGCACGCGCAGGCAGTCTATGGCTAATTGCTGTTGTTTTTAATACGAATGCTTAACGTCTACCCTACCAGCCTTATAGATACAGAGTTCAAGGAGCGGCGCATAAACCGGGCACAAGCCACCCTCTCTAAGGTGGAAAGGGAACACCCGGACGAATAACAACTCAATGAGGCATTGTTGGTAGCTTGGGTGCAACAGCGCAATATTCTTTCGGTAGCCTGCCACCAGTGTTGAACTGAAACCGCAGAGCCTCTAAAAAGCTGAAAAAGGGGGTAGCAACATTAAAGCGGGGAACAAACGGGGGAACACAACAGTCTTTTTTAAACTGGAACCCAGTATCCATGCGGGTTTCCAGCCATCTTTCAATCGTGCCTATCTGAAAAGCCCCGCAGGTCAAGTGCTTGCGGGGCTTTTTCTTTTTACGACCGCTGCTGTGCGGCTGGCGGGCCGCGATGCCTCTTTACTGATGAACGCGCTGCGCCAGGCCATGCTTGTCCATCAGCCGGTACAGCGTCATGCGCGAAATGCCCAGCTCGCGCGCCGCGTGGGTGATGTTGCGATCAACGCGTCCGAGCGTCATCGAAATCGCATCGCGCTCTGCCAAGGTGCGTATGGCGTCGAGGTCGGGGCCTGCGGTGCCGCTTTTCATGGCAAACCCAAGATCGCCGGGCGTGATCAGGCGCTGGTCCGTCATGACGACGGCGCGCTGGACCCGGTTGTAGAGCTCACGCACATTGCCAGGCCAGTCATGCGCCATCATGGCGGCCAGGGCATGCCGGCTGAAGCCCTCTACCGGCCGCAGTCGCCTGTCATTGCGGCAAACCTGCAGAAAGTGCTGGGCCAGCATGGGAATGTCAGGGCGCCGTTCGCGCAGGGAAGGCACCGTCATAGGCAACACGTTCAGCCGATAAAAAAGGTCTTCCCGGAACCGGCCGGTGGCCACCGCCGTTGACAGGTCCAGATGCGACGCGGCAATGACGCGGGCGTTGACCTGCAGGCTTCGGACGGAGCCCACGCGGTGAATGGTGTGCTCCTGCAAAAATCGCAGGAGATTGGTCTGCAGTTCAAGCGGCAGGTCGGTGATTTCGTCCAGAAAGAGCGTGCCGCCGTTGGCCGACTCGATCAAGCCCTGTTTGTTCGCCATGGCGCCGGTGAAGGAGCCGCGTTCATGGCCGAACAGCTCTGTTTGTATCAGTGACGGGGCAATCGCACCGCAGTTGACCGCGATGAAGGGCCCGGCGGCGCGGCACGAGCACTGGTGAATGGCGCGTGCCGCCAGTTCCTTGCCGCTTCCGCTCTCCCCGCCGATGAGCACCGGGGCTTCACTGCGGGCCACCTTGCGGATCTGCTGGCGCAGGTTGGCGATGGCCGCGCTGGCGCCCACCATGCCCATGCTGTTGATAACCGGCAGCGGCAGGCTGGCGCGTCCGCGCAGCTGGCTGCGGCGAAAGGCATGGCCCAGCGTCAGGTCCAATACGCGCCAGTCAACCGGTTGGGTGTGGTAGTCGAAAAAGCAGTTGAGCACCAACTCGCGCAATAGGGGCGCGTCAAGGGCGGGGGGCGAAAAGACCCCCACCCATTCCACCCCCAAGGACTGCCGCAGGAACGCTTCGAGCGCATCCAGCCCATCGGCCGTCATGTCTCCGATCAGCAGCACGCCGACCTGCACCGCCTGGCTCGCTTGAAGGCGTTGGGCTTCCTGCAGGTCAAAAGCATGCACTACCTCCCACGCTTGGCCGCGCAGGTGGTTGATGACATCCAGGGAGGCGTCCTGCAGGCTGACACACAGGGCTTTTTTCAATTTTCGCCCCTGTTAGAACATGGACATGGGCACCTTTAAAGTCAGCGTCAGGTCGGGGGTGTCCCGTGTCAACCCTGCCCCTACCGTGACGCTGAAAGTGGTCTTGTCACTGTAGCGGTAGGAGTAGCCCATCAGCAGGCTGGCCAGCTGGGTCCGCACCGAGCCGCGCACCGGTTCACCATTCTGGCGTGTGCGCCCCACCGAGTTCAGGTCAACGCCCATGCTCAGCGAGGACCGCTCATTGAGCGCCAGCCCCATGCCGAAATTGACGCCGACAATGCCACCGGGCTCCACGGTGCCGATGGCCTCCTGCTCGCCGTTGAGCACCTGCCGGCTCACATCGCTGCGCCGGAAATTATGGGTGTAGCTGAAGCCGCCGAAGAAAACGGCCGGGTCGGACGGGAACAGCCAGGTCACGCCGGGCTGCAGTGAATAAAACCCGGACCCGGTTGGCAGGCTCAGCGGCAAGCCGGTTCCCGTGGTGTTCCCGATGCAGCGCGTCGTGCAGTCCGTCACCACTTCGAAGGGGTCTTTGCCGGTACGCGACTTGAAGCGCAGGGAACCGAGAAAGTACGGCCGATTCGGCCCCCCTTCGTTGAGCTGGTAACGCGCTGCCAGCTCAATATCGCCCATGTGCCGGCCACTGTTGTTGAAGGCATTGTCCGAAGCCGATCCGGTGAAGATTTCCCGGCTGATGGTGGCGTCTGAGCGGTACACATAAGGCAGCCGGGCTTCGAGTTCGAGCCGGTTGCTCAATCCATAACGTGTTGTCAATGCGCCGGTGACGGTATTGCGCTTGACCTCGCGTATGTCAACCAGGCCAATCAGCAGCGCCGGAATGATGGTGTAGCCCACCAGCGCCACCCGGTTGCTTGACGAGTAGGCATATTGCAGCGACGGCTCCAGCACGAACTTTCCCTTGGGGGTCAGGATGCCGGGCTGATCGAACAAGGGCGCGACCGGCGGCGGCTGAACGTCCTGAGGCGGCGCGCTCCCCACCTGGACAGGGCGCTGACTGGTATCGGCGGCAACGCCTGCAGCCTGCGCCGAGGCGCCCGGCGCCGTACCCTGGGGGGCAACAGAACGCGTTTCCTGTGCGAGCGAGCGCTGCAGCTCCCGGTGACGCGTTTCTTGCTCGGCCACTGCCTGCCGCAGCGTCTCGATCTGGCGGGCTTGCTCGCTCAGCTGCTGCTGCATCTGTTCAATGCGGGCCGCGCTTTCATTTCCTGCTGCGGGCACGCCTTGCGCATGCGTCGCCGTGGTCAAGGCCAGCGTCGAGCAGGCAAGAAGGGCTAGACGACTGTTTTCGGTAAATGTTTTCATGACACTCCCTTTTCCGTGCCACCGCATCATGTGAGTGGCGTTTTGCTCTTGCATAGCGTAGGCCGGCGCCTTCATAAAGAGCAAGTGATTACTTGCAAAAAAAGGTAATTGCGGCTGCTGCTCGTTCAAGGAAAAATGGCTGTCACATGGCTGATGCACATGCGCCCGCGCTGCCTCGCTCAGGCAAATAACAGTATCCAAAGAAGACCGGGCACGCGTGGCAATGATGAGGAACAGGACTGTAAAAAAGCCGCTGCAGGCTTATGTAACACATTTGTGACAGTGACAAAAACGCATGCGCCGATGCCTTTTCCGGCGGTTTTTCGCTACGGCGCTGGTGGCTGGTCTGCAAAAAATGGCAGGGGCGCGATTGCGAAAAATTATTTTGCTGTTTAAAAGCTGTGACAGTCAGCTCCGCAGTTACCAACAACATTCGCGCTTGGTCACATGGTGCAAACGCGCGAATGCACTGCTCCCTCCAGTGAGGTCCTCGCTTTTTAAAACCCGCGCCTGGGTTTGGCACTGATGTTGCTATTGCGAGCTTCGATTTGCGGTGACGCAATTCAACCAAGACTGTTAGACCCTTGTTAACCACTTCAGGAGGTTTCATGAAAAAGACATTAGTGGCTTCGGCCATTGCAGTCATGCTGGGATTCAGCGGTGCGGCTTTTGCTGACAATGACCAGTCATCGGGCATTGGTGACAACACGAATGCGACCACCAACGCAACAACCAACACAACCACCAACACAACCACCAACACCACGACCAACACGACCACCCTCACCGCCACCGACAACACCGACAGCAGCAACAACAAGGGCTCGGGGGCCGCGCTGGCCAGCGCGGCCCGGTCGGCAGCCATCAACAACGGCTCGACCGGAAACTTCCAGAGTGCCTTCAATACCTCAAGTGCGACCGCCACCAGCACGCTGACGGGAGCGGTCAGCGGCAATACAGTGTCTGGCCTGGGCAACACGGCCTATAACACCGGCACGGCGGCAGGCGGCACCGGCAATGGCGGCACCGGCGGCAATGGCGCAGGCGGCACTGCCTCGGGCACCGGAGCGGGCGGCGTTGGCGCTACAGGCACGGGCGCGGTGGGCGCCATAGGTGGCAGCGCCACCAACGGGGCCATCACCCACGGCAGCGCCACGAACGGCAGCAGCACCGCGGGCCTGGGCGCCAGCGGAAACGGCGGCGATGCGACCGGCGCCAACAGCGGCGGCATTTCTGCGGCCAACGGCGCTGCCGGTGGCGTGGGCGGACCGGCCGGAGCGGCTGGTTCAGGTGCTGCCGGCGGTGGCGCTTCGGGCGCCAGCACCGCAGGCGCCACTTCCGGGGCCAGCACTGCATCGGGCTCCAACTCCAGCCCACCTACCACAGGCACGGCCACCCTTGCAAACAGCGGCGGTTCGGGTGCCGGCGTGGGCGGTAGCAGCGGCGCGGCAAATGCCGGCAGCTCCGGTGCGGGCGGCGGCGGCGGCGATGGCGGCGCTTCCGACAGCAATGGCGGCGGCGGCACACGCACGGCCGGCCTGGGCACCGGCGGCGCAGGCGGCTCGGCAACCAATGGCAACGCCACCAACGGCAATGCCAGCAATGGCAACAATACCGCCGGCAACGGCGGCTCCGGTGGCAGCGGCACCGGCGGCAGCGGCACCGGCGGCACCGGCGGCACCAATGCAGCGATGGGCGGCACCGGCGGGGCCGGACAGGGCGGCACCGGCGGCGCGGGCGGCACCAACAATGTCAATGCTGGATCGTTCAGCATGGCCAACAGCATGGTCAGCGTCGGCCAGTCGGCCGCCGGCGTCATGGTGGCGAGCCAGAACAGCGGCATTTCCTCGCTGGTCCAGCAAAGCGTGAACGTCCAGGCCAACCTGGCCGTCGGCAAGTAAGCGGGCCGTCGGCATCGATCGGGACGGCAACCGTCCGGGTCGATGCCGACCGGTTGCCGCGCCACCACTGAAGGAATAAAAATGAAACCGCTTATCTGCCTGCGGCTCGCTTGCCTGGCGCTGGCCATGTCCGTGCCGGCAATGTCGATGGCGCAGTCCTTGCCCGACCAACCGGCTGCCGAAAAGGCCTTGTTGACCCCTGCCGGATTTGACCAGCCTGTGAACCCGGCAGCCCTGGCAGAGCAGCGCGGCGGCGCTCATCTCGTCGCCAATGACATGCAGCTGTCCGGCACGACTGCCGGAAATTCCGCCACCAGCGTCGTGACCGGTGCGAATGCCATCACTGCCGGGGCGTTCAGCAACATGAGCGGCCTGCCGGTGGTGATCCAGAACTCGGGCGCCAATGTGCTGATCCAGAACGCCCTCATCCTGAACCTGCAGATCAACTGACACCGGGGAGTCGCCGTGACGAGAAGCCTGCTTGCCGCTGCATTGTTCGCGACCGGCATGGGCATGCCCATGCACACGGTGGCGCAACCGGTGTACCTGCCTTCGATGGGGAGCGGCGATGTCGTCATGCCGGTGACCAGCATCCGGCAGGCGCGCCTGGCCGGAACACAGCTGCAGAAATACGATTTCAGCTGTGGCTCGGCGGCCGTGGCAACGCTGCTCACCCATCACTACGGCATTCCCACCACCGAAGGCGCCGTGTTCGAGCACATGTACCGGCATGGCGACCAGCAAAAAATCCGCGCCGAAGGCTTCTCGCTGCTCGACATGAAGCGCTACCTCAAGGCCCAGGGCTTTGAAGCCGACGGATTCGAGCAGTCACTTGACAAACTGGTTGAGGCCCGCCTGCCGGCGATCGTGCTGATCAACGAGAACGGCTACCACCATTTTGTGGTGATCAAAGGCTTGCGCGGCGACCGTGTGCTGATCGGCGATCCGGCCAATGGCACGCGCGCCGTGCCGCGAACGGCCTTTGAAGCCAGCTGGCCGAGCCGCCTGTTGTTTGTCATTCACAACCGCACGGAATCGGCCCGCTTCAACCTTGCCGCCGACTGGCGCGCTGCTCCCCAGGCACCGCTGGCGGCCGGTGTCAACCGCGATGGGCTGGCCGGGGTGACACTGCCTTCGCACGGCCCAGGAGATTTCTGATGACTTCCATCCACATTCCCCTCACCTTCCGTGGCAGGCACGGCGTGCTGTCTGCTGCCCTGAGCGCCCTTTTTGTCCTGGGCACCGGCCATGCGCAGGCACTTGCGTCCGCGCCCGAGGGATCCAAGGCACCCGCCTGGCTGGCGGCCAGCGACCACACGCTGGCGCAGCTGCGTGGCGGCTTCGATTTCGGCGGCGGTTTCATGGTTTCTTTCGGCATCACCCGGGCGGTTTTCATCAACGGCCAGCTGGTCGCCAGCACGTCGTTCCAGATTGGCGACCTCGGCAAGCTGCTGCCAGCGCAGATCCAGGCAGCCGGTCAACAGATTGTTTCTCAGGCTTTGGCACAAACACCTGCACAGCCAGGCGCTTCAGCGCCTGCGCCTGCGCCTACACCTACGCCGACTTCTACTTCAGCACAGGCACCGGCGCCGGCACAAACACAGCAGATACAAGCCCCAGTTCCGACATCGACGGTGGTAGCTGGAACAACACCAACACCGGCAACATCACCGGCAACATCACCGGCACCAGCGCAGGTCCAGCCACAGCCACAGGTTCAGGTGCCGACACCGACAGCGACACAGATACAGGCGCTGGTGGTGCAGAACGGCCCCGGCAACACGGTCGCCGCCAGCGCTGCCGCCATTCCGCTGGCAACCTATGTCCAAAATACCTTGAACAACCAGCTGATCCGCAACGAAACCATCATCCAGGCCACCAGCAGCGGCCTGAGCCTGGTGAAAAGCCTGAACCTGCAGACAACGCTCAACGACTCTATCAACAACGCGATTCGAAACCGCTGAGCTGTTCCTCGGCTTTTACCCGAAGCGCTATCGCACCGACCGCCGCCGCCGCAAACACGGCCGTGGCGATGCGGGCCGAGTCGTTCCTTCCGGGCCGGGCCGCCATCGCCGGTGCAGCAATATGACAGCCATCACAGGTATCGCCTGCGTGACCAGCCAGCCGGCCTGTTGCCGCACCGCCCACAGGCTCCGCGCACATTCGGGCTCGGCCAACCCAAATTACCCGTCTGTTGAACGGCTGCGGGCCAACGGCCTTAGACTGGCGTTTATTACCGATCAACCATGACGACCGCTACGTTCACAATGGCAATTGCCCCGGCGCCGGACCGGCACCAGACGGGCACGGCCCCCATGCTGGCGCCCGTGCAACCTGGCAGGGCGGCCCGATCGGCCTGAATCCGATGTACCCCGGCGAGCGTTTCAACAGCATCACCCACCTGGTCGGCGCGGCGCTTGCACTGGCCGGCGCGGTGGTGCTGGTTGTCCTCGCCGCGCGCCTGGGCGACCCGTGGAAAATCGTCAGTTTCAGTGTCTACGGCGTCATGCTGGTGGCGCTGTATGTGTTTTCCACGCTTTACCACAGCGTGCGCGGGCCGGCCAAGAACGTGCTGCGCAAATTCGACCATTGCGCGATCTACCTGCTGATTGCGGGCACCTACACGCCGTTTGCCCTGGTGTCGCTGCGCGGCAGTTGGGGCTGGTGGATGTTCGGCGTCATCTGGGGCCTGGCGCTGGTGGGCATCGTGCAGGAAATCTGGCTGGCCAAGGGCGCGCGCCTGGTGTCGCTGATCATTTATATACTCATGGGCTGGCTTGCCATGGTGGCGGTGTCGCCGCTGTGGCGGGCCCTTACCCCCGCTGGATTTGCCTGGCTGGCGGCAGGCGGCGCCTGCTACACGCTGGGCATCGTTTTTTACGCCCTTGATCACAAGGTGCGCCATGGCCATGGGCTGTGGCACCTGTTTGTGCTCGGCGGCAGCATCTGCCACTTCTTCACCGTGCTGCTTTATGTAGCCTGACCACCGGATTCACATGACCCTATCTTTTTCCTTTGAACTGCCGCCGGCCGTGACCGGCTCCGTGAGCGCCGCCTTCACCCATACGCCGGCGCCGCGGCGCATCGTCGTCGCCATCTCGGATGCGAGCGGCGCCGTGTATGGCGCGCGCCTGCTGCAGGTGCTGCAGGGCACGCCGGGCATCGAGTCGCACTTGATCGTGTCCGACGCGGGCTGGGACAGCATCGAGCAGGAGTTGAACATGGACTGCGCCTTCATCGAGGACATGGCCGATGTCGTCCATGACCTGGACGACATCGGCAGCCCGCTGACGAGCACCGCGTTTGCCCGTGGCGGCATGGTGATCGCGCCGTGCTCCCTGGGAACGCTCGCGGCGCTGGCCCATGGCCTGGAGGACAACCTGCTGACCCGCACGGCTGACTTGATGCTCAGGGAACGGCGTCGCCTGGTGTTGCTGATGCGCGAGTCGCCGCTGCACCTGGCCCACCTGCGCAACATGGTGAGCGTGACCGAAATGGGCGGCATCATCTGCCCGGCCGCGCCTGCGTTCGAGCTGCATCCGCAGACCGTTGGCGACATCGTCAACCACAGCGTTGCCCGTGCGCTCGATCTGCTGGAAATACCGCACAAGCTGATGCCCTCCGGTGGGCAGGGAGAGCTGGCCAGGGCGGCCTGACCCGGCAGCAGGCAGCAGGCAGCCGCGACGCCCGCATCGGCAGCGACCGGCAGGTCGCCCGCCCGCCAAGGCGGCAGCCGGCCCGCCAGGCGCCATCAGCAGAATGCTATCAATTAAATAGCTGCCTGCGCTTGTACTCATTGCGCTAGAAGCCTTTTTCATGCATAAATCACTGCCCCAGCAGCTTTGACGCATTGAAAATCCGGCCACGGCAGCATGTCGGCCCGACACCGCCCGGCCGGCACTGCCATCGGGCGCGGGCGCGGGGCGCACCGGGCTGCGCCGCAAAACGCCCCCTGAGATAATGGAGTGTTTTTTCCCATCAACAGCCTCTGGACACACACCATGAACCGCTGCGCACCGCACCTCTTCACCCTTTTCCTTGTCCTGGCGGCAACGGCCCCGCTGGCCAGCCTGCCCGCCCGCGCCCAGCCCAGCGCCGAATTCAAGCCCGCCGTCAGGCAGTTTCCCGCCGCCGCCCTGCGCGGCGAGATCGTGGTGCAGACGCCGCCGGGCATCCTGCTGGACGGCAAGGCGGATAGGCTGTCGCCCGGCGCGCGCATTCGCGATGCCAACAACCTGCTGGTGATGTCGGGTGCGCTCGCCAACCAGAAAGTGGTCGTCAATTACCTGCGCGAGAGCGGCGGCAATGTCCATGAGGTCTGGATACTCAACAGCGAAGAAGTCAAGCAGAAACGGCCCAACACCAAGGCCTCCTGGTTCAGCTTTGGCAGCAGCGCCGACGCGGACACGCCGGCATCCGTCAAGGCGCCTTGACGCGCGGCCGCCCGCCGGCGGAACGCCTAATTTTCAATCAAATCGGCCTCTAGCGCACGTCCAGCATGTGATAGACGCTATTAATTAAGTAGCAATCATGACTAAAAAAGTATTCATCAAGACCTTTGGCTGCCAGATGAACGAGTACGACTCGGACAAGATGCAGGACGTGCTGCACGCCGCACAAGGCTATGAGCCGACGCAGGACATGAACGAAGCCGACCTGATCCTCTTCAACACCTGCTCGGTGCGCGAGAAGGCGCAGGAAAAAGTCTTCAGCGACCTCGGCCGCGTCAAGCACCTCAAAGCCAAGGGCGTGCTGATCGGCGTGGGCGGCTGCGTCGCCAGCCAGGAGGGCGAGGCCATCATCCAGCGCGCGCCCTACGTCGATGTGGTGTTCGGCCCGCAGACGCTGCACCGCCTGCCGCAGCTGCTGGCCAGCCGCGCCCGCCTGGGCAAGCCGCAGGTCGACATCAGCTTTCCCGAGATCGAAAAATTCGACCACCTGCCGCCGGCCCGGGTCGAGGGCGCCAGCGCGTTCGTCAGCATCATGGAAGGCTGCTCCAAGTACTGCAGCTATTGCGTGGTGCCCTACACGCGCGGCGAGGAGGTCTCGCGGCCGTTCGAGGACGTGCTCGTCGAGGTCGCCGGCCTGGCCGACCAGGGGGTGAAAGAGGTCACGCTGCTGGGCCAGAACGTCAACGCCTACCGCGGCCCCATGGGCGGCACCGCCGAGATCGCCGACTTCGCCACGCTGCTCGACTACGTGCACGACATCCCCGGCATCGAGCGCATCCGCTACGTGACCAGCCACCCCAATGAATTCACCCAGCGCCTGATCGATGCCTATGCCACCTTGCCCAAGCTGGTCAACCATTTGCACCTGCCGGTGCAGCACGGCAGCGACCGCATCCTGATGGCGATGAAACGCGGCTACACCGCCATGGAATACAAGAGCACGATCCGAAAGCTGCGCGCCATCCGGCCCGACCTGGCGATGAGCAGCGACTTCATCGTCGGCTTTCCGGGCGAGACCGAGGACGATTTTCAAAAGCTCATGAAGCTGGTGGACGATGTCGGCTACGACACGTCCTTCAGCTTCATCTACAGCCCGCGCCCCGGAACGCCCGCCGCCAACCTGGCCGACGACACGCCCCACGCGGTCAAGTTGAAACGCCTGCAGCAGCTGCAGGCCCGGCTGGACGACAGCGTGCGCGCCATCAGCGCCAGCCGGCTGGGAACGGTGCAGCGCATCCTGGTCGAAGGCGCAGCGCGCAAGAACCCGACCGAGCTGATGGGCCGCACCGAATGCAACCGGGTCGTCATCCTCGAAGGCCAGCCGCGCCTGATCGGCCAGATGGTCGATGTCACCATCACCGAAGCCAGCCAGCGTTCGCTGCGCGGCGAGGTGCTGACGCGCAGCGCCGCCCTGCCGGCCTGAAGCCGACCGCCTTGCCCTGATTCATGCTGCGCCGATTTTCATTCCGGCCCCTGCTGGTGCTTGCCTTTTTGCTCATCGCCGCGCTGCTGGGCGCCGCTTCGCTGCGCGCGCTGTTCGCACTGGAGGACGTGACGCAGCAAAGCCGCGACATCGCCGCCCGCGCGCTGGACCTCAGCGGCGCGGCGCAGTCGCTCAGGGAGCGCAGCGTGTCGATGGAGCGCAGTTCGCGGCAGTCGGTGGTGCTGGACGACCGCGTCCTGCGGCAGCGCTTTCGCGACGAAGCCCGCGACGCGACCGACATCCTGGCGCGGCTGGCCGAGGAAGCCATCGATGCCGCCAGGGCGCCTGCCTGGCGGGCGCACCTGGAAACCATGCTTTCGCTGCTCAACGGCCCCCCCGGCACCGCCCTGGAGCGCGAACAGCGGCTGGCCCAGGAATTTCGCGAACTCGAAGCGATCAACACCGCCATTGCCATGCAGGTCCAGCAGACCATCCAGCAGCGCAACCAGTCGCTGCAGGACAAGCTCGAAAACAGCCGCAAGCACCTCGCGCAGCAGGTCACCGGCGCCATCGTGCTGGCGGTGGCCATGGCGCTGGCGTTTGGCGTCTGGTTCACCCGCCCGCTCAAGCGGCTGGAAAACGCCATCGTCGGCCTGGGAGAAAACCGGCTGGCGCATGCCATCTCGATTCACGGCCCGGCCGACCTGGCCTTGGTCGGCGAGCGCCTGAACTGGCTGCGGCTGCGCCTTAGCGAGCTCGATGCCGACAAGGCGCGTTTTTTGCGCCACATTTCACACGAACTGAAAACCCCGCTGGCGTCGCTGCGCGAAGGCGTGTCGCTGCTCGAAGACGGCGTGGCCGGCCCCTTGAGCCACGACCAGCGCGAGATTGCCCTGATCCTCAAGCACAACACCAGCCTGCTGCAAAGCCAGATCGAAGACCTGCTGCGCTTCAATGCCGCGGCCTTCGAGGCGCGCCAGCTGCATCGCCGGCCCATTGACCTGCTGCAGCTCATCGAAGACCAGGTGGAGGCCCAGCGCCTGCAGTGGCGGGCACGGGAACTCACGGTGCAGGTCACCGGCCAGCCGCTCACGATGGAGGTCGACCCCGAAAAAGTCGGCACGGCCCTGGCCAACCTGCTGTCCAACGCCATTCGTTACTCGCCTTTGAAGGGCACAATCGAATTTGCGCTGAGCCAGCAGCCCGGCCGGGTGCAGATCGACATCACCGACCAAGGGGCGGGTGTCGCGCCGACGGACCGGGAACGGATTTTCGAGCCCTTTTACCGGGGCGAACGCCAGCCGGGCGACGGCATCCGCGGCAGCGGCATCGGCCTGTCGATCGTGCGTGAATACATTGCCGCGCACGGCGGACGCGTCGAGTTGCAGCCGGGCGAGACAGGCACCCATTTCAGAATCGAGTTCCCCCATGCGTTCAAGAGTTGAGTTTTTCGCCATTTGCGCCCGCAGGGGCGGGCTGGCCTTCGCCAGCGCGCTGGCTGCCGGGTGGCTGGCCGCCTGCACCTTCGGGCCAGCGGCCCCGCCGCAGCCGCCCGCGCCGGTGACCACCGCCCAGCCCGCCGTCATCGTCGCCCAGGGCAGCGCGATCCC
>JAQGLT010000048.1 GCA_028292745.1 Polaromonas sp. | reverse complement strand
ATGGCCGGCATGAACGTCGAGGAAAAGCAGGACATGTGCCGCTTCATCCTGGACGTGAACGAGGAATTCGGCACCACCATCGTGCTGATCGAGCACGACATGGGCGTGGTGATGGACATTTCCGACCGCGTCGTGGTGCTCGACTACGGCAAGAAGATCGGCGACGGCGAGCCCGAAGAGGTGCGCAACAACCCGGATGTCATCAGCGCCTACCTCGGCACCAGCCACTGATATGGCCCCCACGCTTGCCACTTCGTGTGTTGCGCTGCCCCCGAGGGGGCTGCTGCGCCTGCGGTCTGGCAAGCCAGTCCCGCGGCCCCTGCTGGTGGGATGCCGCTCCCACGCTTGCCGCTTCGGCATCCTGCTCCGCATTGAATCTTTAGGAGTTTGATTTCCATGGCATTCTTTTTAGAGACTCTGATCGGCGGCCTGATGGCCGGCATGCTGTACTCGCTGGTGGCGCTGGGCTTCGTGCTGATCTACAAGGCCTCGGGCGTGTTCAACTTCGCGCAGGGCGCGATGGTGCTGTTCGCAGCGCTGGCGATGGCGCGGTTCTCGGAATGGATACCACGGTGGACCGGCATCGACAACCGCATCGCCGCCAACCTGCTGGCGTTTTTAGTGGCCGGCGTGTTGATGTTCGCTGTCGCCTGGCTGATCGAGCGGCTGGTGCTGCGCCACCTGGTCAACCAGGAAGGCGCGACGCTGCTGATGGCCACGCTGGGCATTGCCTACTTCCTCGAAGGGCTGGGCCAGACGCTGTTCGGCAGCGACATCTACAAGATCGACATCGGCATGCCGAAAGACCCGGTCTTCATCCTGGACTCGGTGTTCCAGGGCGGCATCCTGGTCAACAAGGAAGACGTGATTGCGGCCGGCATCGCGGCGGGCCTGGTGATTTTGTTGAGCCTTTTTTTCCAGAAAACGACCACCGGCCGCGCCCTGCGCGCCGTGGCCGACGACCACCAGGCGGCGCAGTCGATCGGCATTCCGCTCAACCGCATCTGGGTCATCGTCTGGTGCGTGGCCGGCGTCGTGGCGCTGGTGTCGGGAATGATCTGGGGGTCAAAGCTGGGCGTGCAGTTCTCGCTGACCACGATCGCGCTGCGGGCGCTGCCGGTGGTGATCCTGGGCGGCCTGACCTCGGTGCCCGGCGCCATTTTGGGCGGGCTGATCATCGGCGTCGGCGAGAAGCTGTCGGAGGTGTACCTGGGTCCGTATGTCGGCGGCGGCATCGAGATCTGGTTCGCCTATGTGCTGGCGCTGGTGTTTTTGCTGTTCCGCCCGCAGGGGCTGTTCGGCGAGAAGATCATTGATCGCGTCTGAACGATAAAAAGAACAAGGACACCCATGCTCTACCGCGAAAACGGCCAGTTCAAGACCACCTACCGGGCCGACCAGCAGATCTTCCCGATCACGCAGGACCGCATCGGCGTCTACCTGCTGCTGGCGTTTGCCTTCATCGGCGTGCCGCTGCTGGCCAGCAACTACCTCTACAGCTCGATTTTGATTCCGCTGGTCATCATGTCGCTGGCGGCCATCGGGGTGAACATCCTGGTCGGCTACTGCGGCCAGATCTCGCTCGGCTCGGGCGCCTTCATGGCGGTCGGGGCCTATGGCGCCTACAACTTCTTCGTGCGCATTCCGGGCATGCCCTTGATCCCGACGGTGATCCTGGGCGGGTTTTGCGCCATGGCCTTCGGCATCTTGTTCGGCCTGCCCAGCCTGCGCGTCAAGGGGCTGTACCTGGCGGTGGCCACGCTGGCGGCGCAGTTCTTCAGCGACTGGATGTTTTTGCGCATCAAGTGGCTGACGAATGAGTCGGCTTCGGGTTCGGTGTCGGTCAGCGGGCTGCAGGTGTTCGGCCTGCCGATCCAGAGCCCTACCTCCAAATACCTCTTCTGCCTGCTGATCCTGGTCGTCGTCGCGCTGCTGGCCAAGAACCTGGTGCGCGGCGCCATCGGCCGCGAGTGGATGGCGATACGCGACATGGACGTGGCCGCCGCCGTCATCGGCATCCGGCCGATGTACGCCAAGCTCAGCGCCTTTGCCGTCAGCTCTTTCATCATCGGCATGGCCGGCGCGCTCTGGGCCTTCGTGCACCTGGGCTCTTGGGAGCCGGCGGCGTTCTCGGTCGAGATTTCGTTTCGGCTGCTGTTCATGGTGATCATCGGCGGCCTGGGCTCGATCATGGGCGGCTTCTTCGGCGCGGCCTTCATCGTCGTGCTGCCGATTGCGCTGAACCGGTTTTTGCCGGCTTTCATGGGCATTTTCGGCATCGAGATTTCGACCGCCGGCGTCTCGCATGCCGAACTGATGATCTTCGGCGGCCTGATCGTCTGGTTTTTGATCGTCGAGCCGCACGGGCTGGCCCGGCTGTGGTCCATGGGCAAGCAGAAGATGCGCCTGTGGCCCTTTCCTCATTGAACCCATTGAGCGCATTGAACGCCTTGCAACCCTTTCAGTCCAAAACAGGTTTCCCACCGTGCTTCGCTATTTTTATTCCAAGGAGACATCCATGAAGCTTTCCAAACTCGTCGTTGCCGCGGCCGTGGTCGCCGCTGGCGCGGCCTCGCTGTCGACCAGCGCCTTCGCGCAGGCCAAGGAGCAGTTCTTCCCGCTGCTGTCCTACCGCACCGGGCCCTACGCGCCCAACGGCACGCCCTGGGCCAACGGCAAGCAGGACTACATCAAACTGGTCAACGCGCGCGACGGCGGCATCAACGGCGTCAAGATCACGTTCGAGGAATGCGAAACCGGCTACGCCACCGATCGGGGCGTGGAATGCTACGAACGCCTGAAGGGCCGGCCCGGCGTCGCCCTGTTCGACCCGCAGGCCACCGGCATCACCTTTGCGCTGACCGAAAAGGCGCCGGTGGACAAGATTCCGCTGATGACGCTGGGCTACGGCCTGTCGGTGGCGCAGGACGGCATGGCGTTCAAGTGGAACTTTCCGCTGATGGGCAGCTACTGGACCGCCGCCGACATCCTGATCCAGCACATCGGCAAAGGCGCCGGTGGCGTGGACAAGCTCAAGGGCAAGAAAATCGCGCTGGTCTACCACGACAGCCCGTTCGGCAAGGAGCCGATCCCGCTGCTGCAGGAGCGCGCCAGGATGCACGGCTTCGAGCTGCAGATGCTGCCGGTCACGGCGCCCGGCGTCGAGCAGAAGGCCACCTGGCTGCAGGTGCGCCAGAGCCGGCCCGACTACGTGCTGCTGTGGGGCTGGGGCGTGATGAACTCGACTGCCCTGAAGGAGGCGCAGGCCACCGGCTTCCCGCGCGACAAGCTGTATGGCGTGTGGTGGGCTGGCGCCGAGCCCGATGTGCGCGACGTGGGCGAAGGCGCCAAGGGCTACCAGGCGCTGGCGCTCAACGGCTCGGGCCAGCAGTCCAAGGTGATGCAGGACATCCTGAAGCTGGTGCATGACAAGGGCCAGGGCACAGGGCCCAAGGACGAGGTGGGCTCGGTGCTGTACACGCGCGGCGCGATCATCCAGATGCTGAGCATCGAGTCAGTGCGCCGCGCCCAGGAGCGCTTCGGCAAGGGCAAGGTCATGACCGGCGAGCAGGTGCGCTGGGGCATGGAAAACCTGTCGCTCGACCAGAAAAAGCTCGACGCCCTGGGCTTTGCCGGCGTGATGCGCCCGCTCTCGACCAGTTGCGCCGACCACATGGGCTCGACCTGGGCGCGGATGCAGACCTGGGACGGCAAGAGCTGGAACATGACCTCCGACTGGTACCAGTCCGACGAGCAGATCATCAAGCCGCTGGTCAAGGCGGGATCGGAAAAATACATGGCCGACAAGAAACTGACGCGCCGCGACGCGGCCGACTGCCAGTCCTGATGGCATGAATCCCTGGCGGCTTCCTCGGGAGCCGCCAGGCGAGAGGCCTGCCTTGCAGCCCTGCCGCCTGGCACAGACAGACAGACAGACAGACAGACAGACAGACAAAGAGAAAAGAGAGCCTGATGGAACCCAAAAAAATCGTTCTCAACGTCAATGGCATCGAGGTGATCTACAACCACGTCATCCTCGTCCTCAAGGGCGTGTCGCTGCAGGTGCCCGAAGGCGGCATCGTCGCCATCCTGGGCGGCAACGGCGCGGGCAAGACCACCACCCTGCGCGCCATCTCCAACCTGCTGCAGGGCGAGCGCGGCGCGGTCACCAAGGGCTCCATCGAGCTGCGCGGCGAACGCATCGAGAACCTGTCGCCGGCCGACCTGGTGCAGCGCGGCGTGGTGCAGGTCATGGAAGGGCGGCACTGCTTTGCCCACCTGACCATCGAGGAGAACCTGATGACCGGCGCCTACACCCGCACCAGCAAGGCCGAAATCGCCGCCAACCTGGAAAAAGTCTATGCCTATTTCCCGCGCCTGAAGACGCGGCGCAGCTCGCAGGCGGCCTACACCTCGGGCGGCGAGCAGCAGATGTGCGCGATTGGCCGCGCCCTCATGACCAACCCGAGCATGGTGCTGCTCGACGAACCCTCGATGGGCCTGGCGCCGCAGATCGTCGAGGAAGTGTTCAACATCGTGAAGGACCTGAACGAGAAAGAGAAGGTCACCTTTTTGCTGGCCGAGCAGAACACCCACATGGCGCTGAAATACGCCGACTACGGCTACATCATGGAATCGGGCCGGGTGGTGATGGACGGCCAGGCCGCCGACCTGGCCAGCAACGAGGACGTGAAGGAGTTCTACCTCGGCGTGGGCGGCGGCGAGCGCAAGAGCTTCAAGGACGTGAAAAGCTACAAGCGCCGCAAGCGCTGGCTGGCCTAGAGATGGCCCCCACGCGCCCCACTTCGTGTGGTTCGCTGCCCCCCGAGGGGGCCGCTGCGCCTGCGGTCTGGCAAAGCCAGTCCCGCGGCCCTGGCTGGCGGGGGGCGGCCTCGATGCTTATTGATGCGCGTACTGCGCTGCTCCCGACAGGGCTGCTGCGCCTGCGGCCCGGCAGAGCGCAACCACCTGCCTTGCAACAGCTGCGGTTCTGCAGTCAGATTGCTATCTAATTTATAGCTACTTGAGCAATCAGCACCTGCGCTACAGCCACTTTTTATGCTCAATCGTGCAAGTTTCCCCGCTTCTTCTTGTGTTTCTCCTTCCCCCGCTGGGGGAAGGCCGGGATGGGGGCCTCTCCGAATTCGGTCCAGGCTCGCCAGCGCTGGGCGGTGTTTGCCCGTCAAGATGACTTCGCTCCAGCTTCAACCCGTATTTCCCGCGTGCTTTAACCCCCAACCCAACATCCTTTCATGACCTCACTCCACATGGATGCGCTGGAAACCCGCCTGCCAGCCGAACGCGAAGCGGCGCTGCTGGCCGCCCTGCCCGCGCAGATTGCCCATGCTCGTTCGGCTTCGCCCGCATTTGCTGAAATTCTTGCCGACATCGACCCGGCCGGCATCACCAGCCGCGCTGCTTTGGCGACCTTGCCTGTCACGCGCAAGCACGAGCTGTTGGCGCGTCAGCAGGCCCGGCGTGCCACCGACGTGTTTGGCGGTTTCAGCACGCTGGGGTTTGGCGCCGGCATGCCGCGCGTGTTTTCCAGCCCCGGCCCGATGTACGAGCCCGAGGGCACGCGGCGTGACTACTGGCGCATGGCGCGGGCGCTGTTCGCGGCGGGCTTTCGGCCCGGCGAGCTGGTGCACAACTGCTTTTCCTATCACTTCGTGCCGGCCGGCTCGATGATGGAAAGCGGCGCCCATGCGCTGGGCTGCAGCGTGTTTCCGGGCGGCACCGGCCAGACCGAGCAGCAGGTGCAGGCCATGGCCGAGCTGAAACCGGCAGGCTACATCGGCACGCCGAGTTTTCTGAAAATCATTGTCGAGAAGGCCGCCGAGATGAAAGTCGCGCTGCCCAGCGTGACCAAGGCGCTGCTGTCGGCCGAGGCTTTCCCGCCTTCTCTGCGCGATTGGCTGGCCGCGCGCGGCATCGCCGGCTACCAGTGCTATGCCACCGCCGACCTGGGGCTGATCGCCTATGAAACCGAAGCGCGTGAAGGGCTGGTGCTCGATGAAGGCGTGGTCGTGGAAATCGTGCGGCCCGGCACCGGCGACCCGGTGGCCGAGGGCGAGGTCGGCGAGCTGGTCGTGACCACCCTCAACCCGGACTATCCGCTGATCCGCTTCGGCACCGGCGACCTGTCGGCGGTGCTGCCGGGCGCCTGCCCGAGCGGCCGCACCAACACCCGCATCAAGGGCTGGATGGGCCGCGCCGACCAGACCACCAAGGTGCGCGGCATGTTCGTGCATCCGGCGCAGGTGGCCGAGATTGCCCGGCGGTTTCCAGAGGTCGTCAAGGCCCGGCTGGTCGTCAGCGGCGAGATGGCCAGCGACAGCATGCACCTGCAGGTCGAAACCGCCTCGGCGCCAGCCGGGCTGGTCGAGCGGCTCGGCGACGCGATTCGCGACGTGACCAAGCTGCGCGGCACGGTGCAGCTGCTGGCGCCGGGCAGCCTGCCCAACGATGGCAAGGTGATCGAGGATGCGAGAAGCTACCAGTAGCGCACGGCGCGTGGCCAAAAGGACTTCCCCTAAGTAGTTCCCGCGATGTGCGCGGGAATCCGGACTTGTAGACTAGACCAACCGATTCAAAGGAGACATTCATGAAACGCCTGTTAATTCTTGCCGCCGCCGCGGCCTCCGTGTTTGCGGCCCATGCGCAAAACTACCCCAGCGCCAAGCCCGTCAGCATTGTGGTGCCTTTTGCAGCCGGCGGCCCGACCGACCGGGTGGCGCGCGACCTGGCCGAGGCGATGCGCAAAACGATGGGCAACGGCGCCAATTTCGTCGTTGAAAACGTCAACGGCGCCGGCGGCACCATTGGCGCCAACAAGGTCGCCAAGGCCTCGCCCGACGGCTACACGCTGCTGCTGCACCATATCGGCATGGCGGCCGCGCCCGGCCTGTACCGCAAGCTGCAGTACAAGCCGCTGGACGATTTTGAATACCTGGGCATGGTCAATGAAGTGCCGATGACGCTGATCGGCAAGCCGCAGATGGTGGCCAACACCTACCGCGACCTGGAAAACCTGATTCGCACCGATGCCGGCAAGCTCAACATCGCCCATGCCGGGCTGGGTTCGGCGTCGCACCTGTGCGGCCTGATGTGGCAGGCCGCCATCAATGCCAAGGAGCCGATGACCACCATTCCCTTCGGCGGCACGGCGCCGGCCATGAATGCGCTGGTCGGCGGCCAGGTGGACATGATGTGCGACCAGACCACCAACACCACCGGCCAGATCGAGGCCGGCCGGGTCAAGGCCTACGCCGTGACCACGGCCAAGCCGCTGAAGGACAACAAGCTGCTCAAGGACCTGCCCACCCTGCAGGACATGGGCCTGAAGGGCTTTGACCTGACGATCTGGCATGCGCTGTATGCGCCCAAGGGCACGCCGCCAGCCGTGCTGACCCAGATCAACAATGCGATGAAACTGGCGCTCAAAGACGCTGACTTCATCAAAAAGCAGGAAGGCCTGGGCGCCGTGGTGGTGACCGACAAGCGTGTCGAGCCCGCCGCGCACAAGGCTTTCGTGACCGCCGAGATCAACAAGATCAAGCCAGTCATCGAAGCGGCCGGCAAGTTCGCCGACTGATCGTTCCGGTCCTGACCGCCCAGCCGCCCGGCATCCGCCCGGCGGCTTTTTTCATGCCCGGATCATGCCCGGATTAACCCTGTTGATGGCGCAGCAGGGCAAAGCTATGGTGAACGGAACACCCCCAAAACCCTCAGGAGACCCAAGTTGACCCCCTCTTTCAAGCCAAATCGGCGCTCAGCGCTTATCCAATCTGCGTTGATAGCTACTTTTTTCATAGCAAGCCCCGCGTTTTCCCAAACCGGCTGGCCCACCCGGCCGGTCAAGATCGTCGTGCCTTTCGCGCCGGGCGGCACCACCGACATCCTGGCCCGCGCCATGGCGCCAGAATTGTCCAAAGCCTTCGGCCAGCCCTTCGTGGTTGAAAACCGGGCCGGCGCGGGCGGCAACATCGGCGCCGATGCAGTGGCCAAGTCGGCGCCCGACGGCTACACGCTGCTGATGGGAACTGTCGGCACGCACGGCATCAACAAGGCGCTGTACAGCCGGATGGCGTTCGATCCGCAAAAGGATTTCGCCCCGGTCACGCTGGTGGCCGGCGTGCCCAACGTCATGGTCGTCAACGCCGAAAAAGCCCGGGCGGCCGGCATCAACAGCGTGGCCGACTTCATCCGGGCCGCCAAGGCCAGCCCCGGCAAGTTCAACATGGCCTCCAGCGGCAACGGCACCTCGATCCACATGGCCGGCGAGCTGTTCAAGACCATGAGCGGCACCTTCATGACCCACTTTCCGTTCAGCGGCTCGGGACCGGCCCTGATGTCGCTGGTGGGCGGCGACATGGATGTGATGTTCGACAACCTGCCCTCGTCCATGCAGCTGATCAAGTCGGGCAAGCTCAAGGCGCTGGCCGTCACCAGTTCGCAGCGCTCGGCCGCCCTGCCCGACGTGCCGACGGTCGAAGAGGCGGGCGGCGCGGCGCTGAAGGGCTTCGAGGCCAGCTCCTGGTTCGGCCTGCTGGCGCCCGCGGGCACGCCGCCGGACATCGTCAACCGCATCCAGCAGGAAGCGGCCAAGTCGCTGGGCACGCCGGCCATCAAGGAAAAGCTGCTGGCCCAGGGCGCGATTCCGGGCGGCAACACGCCCCAGCAGTTCACCGCGTTCATCGATGCGGAGCACAAAAAATGGGCGCAGGTGGTGAAGACCTCGGGTGCCAAGGTCGATTGAAATGTAAGCGTCTGGCAATTCCACCTCACATCCCTACTCGTCCATAAAAATAAAGTCTGCCGGGGTATGTAGGCCTTGCAATGCAAATTCAGTCGGCACCATCGGCGTCAAGCAGCGTATGGAAGGTCTCCGGTACGAGAGGGTAATACCACGACCGCGTCGCACGAGGCAAAGGAAACAAGCGGTAAAGCGGCTCAACAAAGAAGGAGGGCCGCTTTAACATGGCTCGGTATCTCACAGGCGCGTTCGTACTCGCTCTTAATTGATATCGACGAAAGTGATCATGTCCGACGACTCAAGACGCAAGGTGCAATGGCGACGATCCGCCCCGTTAAGGCCTTCTCCGGTGAACCTGGCGCTCGCTGCGGTTGGGGGAGCTGCAGTTATTTACTGGTTCGTCTCGCGCGAGTCGCAGACCAGAATTGATCAGCGTACACGGCAGCGTCTTCTGCCATTCGAGGCTGCAAAGCGATGAAGATTCACCACCTTAACTGCGGTACCTGCTGCCCGGCTGGCGGGCGACTGTTCGACGGGACGAGCAATGGCGTGCTCGGCCACATCGTGTGCCATTGCCTGCTGATTGAAACCGAGCAGGGTCTGGTCCTCGTTGACACGGGCTTCGGGACCCGCGATATCTCCCATCCGCATCGGCGACTTTCGGAGTTTTTTCTCAAGCTCAACAACATTCAGCTTCGCCCAGCCGAAACTGCGATTGCGCAAGTGCGGGCGCTGGGTTTGGACCCCTTGGACGTACGCCACATCGTCGTCACGCATCTCGACTTCGACCATGCCGGAGGGCTTCAAGACTTTCCGAATGCAGCCGTGCATGTGACAGCTCGGGAGAAGGAAGTCGCTGACGAGCAGGAAGGCGGCGCCTTCGTCGGAACGCGTCGGTACCGGCCGCAGCAGTGGAGCGGCGTCAACGATTGGCGGCTTTACCCGCTGGGCGGGGGCGAGTCCTGGTTTGGATTCGATTCTGTCCGCGACCTGAACGGGCTGCCACCCGAAATTTTGCTTGTACCGCTCGCTGGGCACACATGGGGGCATAGCGGAATCGCCGTAGCGCAGCCAGGTGGCTGGCTTTTCTATGCCGGGGACGCCTACTTCTACCGCGGAGAAGTGGGGGCTGAGACTTACTCGTGTCCACCGGGGTTGCGCGGCTACCAGCGAATGATGGAAGTCGATCGCACCGCAAGACTTGCCAATCAGCAGAAACTACGCCAACTTTCGCTCGATCATGGCCACGATGTGCGCATTTTTTGCGCGCATGATGCTGTCGAGTTCGAGATGCTGGCTCGAACTGGCTAGGTGAATAATTTTGCAGTGTCGCCGGCAACCACCCGGGCCAGCGCGGTATCGGTGTTGTCGCGCATGTCCAGCGGTTGGGTAGCCAGCCAAGCCGCTTCGATGTGGATTATTTGAGCATCCCTCCGTCCAGCGCGCAAATTCGACTGCCGCGCTGGACGGCTAGGTGACCGCCATCGACAGCGCGCCTTTGCGCAGCTCTAACTTGATCTCCTGGGGTTGCGGCTGCGAGGTGCGCTGGATGCGCCGGATCGAATATCTTGAGATCTCTGAGTTCTTGAGCATGGAGTGCACGATGGGTTGCGTGCACAAAATCTTGCGAGGCGCGCACCATCTATTTAAGATGGGTTTGCTGGCTTGCTTACATTGAAATGCCATTGCAAAGGCAATAACGCAAAAAGCCCCGCTGCAGGGGCTTTTTCAATGGGAGGGTGTATGGATGCGCTAGACGCCCCAGACCACTTCCTCGCCGGCCTGGTAATTCCATCTCAGCATGTCGATGAACGGCTTGGCGCGCTGGTGCAGGCCGATGCCTTCGTGCCGGTCATGGCCTTCCTCCTCGTCGTGGACATGCGAGTCTTCCAGCGCCACAGCCGCTTCGATCGCCAGGATGGCGGCCGGCATCTGCTCGGGCAGGATGATGCCCCGGGGGCCGGGCGACTTGCCGATGATTTCCAGAAGCTGGCGGCCGTTGGCTTCCAGCATGATCAGGTCGCCCATGTTTTTTGATTTGAACTTGTACAGCATTGAATGCTCCTCTGGTTGAAACAGCCCGTTGATTATCCGCAGCTTTGCTGGGCTGGGCTGTAGGTCGCCGTCACTTGTTCGGGCGGCGGTTTGCGGCCCCGGAACAGCGCCTCGCCCAGCCGGCCGGCGTCAAGCAAAATAACGTCCATGTTCAATATTGTTACCGTTCAAAAACCCGCCGACCAGGCCCTGCGCCAGGACGGGTTGAGCCTGCTGATGCCAGCCGACCTCACCGCCAGCCTGCAACTGGCCGCACCGCAATGGCGCCAGGGCTGGGACCGCCTGGCCGACGCCTGGAACCGGCTGCCGCCCGACGCGCACCTGAAGGACGGGGGGCATTACCGCCGCCGCCGCCATGCCTGTTTCGTGCAGGATTTTCCAGATGGCACGCTAACCCGCACGCCGCACCGGGCGCACTGGCAGCCCACCGACTACAACGCGCTGCACGGCGGATTCGAGCGCTGGTTCGACCCCATCGAGCCCGGCGTGGCCGATGCGCCCGCCTGGGGCGAACTGCTGGCCGGCCTGGGCCGGCTGTTTGCCCGGGTCAGGCCGGTGCCGCGCTGGTTCATCGAAGCCCACCAGTTCCGCATCGACACCTCCGAAGGCGTGGGCCGGCCGACGCCGGAAGGCGCGCACCGGGACGGGGTGGACTTCGTGGTGGTGCTGATGGTGGCGCGGCGCGGCGTCAAAGGCGGCGAAACCCGTGTCTTTGACGCGCATGGGCCCGACGGCGTGCGTTTTTTGATGCAGGAGCCGTTGACCGCGCTGCTGCTGGACGACGAGCGGGTGATTCATGAAACCACGCCGATCTTTCCCGCCGACAGCCTCGATCCGCAGGAGGGCCAGCGCGACACGCTGGTGCTCACTTACCGGGCCGGGGGGTTCCAGGCGCCTGAGCGGCCTGCCCTGGCGCAGTGACCAGCCCCGTCCGGCGCCGGGAAAGTCCCGCTTGACGAATTTACTTTAAACATAAACAATTAAGGCTGGATTAATCTAAAGAGTAAGCATTTCATGCACATCCTTTGCCTGGGCGGTGGCCCCGCCGGTTTGTATTTCGGCCTGCTGATGAAGCTGCAGGACCCGTCCCACCGGATCACTGTCATCGAGCGCAACCGCCCTTTCGACACTTTCGGCTGGGGCGTGGTGCTGTCGGACCAGACGCTGGGCAACCTGCAGGCGGCCGACCCGGTCAGCGCCAAGCTGATCGGCGATGCCTTCAACCACTGGGATGACGTGGAGATGTTCTTCAAGGGCCGCAGCGTGCGCTCGGGCGGCCACGGTTTTTGCGGCATCGGCCGCAAGCGGCTGCTCAACATCCTGCAGGACCGCTGCCTTGAACTCGGCGTCGAGCTGGTGTTTGAAACCGATGTGCAGGACGACCAGGCCCTCGCCGCCCAGTACGACGCCGATCTGGTGATTGCCAGCGACGGCCTGAACAGCCGCGTCCGCACGCGCTACGCCGCCGCCTTCCAGCCCGATGTGGAGCTGCGCGAGTGCCGCTTTGTCTGGCTGGGCACGAAGAAGACGTTCGATGCCTTCACCTTTGCCTTCGAGCAGACCGAGCACGGCTGGTTTGCCGCCCATGCCTACAAGTTCGACGACACCACCTCGACCTTCATCGTCGAGACGCCCGAGGCGGTGTGGAAGGCCCATGGCCTGGACCAGATGAGCCAGCCCGACGGCATTGCCTTTTGCGAGCGGCTGTTCGCCAAGTACCTGGACGGCAACGCGCTGATGAACAACGCCACCCATGTGCGCGGCTCGGCCATCTGGATCCGCTTTCCGCGCGTGGTCTGCGAGCGCTGGGTGCACCACGAGACGATCGAAGGCCGGCGCGTGCCCATCGTGCTGATGGGCGACGCGGCGCACACGGCGCATTTCTCGATCGGCAGCGGCACCAAGCTGGCGCTCGAAGACGCGATCGAGCTGACGCGCTGCTTTGCGCGGCACGCCGACACCGAAGCGGCGCTGCAGGCCTACGAGGCCGTGCGCTCGGTCGAGGTGCTCAAAATCCAGAACGCGGCGCGCAATTCGACCGAATGGTTTGAAAACGTCAACCGCTACAGCGGCCTGGAGGCCGAGCAGTTCTTTTATTCGATGATGACGCGCTCGCAGCGCATCAGCCATGAAAACCTGCGCGTGCGCGATGCCAAATGGCTGCAGGGCTACGAGCAGTGGCTGGCAAAAAGCAGCGCCAAAGCGCCTCCGCCGCCGATGCTGCTGCCGCTGAAAGTGCGCAGCGTGGAGCTGAAGAACCGCATCGTCGTCTCCCCGATGGCCACCTACAGCGCCATCGACGGCGTGCCGCAGGACTTTCACCTGGTCCACCTGGGCGCGCGGGCGCTGGGCGGCGCGGCGCTGGTGTTCGTTGAAATGACCTCGCCCGACCCGGAAGGCCGCATCACGCCGGGCTGCCCCGGCCTGTGGAATGACAGCCAGCGGGACGCCTTCAAGCGGATCGTCAGTTTTGTCCATGCCTCGGGCGCGGGCGCCAGGATCGGCATTCAACTGGGGCACAGCGGCCCCAAAGGGTCCACGCAGGTCGGCTGGGAATCGCCCGACGAGCCGCTGCCCGAGGGCAACTGGCCGCTGCTGGCCGCCAGCAGCGTGGCCTACGGCCCGACCAACCAGGTGCCGCAAGCCATGACCCGCGCCGACATGGACCGCATCACCGCCGAGTTCGTGCAATCGACGCGCTACGCTGCCGAGGCCGGCTTTGACTGGCTGGAGCTGCACTGCGCGCACGGCTACCTGCTGTCGAGCTTCATCACGCCGCTGACCAACCAGCGCAGCGACGAGTACGGCGGCAGCCTGGAAAACCGCTGCCGCTATCCGCTCGAAGTGTTCAGCGCCATGCGCGCGGTCTGGCCCGCGCACCTGCCGATGAGCGTGCGTATTTCCGCCCACGACTGGGCGCCCGGCGGCAACACGGCCGACGACGCGGTCGAAATCGCCCGGCTGTTCAAGGCCGCCGGCTGCGACTTCATCGACGTGTCGTCGGGCCAGACCACCCGCGCCGCCCGGCCGGTCTATGGCCGCATGTACCAGACGCCGTTTGCCGACCGCATCCGCAACGAGGTCGGCATCCAGACGATTGCCGTCGGCGCGATTTCCGAGGTCGATCATGTCAACAGCATCATCGCCGCCGGCCGCGCCGACCTGTGCGCCATTGCCCGGCCGCACCTGGCCGACCCGGCCTGGACCCTGCATGAGGCGGCCAGGCTGCAAAGCCGCCATGTGGACTGGCCGCGGCCGTACCTGAGCGGCCGTGACCAGCTTTACCGCGAAGTTCTTAAGCAAAAAGAAGCTCTTGCGCAGGCGGAGCATGCGCAAGCAGCTATCAAATAAATAGCAAACAGGTTTGACGGCTTTCACCGGATGGCGAGCGATTTAAGCAAAAAGAGGCTGCAGCGCAGGTGCTGATTACGCAAGCAGCTATTGAATTGATAGCTACCGATTTGAACAAGGACACCCATGGACATGGAAGCACGCGGCCACAGCGAGCATCCCGAAGCCCTTCGGCTCTGGCTGCGGATGCTGACGCTCACGCAGCTGGTCGAAAAGCAGGTGCGTACCCAGCTGCGCGAGCAGTTCGACACCACCCTGCCCCGGTTTGATTTGATGGCGCAGCTCGAACGCAAGCCCGACGGCCTGAAGATGAACGAGCTGTCGCGCCGCATGATGGTGACTGGCGGCAACGTCACCGGCATCACCGACCAGCTGGTGGCCGAAGGGCTGGTCGAACGCGCCCTGGTCGAAGGCGACCGCCGCGCCTACCGCGTCCGCCTGACGCCCCGGGGCCGGACCCAGTTCGGCGACATGGCGCGCCAGCACGAAAGCTGGATCGTGGCCGCGTTCGAAGGCCTGGCGCCCGGCGAAGTCGAAACCCTGTATCAGCTGCTGGGCAAGGTCAAACAGCATTACAACGACACCCCACTGGAAACTGCATGAAACACTACATCGGCCCCACCAACCCCATGCATGCGCAATTCGATGCGCTGGCCACCTATGAGGCGCGGCATTTTGCCTATGCCTTCGACAACGGCGTCGCCACGCTGACGCTGAACCGCCCGGAGCGCAAAAACCCGCTGACCTTCGCGTCCTACGCCGAGCTGCGCGACCTGTTTCGCGCGCTGAACACCGCCACCGACGTGAAAACCATCGTGCTGACCGGCGCGGGCGGCAATTTCTGCTCGGGCGGCGACGTGCACGAAATCATCGGCCCGCTGACCAAAATGACCATGCCCGAATTGCTCGAATTCACCCGCATGACGGGCGACCTGGTCAAGGCGATGCGGTTGTGCCCGCAGCCCATCGTGGCAGCCATCGACGGCATTTGCGCCGGCGCCGGCGCCATGATGGCCCTGGCCGCCGACCTGCGGCTCGGCACGGCACAGGCCAAGACCGCCTTTTTGTTCACCCGCGTCGGGCTGGCGGGCGCCGACATGGGGGCGTGCGCCCTGCTGCCCCGGCTGATCGGCCAGGGCCGGGCGTCCGAGCTGCTGTTCACCGGCCGCGCCATGAGCGCAGCCGAAGGCCTGCAGTGGGGCTTTTTCAATGCCCTGCATGAACCCCAAGCGCTGCTGGATGCGGCCCAGAAGCTGGCGCACCAGCTCGCTGGCGGCCCGACCTTCGCCCATGGTATGACCAAGACCATGCTGCACCAGGAGTGGGCGATGACGCTGGACCAGGCGATCGAAGCCGAGGCGCAGGCGCAGGCCATCTGCATGCAGACGCAGGACTTCACCCGCGCTTACGAAGCGTTTTCGGCCAAGCAAAACCCAGTGTTCCAGGGCGACTGACTGCCCACCCCGAGCGGAAAACCCACGCATGAAATCCCCCACCACCCATCTGGGCCTGCCCTTTTTTGATGCCGTTCACCGTGAACTCGGGCCGCGCCTGGCCGACTGGATCGCCGAGCAGCACATCGACGAAAGCGACGACCGCCGCGCCTGCCGGGACTGGGTCAGGCGGCTGGGCGACAACGGCTGGCTGCGCTACTGCGTGCCGGCGGGCAAGGACGGCGCGCTGGGCGGCGCGCTGGAGCGGCTCGACTCGCGGGCGCTGGTCATCTTGCGCGAAACGCTGGCCTTTCATTCGCCGCTGGCCGATTTTGCGTTTGCCATGCAGGGCCTGGGCAGCGGTGCCATCACGCTGGCCGGCACGCCGGCGCAACAGGCGGCCTATTTGCCGCAGGTCGCCAGCGGCGAAAAAATCGCTGCCTTCGCGCTGAGCGAGGCCGACGCCGGCTCCGACGCCGGCGCCATGACCACCCGCGCGACGCAAGCCGCGGGCGGCTGGGAAATCAACGGCAGCAAGACCTGGATCAGCAACGGCGGCATCGCCGATTTCTACGTCACCTTCGCCAAGACCGCTCCGGACGCTGGCACCCGCGGCATCACCGCCTTCCTCATCGACGCCGACGCCCTCGGCCTGGACGCCAGCGAGCACATCGCCGTGATGGCGCCGCACCCGCTGGCGACGCTGCGGTTCGCCGGCTGCCCCCTGGATGCGGGTGCGCAGCTGGGCGCGCTGAACGGCGGCTTCAAGCTGGCGATGCAAACGCTGGACATCTTTCGCGCCTCGGTGGCCGGCGCGGCGCTGGGCATGGCGCGCCGCGCCCTGCTTGAAGCCGTGCGGCATGCCAAATCGCGCAAGATGTTCGGCCAGGCGCTGGCCGATTTCCAGCTGACGCAGGCCAAGCTCGGCGAAATGGCGGCGCTGGTCGATGCCGCCGCGCTGCTGACCTACCGCGCCGCCTGGCTGCGCGATGAAGGCGAGCGGCTGGGCAGCAGCGCGCGGGTGACGGCCGAAGCGGCCATGGCCAAGATGACTGCCACCGAAAACGCCCAGCGCGTCATCGACATGGCGCTGCAGATGCACGGCGGCCTGGGCGTGAAGGTCGGCACGAAAGTGGAAAGCCTGTACCGCGACATCCGTTCGCTGCGGATCTATGAAGGCGCCACCGAGGTTCAGCAACTCATCATTGGGAAGGCGGTGTTGCAATCATGAATTCAAGCTCTGTGAATGTCGGTGCGGCCGATGCGGCTTCTGCCGCGATTTCCGCCCAAACCGACCGCTTCGTCCACGAACGCCTGCCGCCGCCGGAGCAATGGCCAACGCTGGACTATTCGCTGCTACCGGAACTGCACATCCCGGCGCAGGTCAACCTGGTGGACACCCTGTTCAATCGGGCCTTGCAGAACGGCCATGCCGACCGGCCGATGCTGCGCTCGGACCGCATGACCCTGAGTTACGCCGAGGCGCTGGCGCGGGTCAACCGGATTGCCCAGGTGCTGACGGAGGACTTTCACCTGGTGCCCGGCAACCGCGTGCTGCTGCGCGGCGGCAATTCCATCGGCATGGCGCTGGCCTGGCTGGGCGTGGTGCAGGCCGGGCTGGTGGCGGTGGCCAGCATGCCGCTGCTGCGCGCCAAGGAACTGTGCGAAATCATTGAAAAAGCCCAGCCGACCGTGGCGCTGTGCGATGCGAGCCTGCTCGACGAGTTGCAGCTGGCGCGTGCGCAAACCACGGTCCTGCAGGCGATCATCCCGTTCAACCAGATGAACGAGCCCGGCTCCATGGCCGTGCTTTCGGCGCAAAAAGACGGCAATTTCATACCTTGCCCGGTTGCGGCGGACGACATCGCCATGATGGCCTTCACCTCGGGCACCACCGGCAAGCCCAAGGCCGCCGTGCATACGCACCGCGACGTGCTGGCCGCCTGCGAAGCCTGGCCGCGCCACGTGCTGCAGGCCAGTCCCGACGACATCGTGATGGGCTCGCCCCCGCTGGCCTTCACCTTCGGGCTGGGCGGCATGCTCATCTTTCCGATGTGGGCCGGCGCCTCGGTTTACTACCCCTCCATCGGCTACACGCCCGAGGCGATGGTCCAGCTCATCAACCAGGTCGGCGCGACGATCTGCTACACCGCGCCCACGTTTTACCGCCAGATGGCGGCGTTTGCCAGGCAGCATGGCGTGCCCAGGCTGCGGCGGTGCGTCAGCGCCGGTGAAAGCCTGCCCGACGCCACCCGGCAGCTCTGGAAAGACGCCACCGGGATCGAGATCATCGACGGCATTGGCGCCACCGAGATGTTCCATATCTTCATTTCCTCGACGCCCGGCGATGTCCGCCGGGGCGCCATCGGCAAGGTGGTGCCGGGCTACCGCGCCAAAGTGGTCGATGAAAGCGGCAATGAAGTGCCGCGCGGTGCCATCGGCCGCCTTGCCGTGATCGGCCCCACCGGCTGCCGCTACCTGGACGATGACCGCCAGCGCAACTACGTCAAAAACGGCTGGAACTACCCGGGGGACGCCTTCACGCAGGACGCCGACGGCTATTTTTTCTACCAAGCGCGCGACGACGACATGATCATCACCGCCGGCTACAACGTGGCCGGCCCCGAAGTCGAGGACGCCCTGCTCAAGCACCCGGCGGTGGCCGAATGCGGCGTGGTGGGCGCGCCCGATGCCGACCGGGGCATGGTGGTGAAGGCTTATGTGGTGCTCAAGCCCGGCCATGCCGGTGGCGATGCCATGGCCAGGCAGTTGCAGGACCACGTCAAGGCCATGCTCGCGCCGTTCAAGTACCCGCGGCAAATCGAATTTCTGCCCCAGCTCCCGCGCACCGAAACCGGCAAGCTGCAGCGCTTCAGGCTGCGCCAGCCATGAAGTTCACCACCCAAAAACAGGTGCGCTTTCACCATTGCGACCCGGCGGGCATTGTGTTCTACCCGCAGTTCTATGTCCTGCTGCATGAGGTGCAGGAAGACTTCCTGGCCCACATCGGCCACCCCGAGCATGTGCTGATCGCCAGTGGAATCGGCGTGCCGATCGTGGACATGAAGACCGAGTTTCTGGGCATGTGCCGCCACGGCGACCTGCTCACGATGAGCCTGGAACTCACCCGCATCGGCGGCGCGAGCCTGGGCATGCAGTATGAAATTCATGCTGCCGCCCAAGAGCCGGGCGTGCCTGGCGCTATTAAATTAAGAGCGCATGGCATCGTCGTGTATTCACAGGTTCCCAACGGCAAGGCGCTGCCGATCCCCCCTGACTTGCGGCAGGCCCTGCTGCCCTACCTTCAAACCACTGCGACACCTCATGATCACTAAAATCCAGCCGCCCGACTGGGCAGAACCCAAAGGCTATGCCAACGGCATCCTGGCACGCGGCGCCCTGCTCTTTGTCGGCGGACAGATTGGCTGGAATGCCCGGCAGCAGTTCGAAAGCGATGATTTCGTCGCCCAGACACGCCAGGCCCTGCAAAACATCGCCGCCGTGCTCAAGGCCGGCGGCGCCGGTCCCGAGCACATGGTGCGCATGACCTGGTACATCGTGGACCGTGTCGAGTACAACGCCCGGCTCAAGGAAATCGGTGTGGTTTACCGCGAAGTGATGGGCAGGAATTTCCCGGCCATGACCTGCGTCCAGGTGGCCGCGCTGGTCGAAGCAGAGGCCAAAATCGAGATCGAGGTCACGGCGGTCGTGCCCGACTGATGCCCGCCGGCCTCAAAATTCGAGATCAGCCCCGCTCGGCCTTGGGGCGTCTGCCGACGCTTCGGCTGTTCCGGTCAGCGCCCTGACCAAAGTCGCTGCCGAAAGCCTGGACCGGAATTCCGATGGGCGGGCAGTTGTCCTCCTGCGCCACGAACACCAGCGAAGCGCCCTGGCCGAAGCGCTGGGGGATGGTCCTGTGGAACTGCGGCGAGGTGTCCACCGGCGCCTCGCTCGACTGATGAACAATCTTGCCACTGCTGTACACGGTGTAACAACCGGCATGCGCCGACACAGCCATGCCGCAGGTGGTAATGATGGCAATGATGGCAAAAACTGTTTTCATGAATGGCTTCCTTGGTAGGAAATCATCTTAAGCGCTTGGCCGCTGATGGGGAAGCCTCCTTTCTTCTGGAAAGCCTCTGGTTCGGTCGTTTGCTGCACCTGTCCCGTTACCGGCGCCGGGCTTGCATGAATTAAGCCTTCAAGGCTGCATTCAAACATGTCCTGCACCGACCTCTTCCACCTCAGTTCGGTCAATAAATAAAAACCCGGCGGGATGCTGTCGCTGGTTCGGGATCGGGGGCGGGTGCGGCGGGTGCCGGCGCCCGTGTCGAGGCCTGTGTCGGCTCCGCCCCTTTGCTGAGGTCATTCGTCAGCTGATCGTGTCGCTGCGCATACCAGCGCAGCAGGCAGTCGCGATCCTGGCAGGTTGCCTCGCGCCTGCGCCACTCCTCTTCCTGCTGGCGCCGGAAGGCTGCGCGGTTGGGTGCCGCGTTTCTGGCGCGTGCGTACACCTGCCCCAGTTCGCGGTCCAGCCGCGCCAGTTCGTCATCGGAACAGATCAACTTTTCAGACACCGAACGCGCCCGGCGGCAGTCAAAGCTGGGCTGGGGCCGCCGCGTTGCCGCGCTGGGCGAAGGCGTTGCAGATGATGGCAAGGCTTGTGCCGTCTCGGTCTGGCGGGGCTGCGTTTTCGCCACCAATGCCCGTTCTGGTGGTGAACCAGCACCCCCTGCCGACTTGACAGGCCCGCCTGCCATGCCGCCCTTTCCTTGCGCAGGGGTGTCCGGTCCCGGTACGGACGGCGTGTTTGACGCCTGGGCCAGGCGCTGCCGAACCGCCGCCAGCCCTTCTGCGGCAAACCGCGATTTCTCATGGCTCTCACCGTATTGGGTGCGGTAGGTCTGCAAACTGTCCGAATACAGGCCTTCTGCCCGCTTGAGCATTTCCGCGCGGCTGGCGCCGGCGGCATTTCCCTCCAGGGCCACTTTCGCATAGTGCCAGCCCAGCTGGTATTTCGCGCTGGCGGACTCGACCGAATCCGCGCCCTTGAGCTTCTGGGCCACGCGGCACGACATCAGGAAAGCCACTTCGGCATCGCGCGTCCGCCCTGCCGCAGCGGCCTCCTTGCCCACAACAATGAACGAGGCAGCATCGGCCGCGGTCAAGCCATCCACCTCAGACTGAAGGGGGAACCGCCCGTCCTTCTCGCCAGCCACCGTCGTCAAGGGCTGCAAGGAACACGATGCCAGCGGCGCCGTTAGCGATGGCGATGGCTGCGCCACGGCCTGCGATGGCGCCGCAGTTGTTTTGACCTGATCCACTGCGGGCAATCCCTTGGGATCCAGCAGCATCCAGGCCCCTGCCACAGCCACTGCCCCAAGCAGAAGCCCCAACGCGAAAACTGATCCTAAACGTCCGGTGATTTTCATACCGACACCATAGCGCGGCAGAGCAAGCCCACGGCCCAGGGTGACACTTTGATGCAATGGATACCGTTTATGGCAAAACACTGCCAACAGGGTTGGCTGATATTCACAATAATCCCATGTAGCAGTTGTACGACAACTGATGTTGTAAAAAATGACGACCGCCATTAACCAAGACAAGGAATCCCCATGAAACGCAGACAGTTTGCCATTTCCATCTTGTCCCCTATTGCCCTGGCCGCATGCAGCGGCGGTGACAACGAAGCAGGGTCCGCATTTGTGCCGACCGCACCAAGCAGCTCCCCTCCAGCGCCATTCCAGGCCACTGCCGCTGAAGCGCTGAAGCGCGCCGCCAGCTACATGGATGAAGTCGTTTCCTATAGAGGTGGCTATGTGTGGTCTTACTCGCCCGACCTGACCCAGACATTTGGCGAGATGGAGGCAAAGCGCACCATGCTCTGGCTGCAGCCGCCCGGCACCTCGTCCGTCGGCCACACCTACCTCGATGCCTACCATGCCACTGGCGATGAGCGTTTCTATCAAGCCTGCGACCGCACTGGCAAGGCAGTCGCGGCCGCTCAGCACAGCTCAGGCGGCTGGAACTACATTTATGACTTTGCCGGCGAGGAATCCCTCAAGCACTGGTACGAGACAGTGGGCATGAACGGATGGCGCCTGGAAGAATTCCAGCACTACTATGGCAATGCCACGTTCGACGACGCCACCACCGCCGTGGCGGCCCAGTTGATGCTGCGCATGTACCTGGAAAAGAAAGACCCGCTGTACCTGGCTGCCACCGAAAAGGCAATCAAGTTCATCCTCGATGCGCAGTTCGGGCCTCAGTTTGGCATTGCAGACGGCGGCTGGCCGCAGCGCTTCCCGCACAACCCGAATGCCATCACCTCAATGCCCCTGCCCAACGCCGGACAGCTCCCAGCGGGCGCGCGTGCGGGCATGGAGGACAGTGACTACACGCTGCATGTGACCTTTAACGACGATGTGATGGGCGAAAACATCAAGTTTCTGACCATGTGCGTGATGACGTTGGGACGCAGGGACCTGGTGCCTCACATCACGCGCGCCATGGATTGCATGCAGCGCATGCAGTGGACCTCTTCAACGAATCCGGCCCAATCCGGCTGGAGCCTTCAGCACCTGTCACGTGAAACCAATGGACGCCCGGCAGGCGCTCCAGCCGGCGCCCGCTCCTACGAGCCCCGATCGCTTGCCACCCACACCACGCAGACCAACATCCAGCAGTTGCTGGGCTACTTCACGCTGACCGGAGACAAAAAATACCTGTCGCAGCTTCAAAAGGCCATCGACTGGCTGAAGTCGCCATCCATTCAGTTGCCTGCCAACGTCGCCACACTCAACCCGCTGCTGGCCGGTCGCAACGTAGCCACGTTCATTGAACTGGACACCAACGAGCCCCTCTACATCCACCGCTACGGCTCCAACGTCCACAACGGCGCATACTTTTTCAACAAGGACATCACCAACACCATCAGCCACTACTCATCGGGCCGCTCGGTGGATACTGCAGCGCTGCAAAAACGCCTGGACGAGCTCAATGCCATGACTCAGGCGCAAATCGACGCCATGGTGGCGAAGTCACCGCTGAAAGTCACTGCAGCCCGCGCCCTGCCGAAGTACTTCACCGCCATCCGCGAAGTGGATTTTCCGGACCTGTTTGAAGGTGCCGTGATGAAAACGCCGGTAGTGCCGGAGACAGAGGCTAAAACCATCGTCGCCGCACTGGTGGAAGGAAAATACTGGACTGCCCCCGTGCCTGAGATTGTCAACCCCTACCGCGGCAATGGCCCCACGACGCCTTACACCGGCACAGCCTACCGCAGCCGCCATGTCGGCGACGTGTACGACACTTCGCCCTACCCTGCCGATGTACCGCCCGACATTGCGCCCTACGTAAAGCGCGACAAGCCAGAGTTCATCACCACCTCGAACTTTATCGCCCGCATGGGGCGCTTGATTTCGTTTGTTTCTCCGGTGGTCTAAGCCGCATCAGAAGTGCTGCCTTGAGGGGCCGACGCTTTCATCCGAAGTGTTGGTGTCCCTTCTTACCTCTGCAGAAGCTTTTTTTATCAACAGTTGGTTTATCTCAGCGGGCCTACCGTAGGCGAACCGTCCTCCGCAAACTGCCCGGAGCCAACCAATGGACGGGATTCTCCTTGATGTTTTTTAACCACGCAGTAAGAATGTTTGACAAACCGAGGATATTGAACTGTGCCGGAGCAAACTGGCGTTCCAGGCACTTGCATGCAGGCAATAAAACTGACTGCTCGTGGATGGCTTGGTCAATATTGCCTGCGAAATCGAGTGATTATTAATTGTGAATGCACATTCGATTGATCCAACTTGCATGTTGTAAACAAGGAATGTTAGTGTCTCTGCTTTTCTTGACGCATAATTTCAACTGTGCGAGTTGCAAAACTCTCGTACAGGCTGAGTGATCGGTTAGTTTCGCATGCTACGGCGGTACTTCTTCGTGTTTGTTGTGCTTTCGGGACCCCATCGCTTTTATTTTTGTGTTTTAGAGGAGTCCCTTCATGGGCAACAAACTATACGTCGGCAACCTGCCTTACTCGGTGCGTGACGAAGACCTGCAACAATCTTTT
>JAQGLT010000014.1 GCA_028292745.1 Polaromonas sp. | reverse complement strand
GGCGGTCGCCGGGCGGCCGGGCCGGGCGCGGTCCGGCGGCGGCAACCGCCGCCCAGTTGCCGGTGGCGGTCAGCACGGCTTCGGGCAGGATCACATTGAACTTGTTCAGCCGCCACTCGCGAGCGCCGCCCTCGGCGGCCGTGGCCCCCCGGTTGATGGCGTCGATCTCGACCCGGCCGAGCTTTTTGCCGCGCAGTTCCATGTCCTGCACCACGATGTCGAGCGCCGGAATACTCGCGGGCTGCTCATCCAAAATGGCCTCGACCTCGCTGGCCTCGCTGGCCGCCAGGCTCAGGCGCGACAGCCGCGCGAAGACGCGCCCCGCATTCTGGGCACCGGCCTGGCGAAACTCCACATAGCCGTTCAGCTCGGCGGCATCGATATTGGCGCGCCAGTTCAGGCCTTCCCGGCTGGCGCCCACCACCACGTTGCTCAGGCTGTGCCCCTGCAGTTTCAGCTCGCTGGCGCGGATCGCCATCAGCGTGGGCAGGTAACCCATGACCGCCGCCGGGTCGGCACCAGCAGCAGCCCCAGCCTGCGCAGCGCTGCTGGCGCCGGACGTGTCCTGCAGCAAGTTTTCCCAGGCATCGAGGTCTACCCGCGCCAGCTTGATGTTCGCGCCGACGCCGTTTTCCGGGGCCGGCACGGCTTCGCCCGGATCCAGGCCGACACCGATGCCGCCCCGGACCACCCGGATGTCGGCGCCGCCGAGGTCGCGGACGTAGTGGATGGCGGCCACCCGCCCGATGGTGAGCGACAGCTGGTCCTGCAATGCCTGGCCGGCTTCCATCGAGGCGGGCAGCAGCGCATTTTCAAAGCGCAACGGCAATGCGGCTTCGGCCGTCTTGGCCAGAGGCGCCGGCAACCCCAGCGCCAGGCCCTGCAGGCTGCTGGTGAGGGTGATCTCGGGCACCGCATGCCTGAAAAGCACCGACGCGGTGTAGGCAGCGCCGCCGCTGGCATGCGCTGCCAGGCGGGAGGCCAAGCCCAGCTCCCGGGCCTGGCGCAGGCCTTCGGCGGTGAAGGTGCCCTGGGCCTTGAAAGCCATGCTGGCCTTGCCGTCCGCCGGGAGTGCCTGCGGGCGCGTGCCGCCGTCGATGCGAACCTCTCCCCCCAGCAGCAGCGCCTGGGCGCCGGCAACGGAAAACCCCGTGTCCGTCACATTCACCACGCCCTTGAGCCTGGCCAGCAGCGGCGCTTCAGGCACCAGCCTGACATCGTTGCCGGGCAGGTCAATGCTGCCTTCGACGGTTGATTGATCGATGGCATGGATGGGCAGGCTCAGGCGGAACCGGTAGTCTGCCGTGCCGTTGGCGGCGGCCCGGGCCAGCGCTTGCCCTGTCATCTCGCCGACAGGCGAGGTGTTGACAAAGCCCAGCGCATCCGTCAGGGCGCCCTGCAGGTCAACCCTGACGTCCACGACCGGGTTGTGCATCAGGTCGGCAATGCGTGCTTCGCCCTTGCGCAGCTGCAGGCCCGGCAGGCCGGCAACCTTGCCGCTGGCGCCTTTGACTTCGAGCGACGCCCGGTTGAACACCAGCTCGCCCTCCAGCTCGGTCAGCGCCGGCCAGGCCGCGGCACCAGGCGGCTGCAGGGATTTGGGCACATAGACGAAATGCCCGTTTTTGACCCGTGCAGCCACTTGGAAGTCGCCCTGCGCCGGGTCGGTGAAGGGCAGGTGCGCCAGCGGGCCCCTGACCTTGAATTTCACATCGCTGAGCTGCCCCTTGACCACGCCATCGCGCACATAGTGGCGCACCTCGTCCCCCAGCACCAGCGGCAGGTAGCGGTGCACCCGGCTGCCATCGCCCCGGCTCAGGTTGCCCTGCAGGTCCAGGATTCCGGGAAAGCGCCGGTCGGGCGGGCTTCCCGCGGCCGGCGGGCCGGTGGCGGCGTCATCGGTCCGCCAGCGCACCTGGGCCTGGCCCTGGGCATCGGCATTGGCGAACTGCAGGTCGCGCAGCTGCAGCTCGATTTTCTGGCCTGAGACTTTCCATTGCGCCTCGGTCGACAACTGGTCAAGGAGCAGCTTTGGGTCTTCGAATAGGCCGGGCAGGTCCAGCGCGCCCTTGGAAATCTTCAGGCTCGCCTGGCCGCCCTCCTGGGTGACGTTGAAATCCAGCACGGCCCCGCTCACGCCCGGCCGGCCTGGCACCGCCTCCTGGGCAGTGGCGGCGCGGCCACCGGACGCGGCGGGTGCGACAGACGCGGCTGGCAGCGCAGCCACGCTCAAGCCGGACACCCGGCCTTTGGCGCCAAAAGCGGTCAGCGCATCGGCCGGCCCCTGCCAGCGGGCATCCAGCGTTTCCACCAGCCCGCGCGGCGCAAAGGAGGCAATCAGCGGCTGCATGCGGCTGTCCAGCGGAAGCCGGCTGGCGATCTGGGCCAGCACCGCCAGATCCAGCCTGTCGGCCTTGAGCGTGCCTTGCGGCCGGCCGCCTGCCGCCTGGTTTTCGCTGTAAGCCAGCGCCAGGTTGCCGCCCGGCCATTGCGGGCCGCCCGGCATGCGGAACTGCAGGTTCTGGGTGTTGAAATCGAACCCGTTGGGCTGCTGGCTGGCGGCGATGCGCCCGGTGAGGACCTCCAGCCCCAGGGGTTCGAGGTTCGCGCCCAGCCTGATGTCCACGTTCTGCAACGCCACGTCGGCCACGCCGGCGGTGAGCTTGCCCTTGCTGACATCGGCCCAGGCGCGCAGCGCGCCCTGCCCGCGGTTCAGCGCCAGGCCCAGCGAGTCCAGGCTGGCGTAGTGGCGGACATGGGACACATCGACCCGGGCAAAGTCGGCGTACAGCTGACCTGTCCAGGAGGCGAAATCGCCCGCATGGCCTGAGAGCAGGCGCTGCCTGAAAACGCCCCTGAGGCTGAAGCGCTCGCCCCAGGCGTCTGGCGGCGTCGCGTCCAGGCGCATGTGGTGGCGGTGCCGGCTATTTTTCAGCACCGCATCGACCTGGCGCAGGGCCAGGGGCGGCGCCTGGCGCATCTCGTCGGTCCAGCGCAGCGTGCCGCCGCGCACGACAAATTCGGTCTGCGAGAACAGCCAGTCCGCGACCGCGCTGTGGCCGGTCGCGCTGCTTTTCGAGACATCCAGCCCGCCGACAAAGATTTTTCCGTCTGCGCCGCGCCGAATATCGAGTTCGGGCTGCTCGATCACCAGTTGCTCGAACCCCAGCCCCCACAGCGAGGACGGCGACAGCGCACCCAGCACATGCGGCAGGCGCACCGCTTCACGCCCCTGCCCGTCCAGCAGCGTGACGTCATGCAGCTCAAATGAAGGCATCGCGCCGAGCGAGCGCCCGGTGATGCGGCCGATGCGGACCGGCACGCCAAGCGCCCGGCTGGCCTCCTGTTCGAGGCGTGGACGCAACTCGCCGATTCGCGGCACAATCCAGCCGTGGAGCACACACCAGCTCAGCCCGAAGAGCAGCCAGGCCGAGGCGACCAGCCACAGCAGGCCACGCAAGGCTGCGGCAATCCATCGCAGGCGTCGGGATGGCAGGGCTGACAAGGCGGACGGACGGATGAGGGTAGGCTCCATTGACCTGAGAATTATGACCGCCGACGGTAAAACCGCCTGGCGCAGAACCACGAAGTTTGTGAAGTAGTGTGATGACCGCCCCTTCAACCGCTTGCCTGAAAACTCCTTTTACCGGGGAGTCGCCCCCATCGGCCACCTCGGCCTACTCCCGCTTTGTCCAGCGCATCCGGCGCCGCTATGCCGGCCAGATGCCGCTGCTGCCGGCCGGCGAGCCGGTGCGCGCCGCGATGCAGGGCACGCTGGAGGCGTTGCTGGCCAGCGGACTGGAAATTGGCGCGGCGTTGCGGGTGCTGCGCCAGCTGGTCATGGAGCGGCTGGTGGTGCTGGATTGTGAGGCCCCCACGCTCCCCACTGCGTGTGGTTCGCTGCCCCCCGAGGGGGCGCTGCGCCTGCGGCCCGGCGAAGCCGGTTCCGCGGCCCTGGCCGGTGAAGATGTTGGCGGGTCTGCGCGTGGTGCGCTGTCCTCCAGCATTCCGCCCGTGGGCGTGGGGCTGCACGTGGTCACCCGCGCCATGACCGAGCTGGCCGAGCTGGCGCTGGACGCGGCCATGCGGCATTCGCGCGAGGCGCTTGACGCGCTGCACGGCGCGCCCCGGGCTGCCGATGGCGGACCGGCCCGGATGTGGGTGGTGGGCATGGGCAAGCTCGGCGCGCGCGAGCTCAATGTGTCCAGCGACATCGACCTGATCTACGTCTATGACGAGGATGGCGACACCGCCGGGCGTGCCGACGGCCGGGGCCAGATTTCCAACCACGAGTATTTCGCCCGCCAGGTGCGGGCGGTGTTCGGCCTGATCGGCGACGCCACCGAGCACGGCTTCGTGTTTCGCGTCGATCTGGCGCTGCGGCCCAACGGCAATTCAGGCCCGGCGGCGATTTCACTGAGCGCATTGGAGGAGTATTTCCAGGCCCAGGGCCGTGAATGGGAGCGCTTTGCCTGGCTCAAGAGCCGGATCGTGGCGCCGCTTGAATGCATTCAGGACGGCTCCGCCCAGGCCCTGCGCGGCGCGGTGCTGCCGTTTGTGTTCCGGCGCTACCTGGACTACAGCGTGTTCGACGCGCTGCGGGTGCTGCACCGGCAGATCCGCGAGCATGCGGCCAAGCGCTGCGCCGGCCACCCGGAGCGGGCCAACGACGTGAAGATGTCGCGCGGCGGCATCCGCGAGATCGAGTTCTCGGTGCAGGTGCTGCAGGTGGTGCGGGGCGGCCAGTTTCCCGAACTACGCACCCGCCCCACCCTGGACGCGCTGCAGCGCGTGGCCCGTGCCGGCCTGATGCCGCAGGAGACGGCCGATGCCATGGCGCGCGCCTATGTCTTTTTGCGGCGGGTCGAGCACCGCATCCAGTACCTGGATGACCAGCAGACCCATGTGCTGCCCACCGGCGACGACGACCTGGGCTGGATTGCCGCGACGCTGGGCTACGCCAGCAGCTGCGCCTTTTTAAGGGAGCTGGATGCCCACCGCGAGCTGGTGGCCGGCGAATTCGACATCCTGCTGGGCGGCAAGCCCGAATGCAAGGGCTGCAACAAACCCGGCGCCGACCCGGTCCGCCAGCTGGACGACCTGCTTGAGCAATTGCCCGAGCCATGGCCGGCGCGCTTTCGCACCCGGCTGGCGCTGTGGCGCCAGCATCCGCGCGTCCTGGCGCTGCGGGACGAATCGCGCGCGCGCCTGAGCCGGCTGCTGCAGCGCACCGCCCAGTGGCTGCTCGAAGGCAGCGTGACCGAAGAGGCGGCCCTGCGGCTGGTGGACTGGATGGAGCCGCTGCTGCGGCGCGAAAGCTACCTGGCGCTGCTGCTGGAGCGCCCGGCGGTGCACCAGCGGCTGCTGCGCCTGCTGGGCGCGGCCAAATGGCCGGCGCGCTACCTGCTGCAGCATCCGGGCGTGATCGACGAGCTGGCCAGCGACGAGCTGTTGGACGAGCGCTTCGACGATGCGGCTTTCACCCGGGAGCTGGAGCGGCGGGTGGCGTCGCTGCGGGCCACGCGCGAGGACGACGAGGAAACCTGCCTGAACCTGCTGCGCCGCGCGCACCATGTAGAGGTGTTTCGCACCCTGGCCCGCGACGTGGAGGGCAGGCTGACGGTCGAGCAGGTGTCCGACGACCTGAGCGCGCTGGCCGAAGCCATCCTCAATGTCGCCACCCGCTGGTGCTGGGAGCACCTGAAGAACCGGCACCGCGAGACCCCGCGTTTCGCCATCATTGCCTATGGCAAGCTGGGCGGCAAGGAGCTGGGCTACGGCAGCGACCTGGACATCGTGTTCGTCTACGAGGACGAGGACGAGCGCGCGCCCGAGGTCTATGCCGCCTTTGTTCGCAAGCTGATCAACTGGCTGACCCTCAAGACCGCCGAGGGCGACCTCTACGAGATCGACACCGCGCTGCGGCCGAACGGCAACTCGGGCCTGCTGATCACCCCGTTCGAGGCCTATGCCAACTACCAGCAGCGGCGCGGCAGCAACACCGCCTGGACCTGGGAGCACCAGGCCATGACCCGCGCCCGCTTCGTGCTGGGCAACAGGGCCTTGTGCGAGCGATTCGCCGAGGTGCGCCGGGCGGTCATCGCCGCGCCGCGCGACGCGGCGGCGCTGCGCCGCGAGATCGTCGAGATGCGGCAAAAAGTCCGCGCCGCGCACCCGGTCCGGGGCGGGAAATTCGATGTCAAGCACAGTCCGGGCGGCATGGTCGATGCCGAGTTCGCGGTGCAGTTTCTGGTGCTCTCGCAGGCCGCGGAGCAAACCGGGCTGGTCGACAACGTGGGCAATATTGCCCTGCTGCTGCGCGCTGAAACGGCGGGCCTGCTGCCCGATGGCGTGGGCCGCCGGGCCGCCGATGCCTACCGCGAGCTTCGGCGCGTGCAGCACCAGGCCCGGCTCAATGAAGAGCCGACCCAGGTCACGCCGCCGGCCTTGCAGCGCGAGCGCGAAGCCATTGAGCTGCTGTGGCGGGCCGTCTTCGATGCCTGAGCAATGCCTGGCGCCAGTGAGAAATTCGCCGCCGCCTGCGTGATCAAGTCGTTATGCGGCGACGCAGAATGGCGCCGCACCGGCGGACGACGCGCCTTTAAGTTGGTCAGTTGATTTAATTAAATCAATCGTTTGATTGGCATGGTTTAATCACCGCCATGACCGATTCCCTTCCAGCCGCCCCCTTGGCCGAGCCACCGGGCCCGGAAACCCGCGGCCAGCGCACCGACGGCGCCAGGGCCCGCCAGCACCTGCTGCACACCGCGCTGAAGCTGTTCGCCGAAAAGGGATTCACCAAGACCTCCACCCGCGAAATCGCCCTGGCGGCCAACGCCAACATTGCCTCGATCAGTTATTACTTCGGCGACAAGGCCGGGCTTTACCGCGCCGCGTTCACCGAGCCGATGGGCTGCACCTCGAACGCCCAGGCGCTGCATGAGCAGACCGAGTTGAGCTTGCGGCAGTGGCTGCAGGCCTTCATCGGCAGTTTCCTGGAGCCGATGAAGCAGGGCGAGCTGGTGCAGCAATGCACTCGCCTGCACTTTCGCGAAATGCTGGAGCCGACCGGCTTGTTCGCCGACGAAATCGAAAGCCGCATCAAGCCCGCCCATGCGGCGCTGGTGGCGGTGCTGGCCCGCCAGCTGGGGCTTTCAGTGGCGGACGATGCCCTGCACCGGCTGGCCTTCAGCATCACCGGCCTGCCCTTGCAGCTGTTCATCGCCCGCGACTGCGTGCAGGCCATCAGGCCCGGGCTGATCGACCCGCCCGAGGCGATTGACGCCTGGGTCGGCCAGATGGTGCGGTATGCCGAGGCCATGGTGGCCATCGAGGCGGCGCAGCGCCAACCGACTCCACCGCCGACAGGCAGGACAAAAAGCAAGGCCCCATGACTTCACGCCCGATTCTTTCCTCACGCTTGCTGATCGGCCTGCTGCCTGTCTGGCTGGGCGCCTGCGCCACGCTGCCCGCGCCTGCCACGGTGTCGGCGCCTGTGCCGCCGCAGTGGTCGGCGCCGCTGCCGCACAACGGCAGCCTGGCCGACCTGGACCAGTGGTGGCTGCAGCAGGGCGACCCGCTGCTGGCCGAGCTGGTGGCCGCCGGGCAGGCGGTCAGCCCGACGGTGGCATCGGCGCGCGCGCGCATCGAGCAGGCGCGCGCCGCCCGCACCGCCGCCCGGG
>JAQGLT010000125.1 GCA_028292745.1 Polaromonas sp. | reverse complement strand
CCGCCGATCATCAGGTTGCCGACGATCTGCATCACCTGCCGGGCGCGCTGGCCCACGCTGTTCCAGAGCAGGTCGAACACCACGTGCTCGCGCTCGGGCACCACGAAGGCGGCGGCCCACAGGATCGCCCAGACATAGAGGATCACGGCGGCTTCATCGGTCCACGCCATCGGCTTGTTGAAGCCGAAGCGCGCCGTGACCTGGATCACGAACACGATGAACAGGGTCAGGAAAAGGCCGCCGCCAATCACGTTGGCGGATTTCTGGAGCCAGCTTCTCATGATGTTTCAGCTCAGGCGTGTTTGTCGCTGCTTATTGGGTCGCATTGATGCGCTCCAGCAGTCCCTTGGGCCAGACCTTGGCGTAATCGGAGTTCTGGTAGGTCGTTTGCACCGACTTGCGGAATGCCTCCACGTCGGGCGTGGTGACCTGCAGGCCCTGCTGCTTGAAGAAATCGACCAGCTGGCCTTCTTCCTTCAGGCGGTTCTCGTTGTTGTAGCTTGCCGCCGCCTGCGCCGCCGCCGTGACCTTCTGCTTTTGGGCCGGGGTCATGGCGTTGAAGGCTTTGTTGGAGATGGCAATGAAGATGCCGTCCACCAGGTGGCTGGTCATGACGATCTGCTTGGTGACCTCGTAGAACTTGGCGGCGCGCACCGAAGGCAGCGGATTGTCCTGGCCGTCGATGGTGCCGGTCTTCAGGCCCAGGTACACCTCGCCGAAGGCCAGCGGCGTGGCGGTCGCGCCCAGCGCCTCGCCCAGGAACAGCCATTCCTTGGAGCCGGGCATGCGCAGCTTCACGCCCTTGAGGTCTGCCGGCACCTTGACATTGCGGGCGTCGCGCAGGTTGATCTGCCGGGTGCCCAGGTACACGGTGGACAGCGGCGTCACGTCCATCTTCTCGGCCACGGTTTTGAACATCTCGGTGCCGATGGGGCCGTTGAACACTTTTTGCTGGTGCGCCGGGTCGCGGATGACGTAGCCGGCGGTGAAGATCGAGAACTCGGGCACCAGCTTGGCGATGTCGAAGGCCGAAATCGACGACAGCTCCAGGTTGCCGCGCGCCATGGCGGTCGGCTCGGTGCCCTGCTTGAACAAGGTGGCGTTCAGGTTGATCTGCACGTCGAACTCGCCGGGGGCGGATTTTTCCAGGGTGTCCTTGAACACCGTCCACATCTTGGCATGCCAGTCGTCGGGCACGGCTGGCGTCGAAACGCGCAGCAGCACCTTGTTCTGGGCCTGCGCGGCGGGCAGTATCGCGCCCATCAGCATGACGGCGGAAGCGGTGGCCAGCAGGGTGCGGCGCAGCAGGGAAGTCTTCATGGTTGTCTCCTTGGCGGTTTGTAGTGGTGAGGTTGTCAAAGGCGGGCGAACCGGTTTGTGGGCCGGCTTCAATCGGATTCTGGATGAATGCCGAAGTCTTGAATGGTTTTTTCGAGCGTTTTGAATTCATCGGCTGTCAAGGCGACCAGCGGTGGGCGCACCCGCAGCCACGCAGCGTCGCCGCTCAGCACGGCCATGATTCCCTTGAGCGCGGGCATCAGCGAATAGCTGTCCAGCAGCTTGATCAGCTCGATGACGCGTTGGCGCTCGGACGGCGTGGCGGGGGCGTCCGGTTGGGTCACCAAGCGGTGGACCAGGCGCGGCATGAAATTGGCCAGGCCGCTGATGGCCCCTAGGCTGCCGCGCCGGCCCATCTCGGGCAGATCGGGCTCAAAGCCGACGTACACCGTCAGGCGCTGCATGAATGCCTCGGCCAGCCCGATGGAATGGGCGGTTGAGCAGGCGCTGTCCTTGATGCCAAGGATGGTGTCGGGGTACATGGCTTTCAACGTGCCAATGACGTGGTGGGATAGGCCCACGCCGGTTACCTGGGGGATGTGGTACAGGTACAGCCTGAGCCGGGGCAGGTCGCTGCCCATGGCGTCGAGCACATAGCGGTAGCAGTCGATCACGCCCTGGTCGGACACGCCCTTGAGAAAAAACGGCGGCAGCATCAGGCAGCCATGCACCCCGGCGTTCACGGCATGGCGCGTCAGCGCCAGCGTTTCGGGCAGCGCCGCGCAGCTGGTGGACACCATGATCTGCGCGGGCGCAATCCCGTTGCCGATCAGCCGGTCGATGGCGTCGCGGCGCTCTGCCAGCGAGAACGAGGGCCCTTCGCCAGTGGTGCCGAAGGCCGTCACGCCCGGGCAGCCGCTGGCGATCAGGTTTTTGCAGTGACCGGCCAGCTTGTCGTGGTCGATGCCGAGCTCGGGCGTGAGCGGCGTCAGCAGCGCTGGCCAGATGCCGCGAAACGCTTCGGAGCTGGCAGCGCCGGCGGCGGGAAGAGGGCGGGATTCTGTCATTTATGGGTCTCCAGTGACCAGGGCATGTCCGGCCTTGGCAGTCCGAGCACGCGGCGGTGCGCGCTCTCGATGTGGTGGCTCAGGCGTTCAACGACGGCTTGCGCGTCGCGCCGCTTGAGGGCTTCAATGAACCAAAGGTGCTCTTCCATGGCAGGAATCAGCACCTCCGGCGAAAGGGTCGAGCCTTCGAGCTTGATCAGCCGAACCCGCAGGCTGTTGATGCGGTAGACCTCGGAAATCAGCTCATTGCCCAAGGTGTCGATCATCAGGTCATGCAGGCCCCAGTCCACCGCGGTGGCATCCTTGAGGAGGCTGGCGTCAATAACGCTGCCGCGTGCCCGCCGCACAATTTCCAGGTGCGCCAGCTCGATCGCAGCCAGGTCACGGTCGGCTATCACCGAGACAAACCGGCTGGCTGCCTCGCGCTCCAGCAGCAGGCGCAGCTGGAAGGCGTTGTTGATCAGCTTCAGGTCAACATGGGCTACCTGCAGGCCGCGCTGCGGCACGGTTTTGACCAGCCCCTCGGCTTCGAGTCGTGGAATCAGTTCGCGCACCGCGCCCAGCGGCATGTCCAGCAGCTGCATCAATTCGCGCTGCGACACAAACTGGCCGGCGCGTATGTTGGCATCAACGATCTGCTGCTGGAAACTCTGGTAAGCCTGGGCGCGCAGGCTGACCGGAGGCGCGTGGGGAACAGGGCTCATGCGGTCATTCCGGGTCGCTGGCGATCACGCCCTTGCGCAGCAGGATGTTGCCGTACTTGCGCATCTCCTGGGTCTGCAGTATCAAAAAAGCGTGCCGGGCGCGCTCATAGAAGGCAAAGCGTTCCAATGGGAGTGCGGGACGCTCGCCCGACTGCAGCAGCACGCCGGCGAATTCAGCCACCGGCTCGGGGATGGCGGCGGCATCCCCCACCACCTCCATGGTCCAGGCGGCATGCGGCACGAAGTCGTCAAGCGGCATCAGCTGCAGGACCGCCCGCAGTGCCTCGGTGGCGCCTGCGCCGGCCAGCGGCACCAGCTGGGCCTGACCTTGCCGGGCCAGGCTGGCCGCCGGAAAATTCGCATCGACGATCGCCACGTCGTCGCCATGCCCCATGCTGGCCAGCGCGTGCAGCGCGTCAGGGGTGAGAAGGGCAGGGATGTTTTTCAGCATGGAGGTAAAGGTAAAGGGCAGGTCTGCGAAAGAGTGCGTTGGATGGCTCTGGAGGGCGGGAAAATTCTTTCTAGGCCAGGGGGTTTTCCCTTGTTAATGGCTGACATGTTAGTTATAAGATCGGTAAACTTTTATTGGGATTTACCCGCGTATGACAACTTTTTTTTCTCCTTGCGCAGAAAGCGGCCTGCGTCTGGGCCTGGGGGGCGCGCCGCTCGGCAACCTGTTCTCGGCGGTCAGCGACGAGGCGGCCCGGCAGCTGGTCGATGCCGCGTGGAGCAGCGGCTGCCGCAGCTTTGACACCGCGCCGCACTATGGGCATGGCCTTTCCGAGAGGCGGCTGGGCGATGCGCTGCGCTGCCGGCCGCGCGAAGCGTTCGTGCTGTCCAGCAAGGTGGGGCGGCTGCTTTTGCCCGACGCTGGCGCGGCGCGCGCGCAGCATGGTTATGTGGACATATTGCCGTTTCGGCAGGCTTGGGATTACAGCGCCAGCGGAACCCGCCGAAGCGTGGAAGACAGTCTGCAGCGCCTCGGCCTGGCCCGGCTGGACGTGGCGTACGTGCATGACCCGGATGCCGCCACGCATGGCGATCAGGCGCCGCAGGTGCTGCGCCAGCTCCTTGAGGAAACGCTGCCGGCGCTGCGGCAACTCAAGCAGGAAGGCCTGATAAGCGCCATCGGACTCGGCACCAACGACGTCAGCGTTGTGCTTGAGGTCATGGCGCACGCCGCGCTGGATGTGCTGATGCTGGCCGGACGCTACACCCTGCTGGACCAAAGCGCGCTGCCCGGATTGCTGCCGCAGTGCGCGGCGCGGGGCGTGCGCGTGGCGCTGGGCGGCGTCTTCAACTCGGGTATTCTGGCCACCGGCGCGCGCAGCCAAGCCGCGACGTTCAACTACGCGCCTGCAGCGCGGGAGTGGATGGAGCGGACCGCGCGCATCGAGTCGGTTTGCCAAACGTTTGAGGTTCCGCTGCGGGCGGCGGCGCTGCAGTTTCCCCTGGCGCATCCGGCGGTCGAGATCGTGATGCTGGGTGCGCGCAACCCCGCGGAATGGCGCGATGCGCAGGCCATGCTGGAAATTGACGTTCCAGCTGAATTTTGGAGCGTGTTGCGTGCGCAGGACCTGCTTCCTGCGGAGGCACCCACGCCATGACCATCGATGCCCATTTCCATTGCTGGCAGCTGGCACGAAACGACTATGGCTGGCTCACGCCCGAGCTGGGCGCGATTTACCGCGACGTGAGCGTTGGCGACTGGCAGGCCCAGGCGGCGCCGCACGGCGTTGCAGGCGGTGTGCTGGTGCAAGCCGCGCCCACCGAAGCCGAAACCGTTTTTTTGCTGGCGCAGGCCGAGGCCAGCCCGGCCGTGCTGGGGGTGGTGGGCTGGGTCGATTTGCTTGCGGCCGACGCCCCGGCGCGCATCGAGTCGCTGGCACGGCACCCGCGCCTCAAGGGCTTGCGGCCGATGCTGCAGGACATCAAGGATCCCTGCTGGATTCTGCAGCCCGCGCTGGCGCCCGCGCTGCAGGCCATGGCCGGTTGCGGCCTGGTGTTCGATGCGCTGGTCACATCGGCTCATCTTCCACACTTGCTGACCCTTGCAGAGCGCCACCCGGACCTGCGGCTGGTGATCGACCATGCGGCCAAGCCCGGCATTGCCGCCGGTGAGTGGCAGCCGTGGGCGGACGGCCTGGCGAAACTGGCCGCGCAAACCCAGGCCCTGTGCAAGCTCTCCGGTCTGCTGACCGAGGCTTGCCGCCCCCCGGCGCCGGGCGCCGTGCAGCCCTGGGCGGCGCATGTGCTGGCCTGCTTTGGCCCGGACCGCCTGGTCTGGGGGAGTGACTGGCCGGTTCTGGAGCTGGCCGGGCCCTATGCGCGGTGGTGGGATGAAACGCGGCAGCTGCTGGCGGGACTGAGCGTGAAGGAGAAGGCCGCGGTGATGGGTGGGAATGCCCGCCGTCTTTACCGGCTGGACGGTGGCGTTTCTTAAAATAGCGCTCCTTTTGCTTTGAAAGGCGCCAGCATGACCCAGGCCTCTCCTTCCGAAATCCGTGTTTGCCGAGCCGATTACCACTACGACATCCATGCGCGCGCCGTCGTGCAGTTGCTCGATGCCTATGCGCAAGACCCGGCCGGCGGCGGCGAGCCGCTGAGTGAATTTGCCAGGACCCACCTGGTCGAATCGCTGGCAGCGCGTCCGCAGGCGTTCAGCGTGCTGGCGTTTTCGGGCGAAGAGCCGGTCGGCCTGGTGAACTGCATCGAAGGCTTTTCCACCTTTGCCTGCCGTCCGCTGGTCAATATCCATGACGTGGTGGTGCTGGCGAGCCACCGCGGCCAGCGGGTGGCCGAGCAGATGTTGGCGGTGGTCGACGGCATAGCCCGGGAGCGCGGCGCCTGCAAGCTGACGCTGGAAGTGCTGAACGGCAACCTGGCTGCAACAAAGCTCTACAAGCGTGTCGGCTTTGCCGCCTACCAGCTCAACCCTGTTCTGGGCCAGGCGCAGTTTTTACAGAAGTGGCTGGCTTAGAGCGGCTTCACCCTGGCGGGGCGAAAGCGAAGCCGGGTAGCCTTGGCGCTCCTGAATTCATAGCTGCTTGCGAAGGCGCCGCCTGCGCTGGAGCCCGTTTTGATCAAAAATCAATGCATTTTCCTGGTTTTCCCGGTATTTCTTTTCCCCCAGCAGGAGAAGGGGCAAAGCGGGGTCATTGGCAACCGCCAAGCCGGGCAGCCTGGGTGCTCCTGAATCAATAGCTATCTGTATAGGCGCTGCCTGCGCTGCAGCCTGTTTTGACCTGAATTTAAGGTGCGTCCGCCCATGCTCCATTCCTCTGCGTCAGTTCCGGGGCTCTGGGTCATCTACTGTGACGGCAGCGCCTTGCCCAATCCAGGTCCCATGGGCATGGGCGCGGTGCTGACCGAGCCTGGCGGGGCTCGCCATGCCCTTTCGCAGGCGACGAACACCAAAGGCTGCAACAACGAAGCCGAACTGCGGGCCCTGATGCGCGCGCTGCAGGAAGCGCAGGCGCGTGGCGCCACCGCGGTGCAGGTCTATTGCGACAACAGCGTGGTCGTTGAGCAGCTGGCCGGCGCAAACGCCCGGCCAATTGCGCGGCTGGCCTGCCTGTTCGACGAAGCACGGGCATTGCTTGGCGCCTTTGCCTATGTCAAATTGCAATGGATACCGCGCCACCGCAACGGTGAGGCCGATGCCTTTGCCCGCGCCGCGCTGGGCCTTTTGCCCAAGAGCCCCCCAGCAAAGCCGCCCAGGAAGCGGCGCTGACGGCGTGGTCAGGTGATGGGCGCAGGCCTCAGCGCCAGGTCCCCATTCCCGACAGCAAGGCCACCAGCTTTGCGGGATCGACCGGTTTGACAAGGTGGTGCCTGAAGCCCGCGGCCAGGGCGGCCTTGCGGTCATGCTCCTGGCCATAGCCCGTCACGGCGATCAGCACCCCGTTGGCGGTTTCGGGCTGCGCCCGGATTCTCTGCGCCAGCTCGTTGCCGTCGATCTCGGGCAGGCCGATGTCGAGCAGGTAGACATCCGGTGGCTCGATGCGTGCCCGTTCCAGTGCCCGCCTCGCGCCATATTCCACCAGCACCTGGTGGCCCGACGCTTCCAAAAACATGGCGAGCATCTGCGCCGCATCCTCGTTGTCATCGACGATCATGACCCGCAGGGGTTTGGACGCCTGCAACCCGCTGCCGGGCTGCTGCGCTTTTGCCTTTGCCTTTGCATCAGCCGCCAGCAGCGGGAGCCGCACCGAGAAGCAGCTTCCTTTGCCCAGCCCTTGGCTGGCGCAGGACACCGTTCCGCCATGGAGCTCGACCAGGCTTTTCACCAGCGCCAGCCCCAGGCCCAGCCCCCCCGAGGAGCGATCGGGCGTGCGCGCGGCCTGGGTGAAGAGGTCGAATACACGGCCGGCCAGCTCCGGCTCCATGCCGATGCCGTCATCGATGATGCTGAGCACGACCTCGTTTTCCCCAACTTCGGTCTTCAGGAGGAGGTGGCCGTTCTCGGGCGTGTATTTGGCCGCATTGTTCAGCAGGTTCCCGACCACCTGCACCATCCGCTTTTTATCGGCATGCACCGCTGCGGCGTCAGCAGACAGCGCCACTGCCAGGTGCTGGTGGCGGGACTGCACAAGGGGCCTGACCTGCTCCAGCGCGTCGGTCACGATGTCGTCGATGTCAAGCGGTTCCTTTTCAAGGGTGACCAGGCCCCGGGTCACGCGCGAGACATCCAGCAGGTCATCGACCAGGCTGGTCATGTGGTCCACCTGCCTGGCGATGATCTGGCTTGTTTTGCGCACCTGTGCATCTTCCAGCCGGGCTATTTTCAACAGTTCGGCGGCTGAGCGAATCGGCGCCAGCGGGTTTCTCAGTTCATGGGCCAGCATGGCCAGAAACTCGTCCTTTCGCGCGTCCGCCTCCCTGAGCTTGTCAACTGCCTGCCGCAGTTCTTCGCTGGCGGTCCGGAGCTCCTGAATATCGACGTTGACGCCGCTCAGCACATAGGGATCGTCCGGCGTTTCCCGATACCAGTCGGCATGCACATAAAACCAGCGGCAATTCCCGTCCCTTGCGCACATCCGTGTTTCCATGACCAGCGGGGAGCCGGGACCGGCGGCATGGGCGCTGGCAAGCTTCTCGGCCATCAGCGACCGGTCCGCAGGGGCCACAAATTCCAGCCATTGCTCGAACGGCATGGTCGCGTCCTGGTTGGGATGGCCCAGCAGGCCCAGAAAATTGGCGCAGACTTCCACCTGGCCGGTATCGGGGTGCCAGGTCCAGGTGCCGGCATTGGCGGTGCGCAGGATGCGCCGGGTTTGCTCCCTTTCCTTGACGCACCGCTCCAGGCGTTTGTGCTCCGTCAGATCGACCGTGACCTTGGAAAAACCGATGTGCACGCCGGCGTGGTCACGCAACGCCGTCAGTGCGATGCGTGCCCAGAAAAGGCTCCCATCCTTGCGTTTGCGCCAGGCTTCCTCCCGATAGAAGCCGTTTGCTTTCGCTTCTTTCAGGTTGTGATGGGCCCAGCCGCGTTCGTTTTCCTCATCGGTGTAAAGCAGGCTCAGGTGGCTGCCGATCGCATCCTGCGCGGTATAGCCTTTCATTTCCTCGGCGGCGCGGTTCCAGACGGTGATGATGCCGTCCGTATCCATGAAGAACACAGCGACTTCCTTGATTTCTTCGGTCATCAGCCGGTGAAGCTCTGCCACTTGGTGCTCGGGTAGCGAGGTCGCCAGATAGGGGGTAGACACGGTAATCTCCTGCGTTTCGAGGCGCTAACCGAGCAGCCCCGGGAGGTATCGTGCAATACCGGCAGGGCCTGCACTGTCAGACAAACCCCAGGTCGATTAGTAAGAATCCATCGCGGCAGCACCTGTGCGAAAATCGCCCTGCGCAGGCCTTGCCTGCCGCCTTCAGCCGCCCATGCTCAGGCGCAGTGCCAGCGCTGCCAGGGTGAGCAGCAGCACCGGGACGGTCAGCACGACGCCCACCCTGAAGTAGTAACCCCAGGTGATGCGGATTCCCTTTCGCTCAAGCACATGCAGCCACAAGAGCGTGGCCAGCGAGCCGATGGGGGTGATCTTGGGGCCCAGGTCGCTGCCGATGACATTGGCATAAACCATCGCTGCCTTGACCGTGCCCGTCGCATGCGTGGCCTCGATGGAGAGCAGGCCCACCAGCACCGCGGGCAGGTTGTTCATCACCGAGGACAGCAGCGCCGCAAGGAGCCCGGTTCCAAATGCCGCGCCCCAGACTCCGCCGCTGGCAAAGTGCTCCAGCAATGCGGCGATATGCGCCGTCAGGCCCTGGTTGCGCAGGCCGTACACCACCAGGTACATGCCGAGCGAGAAAACAACGATCTGCCAGGGCGCTTCCCGCATCACCTTGCGGGTGCTGATGATGTGCCCGCGCCCCGCCACGGCGAGCAGTATCAGCGCGCCTGCGGTTGCCGTGACGGACACAGGCACACCTAGCGGCTCCAGGCCGAAAAAGCCGACCAGCAGCCAAAGCAGCACCGCCCAGCCCACCCGGAAAGTCGCCGGGTCGCGGATCGCCTGGCTGGGCTGCCTGAGCAGCGCCATGTCGTAATGCGGGGGAATGCAGTGGCGAAAGTAAAGCAGCAGAACCACCAGGGCGGACGCAACGGCAACGAGATTGACCGGGACCATGACCGCCGCGTAGGCGGCAAACCCGATCTTGAAGAAGTCGGCCGAAACGATATTGACCAGGTTGGACACCACCAGCGCAAGGCTGCCCACGTCGGCAATGAAGCCGGCTGCCATCACGAACGCCAGCGTCGCCCGGGCATTGAAGCCCAGCGCCAGCAGCATGGACACCACGATGGGCGTGAGGATGAGCGCCGCGCCATCGTTGGCGAACAGCGCCGCCACGGCTGCGCCCAGCAGCACGCTCAGCACAAACAGGCGCCGGCCATGGCCGCCTCCCCAGCGGGCCACATGCAGGGCCGCCCATTCGAAAAATCCCGCCTCATCGAGCAGCAGGCTGATGATGATGATGGCAATGAATGTCGTGGTGGCGTTCCACACGATCTGCCAGACCACAGGAATGTCGCCAGGCTGCACCACGCCCGAGAGCAGGGCGGCGGCAGCGCCGGCGCAGGCGCTCCAGCCAATCCCGAGGCCCCGGGGCTGCCAGATGACCAAAGCAAGGGTGGCGATAAAAATCAACAAGGCAACAAGCACGGGAATCCTTTTGTGTGTGTGTGTTCAAGACGTTTTGATGGCGCCCAAGGCAATCGCACCTGAGCCTGCCAAATGCTATTAAATAAATAGCATGCTGTGCAATCAGGTCGTGCGCTGCAGGCCTAAACAATGCCAAATCATTGGCAGACCGGCGGCGTGCCGGCGCCGCAGGGTTGGCCTTCGCAGCATTGCTCGGTTAGGTAGGCCAGCAGCGCGTTCATCTGCCCGATGTTGGCGCGATAAATCAGGTTGCGGCCGCGTGGCTCGCTGCTGACGAGCCCGCAGTAGGCAAGCTCCTTCAGATGAAAAGACAGCGCACTGGGCGCCACCCCCAGCTGCGCGCCCATGACCCCCGGTGTCAGCCCGCCCGGGCCGGCCACCACCAGCGCCCGAAAAACCCGCAGGCGCTGCGCCTGCGCCAGCGCGGCCAGCGCCTTGACGGCGGAGGGCTCGTCCAATGACGGAAGAATTGCAGTCGTGATTGTTTCCATCATTCAAATATAATTGAATTATTGAATGAAGGCGTTTTTAATTTACCTGGAGCATGCCCGCCATGGCTGACATCACGATTTACCACAACTCCAACTGCGGCACCTCGCGCAACACGCTGGCGTTGATTCGCAATGCCGGCATCGAGCCCCGGGTCATCGAATACCTGCAAGCGCCCCCCAGCCGGGAAACGCTGGTGGCGCTGATTGCGCAGATGGGCATTTCGGTGCGGGAAGCGATGCGTCACAAGGAAAAGCTGTACGAAACGCTGGGCCTGGACAACCCGGCCCTGGGAGACGATGCGCTGATCGAAGCGATGCTGGCCCACCCGGTGCTGATCAACCGGCCAATTGTGGTGACCACGCTGGGAACGCGGCTGTGCCGCCCGTCGGAGGCCGTGCTCGCTATTTTGCCGCTGCCGCAGCGCGCCGCGTTTGCCAAGGAAGACGGCGAGCAGGTGATCGATGCCAAGGGCGCGCGTGTTGACGGGCGCTGATGGCAGGGCAGTTGACCTGCCCAACCTCGACCGGGCGCTTTTCGTGCGGCCCACGGCGGCGCAGCTGCAAGGCCCGGCGGCCGCAACGCATGCGCCGCGCGTTTTGCTGCACTACGGTTCGTTGATTGATTGATTGAATCAACGCAGGGTGTTCAGGCGGCGAGGCTTTAATTGCCGGGGAGGCGGGTTGGGCCCGCTGCGATTGATTTTTCTGAGCAATAAAACATAAGCCCCCGTCATGATCAACAAGGCGCCACTGAACGTTGCGGCGCTGTGATCGAAGGTTGCAAGCGTCGCGCCGCCTGCTGCGATATACAAATAGGGCAGGGCTTCATAAAGCCATTCGGGTTTATAAAAATCAAACATGGATAAGCCTTAATGAGAAGTTCAGCTTAAATGGAGGGTCAAACAGTCACTGCGCCTGGTCATGGGTAAATATATGCCACCGGCCGCCATATTGCGCGCCGCCTGATGAGCCGTTTGGGCTATGCCTGATTGAGCCGTTTGGGCTATCGGCATGTCAGTTGCGGTCGGGTAGAAATAAAAAACCGGCCTGATGATTCAACTGATTGGCATGCGCGGCGGCGCCGGCAAATGAAGGCGCGGCATCAGTCCCGCCCACGGGTCATTTGCATAAGCCCAGGATTCGCTCCTGCTGCGGGCACGTTTTTGCGGGTTGCGATTTCACCTGCGTTCCCAGCCGTGACTGGGCAGCCATGCAGGAGCGGATTTCGCGTGTCGTTGGGGTGTAGTAAAACCAGCCACGGCCAAGGTCGGGCAGGGCAAGCTCAACCTCGCGCCACTTGGGATGCCCTTTTTCCTGCAGCGTTGAAAAGTTCTGGCACAGCGAACGCGCCATGTTTCGCAGGTAGCCTTCGGTGTCCTTCAGGCGAAAGTCGTACGTCACCAGGAAGGCCTTGACGGCCACCCCCGGAATATCGGTTGTCAGCAGGTTGGGATAATTGCTGGCGCGCACGCTGGCCGGAAAGTAGGTCTTCAAGACCGCCTCGCTCGAGGGGTGGCTGGAGTCGAACTTCAGCAGCTTGATCAGCTTGCGCGACTCCGGCTTCATGTCGACAAACAGCTTGGCGGGCTGACCGGCAACGACGGCCACCACATCCAGCGTCTTGTCCGTGACCAGCTTGGCCAGCGCCTCCTCATTGGTCAGAAAGCTGGTGCTGGCATCGGGCATGGCTTCGCCGAACATCAGGCGGTAAAGCGTTGCCGAGGTCAGGGCGGTGCCGCTGCCCGCCTCGCCGGCGTTGATCTTGGCATTCTTGATCTCGTGGATGAAGTTGCGCTCCGAGTCCGCCCGTACGATGAAGTGGATTTCCTCGTTATAGAGCGGCATGATCACCCGCAGCGGCTGGATCAGGTCCCGGGCTGCCGTATTGCCGCCCGCGGCGATGTCCAGAAAAGACTGATAAACGTCGGACTGGACCAGGGCCAGCTTCACGCCCGGCTCGTAACGCAGCCGGCGAACGTTCTCCGCCGACCCGGCTGAGGGCAAGGCATCGAGCTTGATGTCCGCCGACGGCGCAATGAATTGCGCAAGGTCAGCTCCGATCTTGATATAGGTTCCCCGCTCGGAAGCCGTCACGATTTTGTAATCCGCCGCCGCCACCGCTGCGGGTGTCTGGCAAAGTGCCCCGGCGGTGAGAAGAAGGCTTGCGAGCAGCTTGTTCATGGCATGGGTCTTTCGTTTGTCATCGGGCTGGATTGCAAAATCCGAGTGCCGCGACCGCTTCGGGGCAGTCCTTCAGCACGGAGGGGTCTTGGCGGGGTTTCACTTCAGCATTGGCTGCTGGGGAAGGATTGGGCGACGGTGTATCGTCAGTCTGGGATAACGCGGGCGAGGGTGGCTTTGCAGTTGCCGCCGCAGCAGTCGCGGGTGGCGATGGCGACGGTGATCCAGGCTGGGGCTGCACCGCCGCCAGCCCTTCAGCGGCAGACCGCGATTTTTCATGCCCTTCGCTGTAACGGGCGCGATAGGCCTGCAGGCTGTCGGCGTACAGCAGCTCGGCGCGGCGCAGCAGCTCGGGGCGGTTCGCTGCGCCGGCGCTTCCCGCAGCCAGGGCAAGCTGCGCATAGTGCCCGCCCAGCTGGAACTTGGCATCCGCGGACTCGACCGAGTCGGCGCCCTTCAAGTTGTCGGCCACCCGGCAGGCCATTAGGAAGGCAATTTCAGCGTCGCGCGATCGGCCATTGGCCGCGGCCGTCTTGCCCACCACCAGGAACGAGGCGATGTCGGCCGCCGTCAGGCCGGACACATCCGCCTGCAGGGGAAACTTGCCGTCGTTTTCGCCGGCCGGCGCCGCCGCGGGCTGCAATGGGCAAGTGGTCAGCTGGCCCGACGCAAGCGTTGCCGGTGGCGCTGAAGCTTCAGTTGCCTGCTTGGCGGGCAAGTAGGACCAACCGGGGCCCCAAGTCATCCATGCGCCTGCCAGCGCCACGGCCGCCAGTAAAAACCCTAAAACGAAAACCGTCATTTCCTGCGCAGTCAGCCCGGCCCGTTGTGGCGCGGGAGCCGTGGTTTTGGCCTGTGCCAGGCTGGGCTGCGGCAGTGGCGCTGTCTGCTTCGGCTGGTCGGCTGGCGTTGGCCGGGGTGGCGGGACACCTGTGCGCGGCGAATCAGGCACGGCCTTCCACCAAGGCTCTGCGGCTGTTTTCTGTTCAGGCTGGGCCAGAGGCGATGGACTATTGGGGGTCGATGCGCGGGGAGAGGACGGCAACAGCGGATCGGCTGTGCTTGACCAGTCAGGCGCGGGCGATTGCGACTGCGGTGAAGCACCCTCTTGCGGCTTGTCTGGAACAGAGGGTGAGGCTGAAACCATTCTTTTCCATGCTCCTGCAACGGATTGGTTCTGCCTGCAGTAACCTGACGTGACAACTGCCTCAGACGCTTACCGCTGGCTCTATGCACACACGATAACGTGGCCAGAAAAAGTCGGGCGCAGTTAGCACAATATTTTTCAAAACTTGCTTTATTGGCAAGATCGGGCGTTTGGTGCCCAGCAGGTAGGCATAGACCTGGAAACCTGATGCGACAGGCACGCGCTGGCTTCGCACTGCCTCGCTGAGCGGCTGCCTGGGTCATCAAAGTGCCACGGAACTGACACTGTTTCGTCACTCCGGTTGCCCACAATGCTGACTTCACCATAGGTAGGAGTACGCAATGCAGTTGAATACGCAGCCCGTCAGCAAGCCTGGGAAAACTGAGAAAAGCGCCTCTCACGCCAGCGCTGCCCTGGTTCACGACCTCGACGATCAGTGCCTGCGCATCCTGCGCTGCACTGCGCACGCCATGGCAAGCACGCCCGGTGGGCTGCGTTTCAAACCAGGCACGCGGCCATGGCTGGAGGGCATTCCACTCAGCCTGTCCATGTCATCCCGGCGCGGCGTTCAGCCCAAGGCAGCGGGAAATGCGGCCGCAGCCCACTGATTCCTACACCGTTTCCAGCCCTGGGTGAATGCGCCTGTTTAACCCGACTCAGTTCACCATCACCAGTTTGCCCTTCACGCCGCGCGAGTCCATGTAGGCATAGGCGTCTTTAAGCTCGGCCATCGGCATGGTGCGGTCGATGACCGGCTTGATCTTGCCCTGCGCATACCACTGCGCCAGCTCGGCCAGCGCGGCGGCATTGGCCTGGGGCTCTTTCTCGGCAAAACCGCCCCAGAACACGCCGACGATGGAGGCGCCCTTGAGCAGCGTCAGGTTCAGCGGCAGCGCCGGAATCGAGCCGGCGGCAAAACCCACTACCAGGTAACGGCCGCGCCACGCGATCGAACGGAATGCCGGCTCGGCCAGGTCGCCGCCCACCGGGTCATAAATGACGTCAGGGCCTTTGCCGTTCGTCAGCCGCTTGATGGCTTCGCGCAGGTCCTGCGTGCCGTAATTGACGGTGGCGTCGGCGCCAATCGAGGCGCAAAGCGCGCATTTTTCGTCGGTTGAGGCGGCGGCAATGACCCGGGCGCCCAGCGCCTTGGCAATCTGGATGGCCGAGGTGCCCACGCCGCCGGCCGCGCCCAGCACCAGCACGGTCTCGCCGGCTTTCAATTGCGCACGGTCAACCAGGGCATGGTGCGAGGTGGCGTAAATCATGATGAACGCGGCCGCATCGACATGCGGAAAACCTGCCGGCAGGGGCATGCACAGTGCAGCCGGCGCAATCGCATGCGTGGCAAAGCCGCCAGTGCCCGGCAGGCAGGCCACGCTCTGGCCCACCTTCAGATGGGTTACCTCAGCGCCGACCGCCTGAACCACGCCGGCATACTCCGAGCCGGGCACAAAGGGCAGGGGCGGCTTGATCTGGTATTTGTTTCGCACGATCAGCAGGTCCGGGAAGTTCAGGCTGGCGGCCCGAATTTCGATCAGCACCTCGCCGGCCTTTGGCTGGGGCGTCGGCAGTTCGGTCCAGGTGAGGGCATCAACTCCGGTGGGGTTTTTACAAAGCCAGGCATGCATACAAGGGGTCTCCGAAAAAGGGAAAACAGGCGACATCGGTAGCGCAGACGCGCCTTGAAAACAAGGCGGGTGGGTGGATGCATCATAGGCACGCCAGCCGCCGCCACCCCGGAAAACCCGCGCCGCCCCGTCACAGCCGTGACCGTAGAATCCTAGTATGAAGATTTTGATCTGTAACGACGATGGTTACCAGGCCAGCGGCATCGTGGCGCTTTATGAAGCCCTGAAAACCATCGCAGACGTGGAGATCGTGGCGCCCGAGCAGAACAACAGCGCCAAATCCAACGCCCTGACCCTGCATTCGCCCATGTATGTCCAGACCGCCGCCAATGGGTTTCGCTACATCAACGGAACGCCCGCCGACTGCGTGCACATTGCCCTGACCGGTCTGCTGGGCTACCGCCCTGATCTAGTGGTGTCGGGCATCAACAATGGCGCCAACATGGGCGACGACACGATTTACTCAGGCACTGTCGGCGCGGCGATGGAAGGCTACCTTTTCGGCATTCCCGCCATCGCCTTTTCGCAGACTGAAAGAGGCTGGGCCCATGTGGACGTGGCCGCGCAGCAGGCCCGCAACCTGGTCGCGCAGCTCATTCCCTCGCTGGAGGCGGTGGCCGAAGGCGCCGAGCCGACCGTTCCGCCCTGGCTGCTCAATGTCAACATTCCCAACCTGCCGGGCGAGCAGCTCCTGGGCTTCAAGGTGGCCAGGCTGGGCCGCCGGCATGCGGCCGAGCGCGTCATTGTGCAGACCAGCCCGCGCGGCGAGAACATGTACTGGATCGGTGGCGCGGGGCCGGCCAAGGAAGCAGGCGAAGGCACCGACTTTCATGCCACCACGCAAGGCTATGTTTCCATCACGCCGCTGCAGATCGATCTGACGGACCATGAGCGGCTGCCGTACTGGTCGCAAACCGCCGCCAGGCTGACCCACAGGCATTGAAAAGGTATTGCATGACGATTCCCGTAAAGCCGCCTTTCGACGCCGCCGGCAAAGCTTCTCCAGCAGGCGTGCGGCCCGCGTTTCCCGTGCGGCTCAATGCCGGTAATGGCAATCCGTTTGCTCCTAAAACCGTAGCTGCTGCTGCCCATGCCGCAAGCGCTACAGGCAAAAATGATCTGAAAAAACCGTTCCAGCCCGGCGCTTCCGGGGGGCTGGGCCTTGACTCGGCCGTGCGCGCCCGCATGGTGCATCGGCTGGCCGAGCAGGGCGTGGTGGATGCGCGGGTGCTGGCGGCCATGGGGGCGGTGCAGCGCCATCATTTCGTCGATACGGCGCTGGCCAACATGGCCTACGAAGACACCAGCCTGCCGATCGGTTTCGGCCAGACCATCTCCAAGCCCAATGTGGTCGCGCGCATGCTGGAGCTGCTGCAGCACGGCGTGCACGATGCGAGCGGCAAGCTCGGGCGGGTGCTGGAAATCGGCACCGGCTGCGGCTACCAGGCCGCTGTCCTCAGCCATCTGGCCACCGAGGTCTACAGCATGGAGCGGCTGCGCAGCCTGCATGAAAAGGCCCGCGAAAACCTGCGTACCCTGCGCCTGGCCAATGTGCATTTGCTGTTTGGTGACGGCATGGCCGGTTTTGCCAAGGGCGCGCCCTACGCGGCCATCATTGCCGCTGCGGGCGGCGAGGCTATTCCGCCTGCCTGGACCGACCAGCTCGCCGTGGGCGGGCGCCTGGTCGCTCCGCTGCAGGACGCCAGCGGCGCACAGGCGCTGGTGGTGATTGACAAGACGGCCCAGGGACTTCGGCAGACTTTACTGGAGGCCGTCCACTTTGTCCCTTTAAAATCAGGGATCGGATGAGCCGGGCCCCGCTGCTTGCGCCCCGGCCTCGCAAAGATTAAAGACGAAGGAATCAATGAGTAAAAGCAACTGGTCAGACACGATGGAATCCCTTCCTGTGTCACGACCTCACCTCCGCGCCGGCTGGACCGCCAAGCTGGCCCTGCCATGCGCCCTGACGGCAGCCCTGTTGCTGGCTGTCGGCTGCAGTTCGCGTTCGTTGACCAATGCGCCCGTCGAAGACCGCGGCGCAGGCATGTCGCGTCCCCCGGTTGAAGCTGTCAAGGTGCTGCCCGGCGCTGAAAATGCCGGAAAACCGGGCTATTACACCGTCAAGCCCGGCGACACCATGATTCGCATCGGCCTGGAAAACGGCCAGAACTGGCGCGACATCGCCCGCTGGAACAGCCTTGAAAATCCAAACCTGATCGAAGTCGGCCAGGTGCTGCGGGTCATCGCGCCGGCCACCGAAAGCAGCCAGGTGGTGACCCGTCCAGTCACGCCCGGCGCTGTCGCCACCGCGCCCGTGCAGCCGGCCACTGGAGTGCGTCCGGGCGCCGCACCGCCGGCACCCGTGATCTCCTCCTCGGGCAGCGACGAGGATGTCGGCTGGATCTGGCCGGCCCAGGGGCCGCTGGTGGCGGGCTTTGACGAAGCCAAGAACAAGGGGCTTGACATTTCAGGCAAGGCTGGCGACGCGGTGGTGGCCTCGGCCGACGGCCGGGTGGTGTATTCCGGCGCCGGACTGCGCGGCTACGGCAACCTGATCATCCTGAAGCACAACAACACCTTCCTGACCGCCTATGCGCACAACAAGACGCTGCTGGTCAAGGAAGACCAGACTGTCAAGAGGGGCCAGAAGATCGCGGAAATGGGCAACAGCGATGCCGAAAAGGTCAAGCTGCATTTTGAAATCCGCCGCCAGGGAAAACCCGTCGATCCGGCCAAGTACCTGCCCCCGAGGTAGATCGCCCTTGCCGGTGCCGGTAGCCGGTGGCACGGGCTGCAATCGGACTGCAGCCTGAGACAATGCGGTATGACAGAAAAGACGCAAGAACATCCCCTTCAGCCAGCCGACGCCATAACGTATCCGCTTGACCTGCTCACCGTCGAGTCGCTTGACATCGAGGCCCAGGGCATTGCCCACCGTGCCGACGGCAAGGTCGTGTTCATCGAAGGCGCGCTGCCGTTCGAGCAGGTGACCGCCAATGTCTACCGCAAGAAAAGCAGCTTTGAAAAAGCCACCCTGACCGCCGTGTACCAGGAATCGTCGCAGCGGGTGCGCCCGGCCTGCCCGCACTTTGGCATGCACACCGGCGCTTGCGGCGGCTGCAAGATGCAGCACCTGCACGTCGGCGCCCAGGTGGCGGTCAAGCAGCGCGTGCTGGAAGACAACCTGCGCCATATCGGCAAGGTCAAGGCCGACAACCTGCTGCGGCCCATCGAGGGCCCTGCCTGGCGCTACCGCTACCGCGCGCGCCTGTCGGTACGCTATGTTCGCAAGAAAGGGGCGGTGCTGGTCGGTTTTCATGAACGCAAGAGCGGCTACATCGCCGACATGACCGAATGCCATGTGGTACCGCAGCATGTCAGCGACATGCTGGTGCCGCTGCGTGGGCTGATCGGCGGCATGGATGCGCGGGAAACCATTCCCCAGATCGAGCTGGCCTGCGGCGACGAGATGACCGCCTTGGTGCTGAGGCACATGGAGCCGCTCAGCGCTGGCGATCTGGCGCGACTGCGGGATTTCGCACGGACCACTGCCGGCGTGCAGTGGTGGTTGCAGTCGGGTGGGCTGGAGACGGTCAAACTGCTCGATGCGGCGGTTCAGGAGCTGAGCTACGGGTTGCCTGAATTCGGGATTGTCATGCCGTTCAAGCCGACCGACTTCACCCAGGTCAACCCGCACATCAACCAGGTGCTGGTTTCACGGGCACTGCGTTTGCTAAACGTGCAGCCGCACGAACGGGTGATTGACTGGTTTTGCGGGCTGGGCAACTTCACGCTGCCGCTGGCAACCCAGGCGGGTGAGGTGCTGGGCATTGAAGGCAGCGAGGTGCTGGTGGCCAGGTCCCGCCAAAATTATGAAAGAAATAGGCCTGCAGCGCACGGCCGGTCTGCGTTAGCAGCTACAAAATTTGTAGCACGTAACCTGTTTGAGATGACGCCGGCCTTGCTGGTCCAGGACGGCAGGGCCGACAAATGGCTGGTCGACCCGCCTCGCGAAGGCGCCTTCGAGCTGTTCAAATCGCTCGCCGCGCTGCATCGGCAACTGCTCACCGGCGTGCCCTGCGACGATGGCGTGCACCAGCAAAGCCTGGCACTTGGCAACTGGACGCTTCCGCAGCGCATTGTGTACGTGAGCTGCAACCCGGCCACGCTGGCGCGGGATGCCGGTGTGCTGGTGGAGGGCGGCGCCTACCGCTGCACAGCGGCCGGCGTGGTCAACATGTTTCCGCACACGGCGCACGTGGAGTCGATGGCCGTGTTCGAGCGCGTGCAGTTTTGAAACAGCCGCAGGTATGAAAAAAGGGCCGAAAAGGCCCTTTTTTCCGTGCGCGGCGAAAAGCTTATTCGCGTTCGCCGCCCATGATGCCGAGCAATGCCAGCAGGGCCTGGAAAACATTGAAGATGTCCAGGTAGAGCCGCAGCGTGGCGCTGATGTAGTTGGTCTCGCCGCCGTCCAGGATCTGTTTCAGGTCATAGAGCATGTAGGCACTGAAAATACCGATCACCGCCACCGAAATCGCCATCATGCCTGCGGTCGAACCGACAAACACGTTGACGATGGCGCCGACCATCACCACCAGCGCCCCGACGAACAGCCACTTGCCCATGCCCGAAATGTCGCGCTTGATCATGCTGGCCACTGTGGCCATCACGAAGAACACGCCGGCGGTGCCGCCCATGGCCGTCATGATCAGCTGCGAGCCGTTGCTAAAGCCCAGAATCATGCCGATCATGCGCGACAGCATCAGGCCCATGAAGAAGGTAAAGCCCAGCAGCACCGGCACACCTGCGGCCGAGTTCTTGGTTTTTTCAATGGCATACATAAAACCAAACGCGCCACCCAGGAACACGATCAGGCCAAGCCCGCCGGTCAAGGCCTGGGTAATGCCGGTAGCCACGCCAAGCCAGGCGCCCGCCACGGTTGGCAGCAGACTCAAGGCCAGCAGCCAATAGGTGTTGCGCAACACCTTGTTGCGCTGTTCGGCCGCATTCGCCAGGCCGTCATAGCCATAAGTCTGTACGTTCTCAGTCATGTGCATTCTCCAAAAGCCCGCGAAGGCGGGCAACAGATGTCATTTTAGGGGGCATGCCGCGTTTTTCAAGCATGCAAGCTGGTCCAGCTCCTACTATTTGTAAGGATTCTATAAGCCAAATTGCAGGTAGTCGCCCAGCGCAAAGCGTTCAAAGGTGCGTATGCTCAATGGTCTTCTTATTCAAACAGAAAGTATTTTTACCATGAAGACAAAAGCAGTTCTTGAACAGGCCGACATCAAGCTGATCGCCGCCGCCGCCGAGGCTGAAGCCCTGAAAAACAACTGGGCCGTGACAATTGCCATCGTCGATGATGGCGGCCATCTGCTGCATCTGCAGCGCCTCGACGGTGCGCCCCCGATTTCCGCGCACATTGCGCCGGCCAAAGCCAATACGGCCGCCATGGGTCGCCGCGAAAGCAAGGTCTATGAAGACCTCATCAATGGCGGTCGCACCTCCTTTTTGTCCGCTCCTTCTATCCAGGGAATGCTGGAAGGCGGGGTGCCGATTGTCAAGGACGGCCAGTGCATTGGAGCGGTGGGTGTCAGCGGCGTGAAGTCCACCGAAGATGCGCAGATTGCGCGCACCGGTATCGCGGCCATTGGACTGTAACCCATTGATTGACCAGCCTACCGCCTGAAAAGGCCGGCTCAAATTGACAACTTGGGCCCTCGCGACCTGCAGAGCAGCCCGCAATAAAGCCATTGCCTAAAGCCGCCCAATGGCTCCGTTTACTTGGTCAGAATCAGTTTGCCCAGGCGCGTCGTCTGGAGCCGGTAGGTCAATCCGTTGTGGTGGATTTCCACCGCCTTGTGCCCACGCAGGATTTCGGTGCTGTTCATGCAGCCAGGGCGCAAACCTCTGGGGGACGCGCAAGGATCGTCGTTTTCCGCGTGGAATGGGCCTTGCGACGCGAATGGACTTGAGTTCTGCTTCATGTCGGGTGAATCGTTCGAGGCTTCGGGCATGAGGTGATGCTCAGTTTTTCGGTTCAGTGATAAAGCCGATCTTGCGCAGACCCGACTGCTGCGCCGCCGCCATCGCCTGCGCCACGCGCTCATAGCGCACGGATTTGTCGCCCCGGATATGCAAGTCGGGCTGCGGATTTTGCGCCGCAGCGGATTGCAGCCGGGGCACCAGCTCTGCATCGGTGATTTTTGCGTCGTTCAGGTAATAGCCGCCCTCGGCATCCACACTCAGGCGAATCGTTTCAGGCTTGACGAGCTGCTGCTCGCTGCTGGCGCGCGGCAGATCGATGTTGACCGAATGCTTCATGACCGGCACGGTGATGATGAAGATGATCAGCAGCACCAGCATCACATCGACCAGCGGCGTCATGTTGATCTCGTTCATCACCTCATCGGTGTCGTCCTGGGTACCGAACGCCATGCTCAGCTCCCTTTTCTCATCGCCACGACGTTGGCGGCGGGTTGACCGGCGACGCGGGCGCCGGTCACGAAATACGCATGCAGGTCATGGGCGAAGCGGTTGAGCTTGCCGCTGACCGACTTGTTGCCGCGCACCAGGGCGTTGTAGCCGAGCACCGCCGGAATCGCCACGGCCAGGCCGAGCGCGGTCATGATCAGGGCTTCGCCGACCGGGCCGGCCACCTTGTCGATGCTGGCCTGGCCATTCAGGCCAATCGCGACCAGCGCATGGTAGATGCCCCAGACCGTGCCGAACAGGCCAACAAAGGGCGCGGTCGAGCCGACCGAAGCCAGCACGGCCAGGCCGGCCTGCATCTTGGCAGTGATGTCGTCGATCGAGTTGCGCAGGCTGCGCGTCACCCACTCGCTCAGGTCGAGCGCGTCATGCAGCTGGGGCTTGGTGTTGCCGTCCTTGTGCAGCACGTGGGCGGTGGCTTCGCGGCCAGAGGTGGCGAGCAGGCGAAACGGATTGGCCGGGTCGGTGCCGAACTTTGCCAAGCCGTCGGCGAAATCGGCGCTGTGCCAGAAGCTTTCGGTCGCCTTGGCCTGGCTTGAGAGACGGCGCAGATCGAGCGCCTTGATGATGATGACCATCCAGGAGGCCAGCGACATGAGCAGTAGCAGCACGGCGACGCTTTTGGTGACGATGTCGCCTTGTGACCAGACATGGGCAAGGCCGAATTGGGTTTCCATTTTCTAAAGGCTCCAGGAGAAAAAACTATTCAAGAACAAAATTGATCGGCACGTTGAACCACATTTCCTCGGCAACGCCGTTGCGCTTGCCGGGCACGTAACGCCATTTCAGGACGGTGGTTAGCGCGGCCTGGTCCAAGCGCTCGAAGCCGCTGGACTGGCGCAACTCGGCCTTTTGCGGCACGCCGTCAGCGGCGATCAGTACCCTGACGATGACCTTGCCTTGTTCGCCCAGGCGCTTGCTGAGCGGTGGATAAGCCGGCTTCGGGTTTTGCAGGTAGTCGGCATTGCTCGACGGGAGCTGGATGGCCGGCGCGGGGGGCGCTGGCGGGGCAGGGGGTGCGGGCGGTGCCGCGGGCGCAGCCGCCATCGGCTCGGCCGTCGCCAGGCTGCCGGTCGGGGCATTGGGCGAAGGCGTCGGGTCAGCGATGGCCAGCGGCATCTGCGGCTGGACGGCGGGTTTGACAACGGCCTTTTTCTGCACGGCAGGCGCTGGCTTGACCTGGGGCTTGGGGGGTGCGGGTGGCGCCGGAGGGGCTGGCGGCGCGGGTTCCACCTTGGGCGCGGCCGGCTCGATGAACTGCGCCAGCACCTCGACCGGAACGATCAGCTCCGCTGCGCGCAGCACCAGGCCGCTTTGCAAAGCCCAGATCAGGCCCACATGCAGCGCCACCACCGACAGGGCAATCACTGCATTGCGGCTGAGGCGAGGGCTGGGCATGTCTGCGCGAAGAAGAGGGGGGCCTGAAAAGGTGGCGGCGTTCATCAAAAATCAAGGTTGAGGAAAAAGCAAACCGCACCGGCGGGCAACGACTTGGATCAAGGTTAGCGGCGAAAAACCCACCAGGCACAGGCGACGACCAGAATCAGGCCGCCGGGCAGGACAGCCATCAAAACGCCGGCGTGTTCCATGGTTGGCCCGACACCAGCGGGGCGGCCAGCGACATGTTGGCGCTTGGGCAAGTGCCGCTGCATTGCGCCACCACGTCGCGGGCGCTGCTTTCGCACCGGCCGCACTGGGTGGCGACGCCGAGTTCGAACTGGATATCGTCAAAGCCCATGCCGGCACGGGCATGGCGGGCAATTTCACGGTCGGAAACTCGGCGGCAGACACAGACGATCATAAGAATGGCTCGGTAGTTGATTGAAAGAATCAAATGCTCGGATAGCCAAATTATAAATACGAATCTTTCGCATTTGCAATAGCTTTGAGTGCTATTTGTAACGATTAATCGAAATGTGTCTCGATCTCGTCTGAATTTGTTCTCAATCCGGCGTGAACAGCAGCTCTGGCGTGGCCTGCGCCAGCGTTGGACAGCCGCACAGCGCCATGGCAATTTCCAGTTCATCGCGCAGCAGGCGCAGCACATGGGCCACGCCGAGCGCGCCGGCATTGGCCAGGCCATAGGCGTAGGGGCGCCCGACCAGCACGGCGCTGGCGCCCAGCGCCATGGCTTTTAGGATGTCGGTGCCGCGCCGCAGGCCACCATCGACCAGCACCGGCATGGCGCCGGCCAGCGCCTGTACGATGCGTGGCAGCACCGCAGCGGTCGCCGGCGCGGTGTCCAGCGTGCGGCCGCCGTGGTTGGAAACGATCAAGCCGGCCACCTGCAGCGCCGCTGCCTGCCGCGCATCGCCCGGATGCAGAACGCCCTTGAGCAGGACCGGCAGGCGCGTGATCGACTGCAGCCAGGCCACGTCGTCCCAGGTCGGGGCCGTCGCCAGCAGGCCATCGAAGAGGGCGCTCTGGCCCGGTTGCAGGGCAAGGGGCGCGGGCGGCCGCAGGCCTTCGAGGTTGACCGCCGATACATGGGGCGGCAGGCAAAAGCCGGCGCGGCGCTCGCGGTCGCGGGCGCCGCTGGTGGGCGCATCGACCGTCAGCACCAGCGCTTCGTAACCGGCGGCTTCGGCGCGCTGCACCAGTTCGCGGGTAAAGCCCCGGTCATGCTGCAGGTAGAGCTGGAACCACAGCGGGCCGCGCTGGGCCTCGCCCAGGAAAGCCTTGGCGACGGTTTCAAGCGAGATGCTGGCCTGCGTGCTCAGCACCATGCCGGCGCCTTGCGCGGCGGCGGCATAGGCGCTGGCCAGTTCGCCATCGGGGTGGGCCATGCGCTGGAAGGCAACCGGCGCCAGCAGGATGGGATGGGCCAGCGTGCGGCCCAGCAATTCGACACGGGTATGGCCGCCCGCCAGCTGGCGCAGCACGCGGGGCTGCAGCAGGTGTCGGCTCCAGGCGCTGGCGTTGGCGCGCAGCGTGATCTCATCAGCCGCGCCACCGCTGAAATAGGTCCAGGCATTGCTGCCCAGCCGGCTGTGCGCGTGCGCTTCATGGTCGGCGAGCGTCACGACGCCCGCAGGAATCTGGCCTACGGCTAGCGGCGTCACGTGTCGGCCCAGAGGCGCAGCAGGTTGTGGTAGGTGCCGGTCAGGCCCACCACGCTGGCATGGGCCTCGCCCAGCGTCTGGCGCAAGCGGCCCAGATGCTCGTCCATGTCGAACAGCAGGCGCCGCTGCTCGTCGCTGCGGACCAGGCTTTCGATCCAGAAAAAGCTGGCGATGCGCTCGCCCCGCGTCACCGGCGTCACCTGGTGGACGGTGGTGCCGGGGTAAAGAATCAGGTGGCCGGCAGGCAGCTTGATGCGCTGCGTTCCCTGGGCGTCACGGATCACCAGCTCGCCGCCGTCGTAATCGGCCGGGTCGGACAGGAAAAGCGTGCAGGAAATGTCGGTGCGCACCCACTGCTGGGTGGCCTTGGAGTGCAGCACGGCGCCGTCGATGTGCGGGCCGTAGAAATTGGATTCGCCGTGGTAGCGGTTGAAGAGCGGATTGAAGATCTTTTTGGGCAGTGCTGCTGAAAGAAACAGCGGGTCGCGGTTGAGGGCTGCAAGCACCAGGGCCTGCAGCTGCCGGGCGGCTTCGCTGTCCTGGCTCAGTTGATGGTTCTGCTTTTGCGCCAGCGCCTGCCCGCCCGCGCTGCTGCGGCCATCCCGCCAGGGCGCATCGCCCCCGAGCAGGCTTTTGGCTTGCTCAAGTTCGTCGCTAGAGAGGATGTTCGTCAGATGCAAAAGCATGATCTACAGGCAGTGGATGGGTAAGCCGTGGCGTTGCTTAGAACAAGGTCTTGAGCGTCAGCTGGACTGCCCGGGCCGCGCCAGGGGCATAAAACCCACGGTACAGCGAATCGGCATACAGCTCGTTGGTCAGGTTGGCCACATTGAGTTTGAGCGAGGTGCTGTCGCTGAAGGTGTACTCGGCCATGGCGTCGAAGGTGGTGAAGCTGTCGGCCTGCAAGTGGCGCGCGCCTTCCGGGCTTTGCTTGCCACGGTAGGTCAGGCCGCCGCCCAGGCGAAGCTTGGGCATGACCTGGTAGGTCGTCCAGAGGCTGGCACTGTGCTTTGGCGTGAGGGCGGAGCGGTCGCCCCTGACCTGCGCACCGGTGCCTGCGGCGTTGGGCACCACATTGCTCTCATCAATCTTCGCCTCTGGAATCCATGTGTGGTTGTAGAAGACTTCCCATTTCGGCGTGATGCGGCCGGCCAGGTTGAACTCCATGCCGGTGGCGTGGCGCTTGCCGGACAACACGTTCTGCGCGCTGGCGGTATCCGGGTCGGTGTTGCGCTCGTTGTATTTCTCGGAGTGGAACAAGGAGACACCCAGCGAAGCGCGCTTTTCGAACAGCTCGAACTTGCCGCCGACCTCGATGTTGCGGCTCTTTTCAGGGCCGGTGTTTGCGTCCTTGCTGCTGGGGTTTCCAGGCGTGAACTGGTAGGTGTCGCCAGAAGTGTTGAACGATGTGCCGAACAAGGCGTAGTAGGAGGTGTTGTCGTCAGGCTGAAACAAGGCGCCTAGGCGCGGGCTCCAGAGCCCGTCCGAGCTTTCATGGCCCACACCGGCAGTGGTCTGGTAGGACGCCTTGAAGTTGTCGTAGCGCAGGCCGCCGATCAGCTTGAGGGTGGAGGTCACGGCCACCGTGTCCTGCACATACAGGCCCAGGTTGCGGGCGTCGAAGGTGTTGAACGGCGCCTCGCCACGGGTATCGGTGCGCGAGTCGCCGTTGTTGGGCGTGCCCACGGTGCTGGTCAGGGTGCTGGCGGTGCCGGCGAAACTGTTGGCACGCTTGGCGTCTTCCTGGTAGTAGTCCACCCCGGCGATCAGGCTGTGCTTTTTGCCGAGCGCGTCAAAGCTGCCGGTGTAGTCGCTCTGGAACTGCGTGGTGTCGCTGATGCCGATGCGCCCCTTGGGGGTGCGGGCAACGACGGTGCTGTCGCTCAGGTTGTTGATGGCGGTGGGCGCGCCATTGGTCTGGCCGAAGCGGATCACGCTGGCCCACAGGTCGCGCTTGTAGCGGCCATGGCGCAGGCGGGTGGTGACCTGGCTGTCCTGGTCGAAGCGGTGGGTGTGGCTGACAGTGCCGTAGGTGGCCGATGTGTTCAGGTAGTCACTGTCGAAGCCGTAGTAGTTCCGGGCCGGCAGCGTGGGAACGATCAGGCCATCCTGAATGAACCACGGGTGGCTGTAGTTGGGCCTGCCCTTGATGTCCAGATGGTAGAGGCCAATCGAAAATTCGTCACGCGTGCCGATGCCCCAGCGGTAGGTCGGGGCAATGCCGCGTTTGCTGGACGTGGCGCCGTAGTTGTCCGCCTCGTGGACCATCGCATTGATGCGCAGAGCCGATTCCTCGCCCGTCTTGAGGTTGAAGTCGCCCGTCAGCCGGTGTTCCTTGCCGGTGCCCAGGGTGTAGTTGACCTCGTGCTGGTCCATCAGGAAAGGCTGCTTGTTGACCTGGTTGACAATCCCGCCGGTCGAGCCCTTGCCGAACAGCATCGAGGCAGAACCCTTGAGCACTTCCACGCGGTCATTGTTGAAGGTGTCGCGCTCATACAACGCGCCATCGCGCATGCCGTCGGTGTAGATGTCCCCGGCTAGACCCAGCGAAAAGCCCCGCAGGCGCACGTCTTCCTCGCCGGTTTCGCCGGCCTGGAAGGTGACGCCCGCCGTGGTGCGCAGCACTTCCCGGAAATCGTCCAGATTGCGGTCGTCGATCAGGCGCTCGGTCATCACCGTCACCGATTGCGGAATGTCGCGCAGCGCCTGCGTGCCCTTGCCGATACCGGTCTCGGTGGCCCGCAGCGTGGCCTTGGAACTGGTGCCCTCGGTCTTTTCCTTGACGATCACGGTGCCCAGGGTTTTTTCGGTGGCCGATGGCACCGTCTGTGCCCAGCCACTGACCGACGCGGCCAGCATCAGGGCGCCCAGGGGCAGCAGCGCCCTGTCGCAGGAAGACGTTGGCGTGAGGCTGCTGACAACGGCCGAGTGGTTCTTGGCCGTGCTTTGACGGGATTTTTTAGTGCGCGCAGGGCGGGCGGAAGGGTGTGCCAAGGGAAAAAGCTCCAAGCGGGTGTCCGGCCTTGTCGGCGTCGGAACGGGTTGCGGGAATTGGCTTGGCTGTGCTCGGAGCCCTGGGTGGACGCGAGTTGGCTGGCTGGTGAATTCAAGTGCCGAGTTTATAGTAAATGAGAATGATTCGTAATATATGAAATTGAAAAACCAGTTGATTTTCAGGGCCCATGACAGGAAAACAACAACGGGGCCCTTCAGGCCCCGTTGTTCAGTGCGCCAGCGCCTGACTGGCGCGGTGGCTGTTGCTGTGGCTCGACGTCCGCCTAGCCGAGCTCGCCCATCTGGCTTTGCAGGTAGTTCTGCAGACCGACCTTGGCCACCAGCTCGATCTGGGTTTCCAGAAAATCGATGTGCTCTTCGGTGTCTTCCAGGATGTCCTGCAGCAGGTCGCGCGAGACATAGTCGCGCACGCTTTCGCAATGCGCCATGCCGTCCTTGACAGTGGCCTGCGCCGCGCTTTCGAGTTTCAGATCGCAGCCCAGCGCCTCCAGCACGTCCTCGCCGATCATCAGCTTGCCCAGGTCCTGCAGGTTGGGCAGGGCGTCGAGCATGAAAAGGCGGTCCATCAGGCGGTCGGCATGCTTCATCTCGCCGATGGATTCCTCATATTCCTTCTTGGCCAGCTTGTCCAGCCCCCAGTGCTTGTACATGCGGTAATGCACGAAATACTGGTTGATGGCCGTCAGCTCGTTCTTGAGCTGCGCCTGCAGGTAAACGATGACTTGTGGGTCGCCCTTCATGGGGAATCCTTTTTTATGGTTTGAACAATGAGTATTGTCGGCAAGCTTGCGGCATCGGGCAAGCCACAGGCCAATTCTGTTCTGCATCACGGGGGAATCCAGCCCACGGCGGCGCGGCTTTGGCATGAAAATGCACGCATGAGCAGTTTGAGTCACCTTCGCATCAAGATGTACAGGACAGTCGCCCGCCAGCTGCATGGCGTCGTGCCCTGCTGGGTTTGCGGCAAGCATGTCACGCCGGAAGCGGCCACGCTCGAGCACATCCTGCCGCTACGCGACGGCGGCAACAGCCATGCCGAAAACCTGGCCATCAGCCATGAGGTCTGCAACGGCCAGCGCCACGCGGCAGGTCGGGTTCCCGCGTCGCTCGCGTCGCCAGGCCAGGTGCGGCGGCGCGAGACCGCAACCGCTGCCAGCCGTCCTTCCTTTCTGAAGAACTAAAGCGGCTTCACCCGGATTGGAAACAGCCAAGCCGGTCAGCCTGGAAGCTCCTGAATTCATAGCTGCTTGCGCAGGCCCTGCCTGCGCTGCAGCCTGTTTTGATCACAAATTCCGCCATTTTCCTGGCCTCCCGGTAGCTCTCCTTCTCCCAGCGAGGAAGGAGAAAAGTGGCAAAACGGACGTCCCAGGTGCGCGGTTTGGCCTTTCAGGGCGACGTCGCGCTAGCGCTAAATCCGGGTGCCATAGTCGCCAATTTTTTCAACCGCCATGTCAAGGGTGCGGTTCAGAAGTTTTTTAAGCGCCTCATCAAATTGCGGGGTTTTGGTCAAGGGATGACCTGCGCGCCGGACGATGTAAAGCGTTGATTTCAAGGGGCATCCCGAAATGCGCCTGGCTAGAAGCTGGCCCGTGGCAAGCTCATGCGCCACCGATCCGTACGGCATGACACTGCAAGCCTCGCCACGCAGTATCAACTCACGGATTGCGGCGATGGACTGGACCTCATACGCCACCTTCAGGTTTTCAGGTGATAGACCTGCTGCCAGAGCCAGTATCCGGCGGCCTATGTCACGTCGAGAGCCCAAGGCCAATTTGCTCGCCAAAACTTCTTCCATCGATACGGTGCCAGACGTTTCGCCCGCAACGAAAGGGGTGACAAAGAGGATTTCCTCATCCATCACAGCAGTCAGCACCAGATTTGGCCGAGGTTCTATGTTGTAGGCAAACGCTACGTCAAGTTCATCCCGTTCAATTGCATCCGCCAAAAAGAAGCTCGGGCCTTCCACCAGGCTCAACGCGAGACTCTCGAAATCCCGCTGTGCGCTCAACTGGATGTCCGTGCCGATCAGCAGCATAAGACTGGTTGTGATGCCAAGCGCGATCGGCTGGCGCGCGGTGTTGTGCAATTGGATGACGTCCCGACGCGCCTCCTCAAGCTGCTCGAAAATGGAAGTTGCCCGGCTGTACAGCAGCTGCCCCGCAGGCGTGGGCTCAACACCTCGTGAATGCCGCCGCAACAGGCTCACCCCCAGCTCTGCTTCCAGCTCGCGGATATGCATTCCAAGCGCAGGTTGCGCCACATGCAGTTTCTGCGCGGCACGCGTGATATTGCTGAGGTCTACCGCCGTGACAAAGTATCTTAGTTGCCGTAAATTCATGCCGTCGATTAAACAGGAAGTCGCTCAACGAATCTGGCGCGCCAGGGCCCCATTGCGTTATATGGAAGTCAAAAATCTTTGTGTATTGAGGCAGAGGCTTGAAAGTGAATCCCGCTAGGGATCATGTTCAAAACTAACATTCCAGCGGTTGATGCCCATGTAAATCAACAACTTACAGCGGGAATTTGCTCAAAAAATCGAGTTTTGAACACCATCCCTAGGAGAATTTTTTACATGGCCGCCACTATCGAACAGCAAGCATGCCTTTCTCTCCAAGTATCCTAGCTGCGTCAGGTCCAGAGAGTTCGGTCAGAAATGCATCAGCCGACGCGAGCGCTTTGCTGGTGGCGCTTACACCACCAGCATAGACTGTGTAATTTTGTATAGCCTCCGGCAGCGGACCCACTAGCTGCGCGCCGCTGACCGGCATAATTTCGCTGATCTGGTGGATTGCTAGATCAGCTTCTCCCGATTCGAGTTTCAAGGCGACCAAACCACCTTTCACCAGTACAGCCTTTTTCCTGACTGTTTCATCAATTCCCATTTGCTTGAATAGCCCATCAAGGTAGATGCCGCTTGAGCCGCCACTTAATGGATCAATGTAAGCGACTTTCTTGGCGCTCATTACCGTTGCCTTGAACGACTCGGGCGTATCGATATTTGGCAAAAGCGATCCTTTTCTAACGGCTACGCCAATAGCTACTTTCGCTAGGATTTCGACGCGGTTGGATGCGATTCGGCCATCATCTGTTAATTTTTTGAGTGCCGCCGGAGTTAATACCACCACGTCAAACAATTCCCCGGCGTCAATCCGTTTAATCAGTGCGCCAGCTGTATCGTTCCAAACCTCGACCTTGACTCCAGTACGGTTTTCGTAATTCGAAACTATTGCTGCCACGATAGGTTTGAACGCACCTGTCGTCAGGACCTTGATGGTCTGCGCATGAGTAGATAAAGAAATGGTCATGGCAACTCCAAGTCAGATGTTTAAGGCGACTCATAACGAGTCCCGGGTGCCGATCAACTTTCTTGTGCAATGTTGTTTGAAAGAAGCCCCACGCCTTCGATCTCAACTTCCACCGTATCACCGGGTTTCATCCACAACTGCGGTTTGCGAGCCATACCGACACCGCTCGGCGTGCCAGCAATGATCATGTCCCCACACTCCAGTGTGATGGCTTCACTGAGAACTTGAATGACCGTCGCGAGATCAAAAACCATGTCCTTCGTGTTTGCATGCTGAACGACAACCCCATTCAGGCGAGTCTGGATGTCAAGGCCGACACCTCCACGCGGTAGCTCATCCGCCGTCACAAATGCAGGTCCAATCGAACCGGTCTGGTCAAAATTCTTGCCAATGGTCCATTGCGGCGCCTTGAATTGATAATCGCGTATGCACGCTTCATTGCCAACGGAATAGCCCGCCACATGATCCAGCGCATCGGCTAAAGAGATATGGCGTCCACCTTTGCCGATAAATGCGACCAGCTCCCCTTCATAGTCAAGCTGAATTGACGAGTGCGGCCGGATGATGGGCGACTTATGGCCTGTCAGGCTGGTGTGGTAACGCGCAAAGATGGTCGGATAGGTCGGCTGATCCATATTCGACTCTTTCGAGTGATCCACATAGTTCAATCCCACGCAGAAAATTTTTGGAGGGCGAGGTATTGGAGGAAGGAAACGAATGTTCGCTTGATCGATTTTTACGCCATGCTTTTTCAGCAATGAGGCTGTCTCTTGCAGCGTATCTTTTTGCATCGCCTCCAGCAGGGTAGCGGGGTGATCGTATTGGTGCCCTGCAGGCAGGGCTAGCAAGTCGTTGCCCTCCAGCAATCCGAGCTGGCTTGTTTGGAAAGGTTCGGAGCTGAAGGTAACGAACTTCATGTGATATCAGTCAAGATTGGTTGATTTAAAATTTGGAATATCTCTGGCAAGCATCTAAATGGTCGGTGCCAGGATGGTGGTTCAGGATGAGCTGTCAGTATTTCCGCGGCGGCATGGAGAAAAATCCATGCACGATGTGGAAGGCAAGAAGAAAGTTTTTCCCCTGAATGCTTGCGTGGGAGACGCCAGGCATGATTGAGAGCTGCTTGTCGCTTGAGGGCAGAAGCGCGAAAAACTCCGAAATATCTTGGTAAGTGGCGATGCCGTCGAACTCGCCGCGCATCACCAGCGTCGGCGCTTTAACCTGAACCGGATCGACAATAGGTAAGTTCGCGCACATATCCAGATAAGTTCCTGTTGGAACCGAATCGTCCAGCGCTAGCACCGCATCGGCGTAGACAGAAACCAGCGCATCATCGGCGCTACCGGGATGGTCACGCGTAAAAATCGTTGTGATGAATTCCCGATTGAGTGGCCTGCGGTTTTTGCTCCTCCATTCGGGCAGTCGCTTGGCCCGCTCTTCTAGCGTTGGGCTTCCTTTACCCGTCCAGACAAAGGCGTCTAGGGCTATGCGATCAACCAGATCTGGATGTCGCTGTGCAAACAGGGCGACTTTCAACGCGCCTGACGAAATTCCGTACATCATCAGCTTCGGTGAAGCCGAGCGCTCGATGACATATGACGCGGCAGCGGCAATGTCATCAACCCCATTGGAGATGTTGAAATTGATATCCCGATGCTTGCTGGACCGGCCGTACCCCTCATTGTCCAGGCACCACGTGTCAAACCCGCGTTCGGCAAACCATTGCATGACCGAGGTATCGGCAACACCCGGTACATGAAGGTCATAGGTGGGCTGGGCGGCCTGTGACGAACCATGGATGAACAAGATGGTACCGGCATAACGCGTGCCAGAGCGACGCGGCTTGTGCCAAAGAAAAAGTTTGATGTCGTTGCTCGGTCCGCGATTCACCCAATGTTCCGTTCCATCGAGCCACTTGACAACTTTTTGTTCGTTTTCAATTCCTGTCATTTGTCTTCTTTCAATTAGGATGCCGCGGTCTGCGCTGCGCCGCCATAGGTGGGAAGATTTTTGGCCGGGCGGGCCCGGTTGTTGGTGGCAGCACGTGCTTCATGATTTTTTATTTGCCGTCAACATGATTTGGCAGTTATGTGAGGGTTACCGCGAAGACGCTCGGCACTCAGTGCGCTTGTTTGGCGAATATGAGATGCAAGAAGGTTGCAGGCCAATTCAACTTCCTTGTTGAGTACCGCATTCAAGAGGTCCGCATGTTCTCCGCCGATGTTGCGCTTGATTGCGACAGTCTTTCCGGTCTCTTCAGAAGTTTGCGTGAACGAAAGATTGCGATACCGCTCCGTTTGTTCACGCAATGTCATTGCGAGCTTGATCAGCCAGTTTGACTGGCAGCCGGATATCAAAGCCGTGTGGTATGCCGTATGAGCGATTTCCCAAGCCGAATTCAAAGTAATCTTGTCCTCCAGGTAGATTGGTGTTCGCCTCATCCGATGATGCGTGGAAAGAAGAGTTTCTTCCCAAGCAATGTCGCCTGCCAAGATTGACCGACGCAACGCCTCCGTTTCAATGAAAACACGTGTTTCTGTCACGTCCATCAGGGCACTGAGTGAAATAGCAGTCACCCAAAAGCCTCTGCGGTCCTCAAAATCCACAAAGCCAGAGGTCGACAGTCGGGCGAGTGCTTCGCGCACAGGGATAACTCCCACGCCATATCTGTCAGCAACCTCCTTCACCCCTAGCTTTTGCCTGGGTGCCCAGACCCCCTTGATGATGTCATCTCGAATCATTTCGGTTACGGAAGTACTCGAGTTTGTTAAGCCGCGCTCACCATCTTCTGATGCAGACGCTTTCGGCTGTTCGGATACGCTAGGGTTAACCATAAAATATATTATTTCATTAATGAACTACTATTTCGATATCTTAAAGGAGACTGTATGCAATCCCGCGTTGCCCTGAAAAAAATCTTGATCGCTTCATTTTCTGTATTGGCCGTAGGTAACTTTCCTGCTGCAGCCATTGCTCAAGAAAAGCCTTGGCCGACACAAACCGTCAAGATCATCGTGCCCTTTGCGGCCGGCGGAGTGACGGATGTACTTGCGCGCATCCTTACGGAGAGGCTTGGCAAAGCGCTAGGGCAGCCGTTCATTGCCGAGAACAGGCCTGGTGCCGGCTCAACCTTGGGGGCATCAATCGCTGCGACAGCCAAACCGGACGGCTACACGTTCATGCTCATGTCGACGTCGCACCTTTTTGCCCCGGTGATGTACAAAAATTTGCCCTACGATGCTCTAACGGACTTCGAGCCTGTGGCTCGTATCGTCAGCAGTGCATTTGTAATGGCGATCAACCCGCAGGTACCTGCGAAAACCGTTCAGGAATTCATTGCACTGTCGAAATCCAAGCCTGGTGAGATGAACTTCGGGTCTTCAGGCAATGGCGGCAACCAACATTTGGTGGCGTCCATGTACTTGCAAGCTTCCAAGACCGACTTGAAACATGTCCCTTATAAAGGCAGTTCACCCGTGACAGTAGACCTGATGGGTAACCAGGTCCAAATGGCATTCATGGCCATCAACAACGCACTGCCACAAATAAAATCGGGCAAACTGAGGGCGCTTGGAGTGACTTCTGAAAAACGAATGGAGGAGCTCCCCACTGTTCCGACAATGGCTGAAGCCGGGTTGCCCGGATTCAAGGCAACTTTTTGGCTAGCGTTGGTGGCGCCTAAGGGAACGCCTTCAGCGATCATTCAGCGCGTTGAACAAGAAATTCTGAAGGTTGTTGAAATTCCAGAAGTACAACGTCAATTGCGCGAGGGGGGGCTGGACGTTGACATCGCGCGGACGGCGCAATTCAAGGGTGGGCTCAAGGCGGAGAGTGAGCGCTGGATTGCTCTTGCGCGCAGCTCTAACCTATCTGCAGAATGAGTCTCTGTTTAGATTTGCGCCTGGTACATTACGTCGGTTTTGTTTGCCTCAGGCTGAGTAAAACTGTTTCTCTCTTCGCTTCAAATTCATAACAGGCTTGAAGCATTCCCCGCTGAATTAGAGCAGCTTGCTATGGGTGGCAATTGACCCATTGCCGGGTGGTTTGTAGTGCTGCCAAGGTTTTGAAGAGGCACTCATAATTCCCCGCCAGTCGGCGAAATTGTGCAACCCAGGCAAAGCTGCGTTCGACCACCCAGCGACACGGCAGCAATACAAATCCTCTTTTCGCTTCGGTATGCTTGACTACCAACAGATCAATTCCATGCCAAGCAGCCTGATCTGTCCTATCCTGGCCGGTATATGCCTGGTCAATGAAGGCAACTTCGATAGATTTGCAGACCCGTCCATTAGTTCATAACAGGCTCTAGTGGTGTGAACCAGAGATTTGCCTGAACAGAGACAAGAGGCGCATACTTTTGAGCTCCCTTGCCTGCAGGAGCCCATCATGGCCGATCCACGCGCTGTCCCGATCACCTTGTCCAAGGCGGAC